>JASJCX010000134.1 GCA_030065255.1 Calothrix sp. MO_167.B42 | reverse complement strand
GTAGCACGCTTTTTTGTAACACGAGCATGTTAACTTTTTAGAGCTAGGTAAAAACTAGGAGCTTTCATGACAGACCAACCATCTGCCGCTACCCCAATGAATGCCGCTGCTATTCCCATGAATAGGGTATCGGCTTCCACGCCCATCAATGCTGCTGCACCCAAGCCCATAAGTACTGGTGGTGGCAAAAATATTCTCAGTGTTGACTTAGGTCGAACTTCTACAAAAACCTGTGTCAGTCGTGATGCTGGTAACGTGACATTTGTTCCATCTAATGTGAAACAAATGTCCATGGAACAGGTACGAGGAGGTGTTTTTGAAGCCCGCGCCACAGATCCACTAATGGATCTTTGGTTGGAGTATCAAAACATTGGATACGCCGTTGGTCAACTAGCTGCTGATTTTGGGGCAAATCTAGGTGTAGGTCAATCCAAGGTCGAGTTAGCGTTGATTAAAGTGTTGGCATCGGCTGGCTATTTCAAACTCAAAGGTGATATTTCTGTTGTTTTAGGTTTGCCTTATCTGTCCCAAGAACAGTTTGAGAAGGAAAAATCTCAGTTGCTTAGTCAGTTAACTGGTCCCCATGTAATGAACTTTCGTGGTGAAACAGTGGAAGTGAACATTACCAAAGTTTGGGTGATGCCAGAAGGTTATGGTAGTCTAATGTGGTGTGAGGCTCAACCGAAAAAAAGTCCTGGAAGTCCGGATTTTACCAAGTTGTCAGTGGCACTGGTAGACATCGGACACCAAACTATTGATTGCTTGATGGTTGATAATTTCCGCTTTGCCCGAGGAGCCTCCAAGAGCGAGGACTTTGGTATGAATAAGTTCTATGAATTAGTAGCAAAGGAAATTGAGGGAGCAGATAGCCAATCTCTAGCTCTAATTTCTGCTGTGAATAAACCCAAAGGCGATCGCTTTTATCGTCCTAGGGGTGCTAACAAGCCTACTAACTTGGATGATTTTCTCCCCAACCTCATAGAACTATTTTCCCGTGAAATTTGCGATCGCGTGATAGACTGGCTACCAGAACGGGTGACGGACGTGATTCTCACTGGAGGGGGTGGAGAATTTTTCTGGGAAGATGTACAGCGTCTTCTTAAAGAAGCAAGAATTAACGCCCACTTAGCCGCACCGTCTCGCCAAGCAAATGCTTTGGGACAGTATATTTATGGAGAGGCACAGATCTCATCCAATCGCGCTGCTAGGTCTTAATACTTAGGTCTTAATACTAATGTTCCAATGGTCAAAAAAGGTTAAATCGGTTACGTTTGAACCAGGGGTTGCAGATGAAAGTTTGCTGGCGCTTGTTGATAGCCATTTGGAAAAACAGCCAGACAAAAATTTTAGCGACCTCTGTAAGGAGGCTCTGTGGCAGTCTTTATGCGTACCGGAATCTGTCAAACCTGGCCAGATGGCGGCAGTTAAATCAGGAACTGAACAAAAGATTGCTGAATTGGAAAATCAACTGGCTAACCTTGAAGAACGTTTTTTTGCCAAAGAAGCCCATCGTTTAGAAGCTATAGAACGCCAAATGTTGCAACTTAGCCAACAAGTTGCACAATTGGCAATCGCGGTTAATCAACAACCAGTGATTCAGTATGCCAACCATTCAGCGCCTGCTGTGGAAGCAGTACCAATTTCTACTTCTAACAATGCTGTTAATAATCCTCCGACAGATGTTGACCCATTAATCAGCCGTCTTAGTCAGTTTCTGGAAGATTTCTAGATTAATATTTTAGGGTGCTTGTACTTGGGACCAGTATCAATCCTCCTTATTAGTTATTGCTACTAAGGAGGATTTATAGCTATAGCCAGCCTGCATTAGGAGATTTTTCAGTTGACAGTTGACAGTTGACAGTTGGCAGTTGGCAGTTGGCAGTTGAGAGTACTTGAGTCGAACAATACTGTCCTAACCAATATATCCATTGCTATATAAGGGAATATGCAGCAAAACCCCAAAGTGAATTCCTCAAAACCAAAAAAGTTTTGAGGAATGAACATCTTTTAAGTCGGGGATGAAAGCGGTAGAGCAGGATTTATGCAATGCTTCCCCGTTTACGTGCTTCTTTATAAGAGGTACCAACATTTTTCAAACCTGCTTTAATCATTTGTCTTTCTAAGAGAGCAAAGAAGCGGGTTTTGTCGCCACCACGCACCACTGCTTGATTATGTGCTTCTGCAATTGCCACTGGATAACCATACCCTTTTTGTACCTGAGCTAGCATTATCCCCAAGGATTGCTCAAACAATTGTTTATCTTTAACTACCCATTCAGGCACTTCTATTCGGGCAATTTCCGCACCGACATGGACGTAACAAAAATAAATTTGTTGATCGTGATATAAATCCAGAATCCTGGCATTACTACGCCATAAAGGACCCCTTTGCCCTGGTTTGAGTTGGGTTGTCCATAGGGTGGTATCCCGCAAGGATTCAAAAGCTTTACAAGGAACTTTTTCCTGTTGGTTGGGGCAAAAGCTCATACAATCGGGAGAAGGATGGGGACAAGCTGCCAGACGTAAAAAGTTCATCCCTTCAATACTACGGGAAGCACTTAAATAACCCATCAATGGAACCTTAGCCTCCTGCATTTGTTGCCAAGCTTCTAAAATCGGAGGTAGAATATGCTCCCTAGCATCACTAGGTAATTGTTCCAAAAACCAGTAAATCAAGGAACCATCTACCATTGCCAACAGAGGTATTTCTTCTTTGACACTGATAGCTAACTCACCTAGGATTACCGCTTCCGATGCAGTGCGACGATAACCCATCCATTCCTCAGTTCTAATTCCCCATTTGCGAGACATATATAAATCTTCCTGGCGGTAGAATATCTCCGGCAAACTATCGAGAATAGGGTGCTTATTTTGACCGTAATGTATGACTATCCGACCAATATTGAGGAGATAACAGTAAGCGATTTCGTGGTGGCTGGGGGAAATTTGGGAACCATCCGTAGCAATGATGGTATGAACTTTGGCAGGAGTGGGAATATCGATACAGGTGGTGAGGGGTTCTGTGGGGGTTGCATTAGCAAACAGGATACGATCCCGCCAGTTTTTTTGCTGCTCCACCAACTCATCCTGACGATTGCCAGCATCACGGAAATATTTTTGGGCTAATTCGAGACGTTGACGGCTAGCAGCAGCTTCTTGTGTCAAATGTTGACTCAAACCCTGCATTTGTCCCGTGAGTTTGGTAAGGTCAAGCATGATGGAATGTTAATTTTTCAGATACCATGAAGAAGCACCGGAGCACCGGAGTACAGAGTAATAAATCCATAAACCCATACATAATAGCAATACAATTTACCCTACTAATGTGACAAATTGTTCGATAAAAATTAATAAATTTTTAATTATTTAGATATTCCCAAAAATATACTCATCCTTCTACTTTTAGCTCATAAATATCCGAATTACACAGATCATTGTAATCAGTGTAATCAGTGTAATCATTGTAATCAATATAATCCGCGATCATTGATTGGCCAGTTAGAGAAATCCTGAGTAAATTGAGACAAAGAAATTAATTGAATTTGGGGATGATTGTGAGCAGTTTCTCGTTCCTGGGGAGTGTTATATCCCCAATCAGCCAGATAGAGTTGCACCGCTTGTAAGTCTACTTGTTTGTTAACTATTTGTAATGTTTTCAGCCGATCCTCCACAAACCATAGTGCCTCTGGAGCAATTGCATGGGTTGTAATTAATTCTCGGAGAGTTTCATATTTAGGACGCTTGACTTCCTTACCAAAAATGACTTCCCTCTCTAAATCTAAACCTGCCTTGTGTAATAATTTTTGAGCGAAACGTCCTTCTTTCGTCGTGATTATATATACTTGTATTTGATTAGCGATCGCAGCTTGAATTTTTGCCACCACACCGGGATAAAATTGGTGCAAATCTAACCAACCATCTAAATCTGTTGCTATCCATTCATCCCTATTTTTATCTAATGCAATACCAATTTCTGAAGCTTTAAGATTATCCACTCGTACCAAATTTTGGACAATGTTTCCCCAATTTTGATAAATTTCATCAGCTGCAATTCCCTCCACCAAAGCTTTGATTAAAACAGGCATTTCCCAACCAGTTTCAATCACTGCTCTCAAGGGGTAAAATTGCTGTGCTAATCCTTCTGCAGGAGTTGTATTTTCAGGTTGCCAAACCTGACAATAAGTACGCCAAGCTACAGCAAAATATTCAATCAACCCATCACAAATAACACCATCGAAATCCAAGGCAATAATTTGCGGAGTATTTGCCACCATTTTGGTATTTCCTGTCAATCACTAACTCTATCTAGATTAAAGCGAAGTAGGTAACTTTAGCGGTTATTCTGGCATCATTATCGATATTTGCTGGTTCCAAGCATTCGTCAATGAAAAAACCTGGTGTATAAATCCCTCGTTGGCACCATAAGTAATTGCATTTTTTGCGGTACAGTTATATACGGCAAGTTAATGGGTCTAAAGAATGCACCAACTTCTAAGATTCCGTAACCAAGAGCTGCTCAACCGCGCCCTTACACATCGCTCCTATGTTAACGAAAACTCCCAGGCAAATAAGCACAATGAACGCCTAGAATTTCTTGGTGATGCCTTGTTAAATTTTTTGAGTGGAGAATATCTTTACAATCGCTATCCAGACAAAGAAGAAGATGAACTCACAAGGAGGCGTTCTGCACTAGTAGATGAAGTGCAATTAGCGCAGTTTGCCGTTGATGTAGGTGTACATCAAAAAATGCTTTTGGGTAAAGGCGCAATTTTGGAAGGAGGCTATCAAAATCCCAATTTACTCAGTAGTACTTTTGAAGCCTTAATCGGAGCTTATTATCTTGACAATAATTCAGATATTGAAGCAGTGAAACTGATTATTCATCCACTATTTGACTCCGTATCTGAAAACGTTGTTGCATCCCGCTCTAATTTGGATGTCAAGAATCAATTCCAGGAGTGGGTACAACACCACATTTCCCCCACACCACCAAAATATGTCACATTGCAGGTAGGTGGCTTATCCCATAGTCCAGTTTTTTTAGCTAAAGTTTTGGTAAATGGTAAAAAGTTTGGAGAAGGTAGAGGAAGCAACAAAAAGGAAGCTGAAAAAGCCGCAGCGCAAGACGCTTTAAAAAAAATTAACAAATAATCTCGGAATCCGGTTTGATTTGCCGCCAAAAGATACTTGGGGTGTGTGAGGGATAGAGCAACGCACCACACCCTTAATAAAGTGTGTTACTTGACTCCATTCTCACACATCTTACAATATCTAGTTTTGTTCAAATTTCATGGAATTATTCATATTATATATTCACCCAATAGGGAAAACATAATAATTATAGACAGTACAATAGTATTATTCCATATGAAAAACAACCCTTGGGTGCCCGAAAACAATATTTTCTCTAGCATTCTTTGTATTATCTGATGTGCAAGTCGTTTTGTATCACTTCTTGTCTCGATAACGACATCAGGGCTTTCACGAAAGGGTTTTCTACATTGAACACATTGTAATTCTCGTCTATTTCCTGGGTTTAGTAGTTTTTCATGGAGAAAAATCCTAAAACATTTGTATTGGCTTTTGATTTATTCCTCCGCATCGCACTGGTTCTATGATTGTTTCGGTTATTACTCAAGTCCAGTTTTTTGATTATCCGTCCCATAGTTGCTCGACTAATTCTCACCCCTATCATCAACTCTAGCTTGTGACATAACTGTTCCAAGGTTAAATTTTGATTTTCTCGTACTAATTGGGCGAGTAATCTCATCTGATCTGGATTCAATTTTGATGACTGACCACCACCATGAGGTCTTGGGTCTAATGTACCGCTATTACGATACCTCTTCAATAAATTTTGGATAAAGCTCAAACTGACACAAAACCTTTGGGCTATCTGTCTTTGAGACCCTTCTTGATTGTAGTAAGCTTCTATTATTTTCTGTCGTAAGTCTCGAGAATAAGGTTTCATAGTGTCTTTCGTGGATCATAAATTGTCTTAACAGCTGATGGCCGACAGTTTTATAGCTAATTTTTAGTACCGTCCAGAAGAAAGCCAATCCAGAGTTAAATAAATGTACTTTTTCCATTCACTACAAGCAATCGCTGCTTGGGAAGGTTGCCAGGTGTGAGAATATTGTGACTGTAATGCTGCTGCTGATGATTTTGCATCTCTATCTAAATCAAAATTCTCAATACACTGGGCTATTTGTTTACGTTCTTGATACACTTCCATACAGACGTTATTCGTTATGCGACTCAACCACGCTTGAAGATTAGTAATTTTTTCTGCTACATCCGGTAATCGATGCCAAACTTTGAGCATTACCTGATTAAAAGCATATTCTGTATCATCATAATTACTTCTCATTCGAGCATGGCAGCAATAATAAATCTGTTGTTGATACTGTATCCATAACTGCCAAAATGCTGTGCGATCCCCCCAAGCAAGGCGCATTAACAGAATCTGCTCGCCAATATCAATTGACTGTTTTTGTTTTGTCAATTTTTTGTTCCAGGAACAAAAATAGATGTGATTGAGGGTAACTCGCATATTATTTGGGCAATTCCAATATTAATAGGTTAACTTTCAATTAATTACTAACTAAACTTCATAAGCTTGTCCCCAAATAACTAATTTTCAACATTGATGCCCCAGCAGCGCCAAACAATATATCTATATATAGTTTTTGTAATCCATATATAATTTTCGTATATGTGTTTACGTAAATTCAGCTAGGGTCTAATTACTCGTCAAGGTTGGGAAGGGGAACAGAGAACAAAAAAGTGGAATGCAAAATATAACTGGTATTTTTGCAAAAAATCAAAAACCAAATGCCAAATGTATCAAAATACGTAAAATACATATTCACTTGTGATACATTTAGAATTTATAGCCTGAGTATAGTTTCAACTTTTACAGTCATATATGCAACCGAAGTTTAGGGTTTTAAGTAAGAAGTTTGCGTAATAACCGATTTCTTTATTTTCAGGCGCTTGTAGGGAGTCTTACAGATAAGATATATGGCTTACAATAAAAAAATAAGAAGTTTAGGGTTTTAAAAACGTAAGTAAATATTTCCCTGTATCAAATGCATAATATCAAGGCTGACTATACTTACTTAAAAATATTATCAGTAGTTAAGAACTAATAATATTAATTAATTTTTGTCAATTTTAGGCTATTATTGTAACATAAAATTATTCCTTTGATGAGAAGCTATTGTAATACAATGCATAGCTTTTTTATTCAACTTTTTAGGAAGGACTAATTAGGAAGGACTAAAAATAAATTTGTATATTTCACGAGGCTAATTAAAACAGCGAAATTGAATGTGGCATCTCAGAATAACTTTGGGCGCAAGCAGAAAAAACACAAGCGCAAACGAGGCGTAATTTTAACTACTCAAGGATTACAAAAGTTGCAAGTAGCTAAGTCTCAAGCAGAAATGGATGATAATAGTGGCAAACGTTACACCTTGGAAGCCATGAGTGAGCGCACTAGTTTATCAGTAGATACCCTGATGAAAATTATCAAATGTGAGCTAGGTGTAGATAAACAAAGTCTCAAGCGTTTTTTTCGTACTTTTGGTTTAAATTTAGAACAAAACGATTATTATTGGCCCCAATCTCATGTCGATGAAAACTTGCAGTCGGATTTGGTACAATCAAAAACTCAATTAGAGTTTCCTGAAGGTCAAGTATCTCTGAATTCCCCATTTTATGTAGATAGACCATTAATAGAAGCAGAATGCTATGAGTTAATTTTGCAACCAGGAGTACTTTTGCGTATCAAGGCTCCCAGGCGAATGGGAAAAAGTTCTCTAATGGCGAGAATTTTACATCAAGGTCGTTCGCAAAATTATAAAACTGTTTTTTTAAGCCTACAAATAGCAGAGCAAGCTGTTTTCCAAAGCTTAGATACATTTTTACGATGGTTTTGTGCCAGTATTACCGTCGAGTTAGGATTACCCAATCACTTAGATGATTATTGGGACGAACTTTTTGGTAGTAACATTAGCTGCAAAATTTATTTTGAACAATATCTGTTAGAGCAAATAGCAGAGCCTATAATTCTGGGTTTGGATGATGTGGATTATTTATTTCAATACCCAGATTTGGCTGGTGAATTTTTTGGATTATTACGAACCTGGCATGAAGAAGCAAAAAATCGGGATATTTGGCAAAAATTGCGGCTAGTGGTAGCACATGCGGTAGAAGTTTATATTCCCCTGAATATTAATAGATCCCCATTTAATGTTGGTGTACCCATAGAGTTACAACCATTTACTCAAGCTCAGTTGCAAGACTTATCTCAACGCCATGAATTAGATTTGTCAAATCAACAATTGGAATCACTTCTGGATTTGGTGGGAGGAAATCCATACCTCCTTCGGTTAGCACTATACTATATTCGTCATGAGAATATCACCCTAGAGCAAGTATTGCAAACATCCCTTTCTTCTCCTGGGATTTATAGCGATCACTTACAAGGACAACTATTGAGTTTGGAGCGAGAGCCAGAATTGCTTGTGGCATTGACACAAGTGATTAATAGTCAGACTCCTGTGGAATTCGAGCTAATTACCGCTTTGAAATTACAAAGCATGGGATTAGTCAATCTACAGGGAAATAAGGCAACAATTAGCTGTAAATTGTACTTGAATTATTTTCGCGATCGCCTCAGTTAATATCTACCCGAATGTAATTAGGGTGCAGCTGAATAGCTATAAAACACTGATTTATCAATGGTTTTAGGCTATTTTGGTAATTAGGATTTTAGGTTTAAAATTCTTACATATGGAGTTTTTGATGATGAAAACAATAGAAAAAAACAGGTCTAAACTGTCCCCGTTCCACTGAGCTCACGGTCGAAGCCTGTTCCCGTTCGGCTGAGCTCACGGCCGAAGCCTACCTCCACCACAAGACTTTTTGTTGCAAGCCATAATTTAGTTGTTTTTACTCTCTAATTGCAAGTTAAAAAAAATACATTATTTTGTGGCGCAATATATCATTTGGTACCAGTATTTTTTCTAGATTCATTATTTGTTTATTTGTCTAAATATTTACAATCAAAAATAATTCATAAGGTAATAATAAATATAAGCGAACTGAATTTAGGTAATAACAAAATGAGCCAACTGAATTCAAGTCCTAACTTCCCAAGAGCCATTTTATCCCTATCTCGGCAAGAGCTAGATGGAATGGATATGGAAATCATTTCATCGGTCATGTAGGTATTGATTATTCGTCTAAATCTTTACAAGTGATAAGCAAGCAAGATGAGCAAATTAAATTCAAGTCCTAACTTCCCAGGAGCCATTTTATCCCTATCCCGGCAAGAGCTAGATGGGGTGGAGATGGAAATTATCGACGGTACATTACCAGCAGATCTACATGGTCATGTATTCATTACAGCAGTATCGGGTTTCGTCAATTCCCACCCCATCCCTGGAACATCCATTGTGGTTCCTCCCAAAGACGGTGTGCCAGTGATCAACGGAGATGGGATGTTATGCCGCCTAGATTTTCACCAAAAGGGTCAAGAACCCCAACCGGGGAAAGTGTGGTTAAAAACAAAGCTGGCTGGCACCCCTTCTTTTTGGGCAGATATAGCTACGGTAGAGGAGGAATATACCAAGTATAAGTTCCATAATTTTGGTGTTGCCAGAATTTCCGAATTTCTCGGTGTTCGTAATGTTGTCAATACGGCATGGTTACCATTCAAATTGACAGGGGAAGATAGCGATCGCCTGTTGGTAACTTTAGATGCAGGACGGGCTTATGAAATTGATACCCAATCCCTAGAGGTAATTACCCCCATTGGTCGGAATAGGGAGTGGCAACAACAGCTCAAATTGGGGTTGCCCTTTAACTTAATCATGAGTACGGCACATCCTTATTTCGATCCCCGTACCCAGGAAATGTTTACTGTTAATTTTACCCAGTCGTTTGAGAGTCTGCTTCCCCCCAATTTTAAACGACAGACAGACGTATTGGATGACATTTTGGTGAGTATTGGCTCTTTTTTGGGCAAAGTCGAGGATTTATTAGAAAGACTGGAAGAATATATCGATCATTTTAGCGATCGCCACAAAACAACTAGGCTGATGGCATGGGGAACAGCCGGTGTGAGAGAAATTAAGGAGTTATTCGAGCAAGCCATTAGCTTTTTCCGACGGGAAGAAGAGGAAATAAGCGATCAAGATATTCCCCGACCATTAAAAGAACTTTGGCGAGAATTACCAGGAATTCTCTGGTCGGAAATTGACGAGGCGGAAGATTTAGCAGATGTCAAGGACTTTTTTGATGAGTTATTACAACTAGTTAAAATCGGATCGACCTTCCTAGAAGGGGTGAAGGACATGGAAGATGCCACCTATCTACTCCGTTGGAATGGTAAAGATGACTTTGAAAATTGGCAGTTGGTATTACCTGATGGTAGTCCTGTGAAGATTAAACAAACTATTCACCAAATAGGAGTTACTCAAGATTACTTAGTGGTGATGGACACCTCCTTAAAAATTGGACTGAATCAGTTAATTGTGGTCAAGAATAAAAAACTAGACCAATTAATCAGACAGATCATTAACTATTCCCAATCCCCAGAAACTACCATATACATTATTCCTCGTGCTGATTTAAATAATCAGAAAAAAGAAGTTACCGCCCAGAAAATAGTTATCCCCATGGAAGTTTTTCACTTCTTGGTAGATTATGATAACCCTGGCGATCGCATTACCCTACATACATCCCATGCTTCTGCTTGGGATGTGGCTGAGTGGTTGCGACAGTCAGATATACATAGACCCCTGACAGATAATCCCCAGCCCCCTGTGGGGATGGTAGTTTCCGGTATGGATGTGAACCATTTAGGTCGTTACTTTATTGATGGGAAAAATGGCACTCTGTGTGAATCAGCCATAGTTACTAACTTTGATGCTAACTGGGCGATCGCTATTTGGGCCTATAGCAATCAAAAAATGGCTGATGGCTCCTGGTATCCTCCAGCAAAGTTTGACAATATTTATTGGGGTGCTTGGGGTGCTTGGGCTGATTTGCTCTCCAAATATATTTCTCAGTTGTATGAAGACTATAAATATAGGGATGAATTCGTAACAGAAGTTAAGCAAGCTACAGCTGGAGGTAAACCATCTAATATCTGTCGCCTCAATACCGAAACCATGGAAATTGCTGATATTTATCAGTTTCCTGCTGGTTATTTTGGTAATTCCCCCCAATTCGTACCCCGTGCTAATGGTAGTGGGGACTCAACGGACGGTTATATTATTTGCACAGTAGTTTATGATAATGGCGATCGCGCAGGTGATGTAGAAATTGGCACCAGTGAGATTTGGATTTTTGATGCCCAGGATTTTCACAAAGGTGAAGTAGATCCCACCTGGGGAATAGCCAAACCCCTATGCAGACTCGGTCATCCCCAGTTTAAATTTGGCTTTACGACCCATTGCGCTTGGTTACCCAAAATTGCACCCAGACAACAAGGGATTTATTGTGTTTCCATACGTGAGGATTATGAGGAAATAGTCAAACAGCAGCCTGAAGAAGTTCAGAAGATATTTGCAGAAAAAATTTATCCCCACTTTCTTGATTGTATAGACAACAAAAGCGATGGCGAAAAGTAGAGGGTTATGATAGACATTCCCTGATTTTTATCTTGATTGACACTCTACATTCATAAAAAACTTCTCTGATATTCATCTGAGAAATCTACCCTAAAAGAAACGCGGTTCCTTTAATTAAATTACTCCCTTCTTACCAGAGAAATACCGATTTAATGAACCTACCGAAGGGAGTATTTATCTGTTTAAGCACTCAAGTTATGGTGAATAATACTGTCATGAACGAACAACACCCAATATCTACTAATAACTATCGTTCAATTCCCGAGTCTGTAATGACCGCTAGTCGCAGCGAACTCAATGACGTAAAATTAAACATTGTGGATGGTCAGTTACCACAGGATATTAGCGGTCATGTATTTCTTGTCGCCCCAGTTGGTTCTGTAGATTCTGGAGGCTTACCACATCCTGATGGTACTCCTATTTTTAATGGGGATGGGATGATTTATCGCTTTGATTTTAATAGTTCACAGGATGTAAAAGTTACGACAAAAATAGCAAAAACTCCGGACTATTACGCAGATTTAGCCACTCAAGAAGGAAGCAAATATGAAAAATATCGATTCCGGAATCTTGGTATGGGACGAGTATCTCTACCTTTGGGTTTGCGAAACCAGTTGAGTACAGCCTTTCTCGCCATGAAATTCTCTGAGCAAGAAAGCGATCGCTTATTACTCAATTTGGATGGAGGTCGTCCTTACGAAATAGATCCCCAAACCCTAGAGACAGTAACACCTGTGGGGTCTAACCAAGAATGGCGTGCCCAAGCAGAGACTCCTTTTAAATTTACCTTTGAACCAGTGCTGAGTACGGCTCATCCCGTTTTTGACCCCCATACCAAGGAGATGTTCACAGTTAATTACGGTCGCTCTTTGGGCAATATTCTCCAAGCCATACCCTTGATTTACGAGCTAGATCAAATCCCCGAAGAGATCGATGACTTCCTGGAAGGATTATCGGGATTTTTACGGGGAGAATACCTCCAAGATTTGTGGAAAATATTTTTTCAATTCTCAGACAATTTACTCCAGTTTTATGGCAATATATTTGAAAATATTGCTGGGGTGGATATTGATAACTTTGTTTATCTAATTCGTTGGGATGGTGCAGGTGATTTAGAACGGTGGAGAGTAGTATTACCAGATAAAACTCCGGTAAAAATTGAGCAAACCATGCATCAGATTGGTATGTCTCAAGATTACATCATATTAATGGACAGTGCCTTCCAATTTGGGTTAGAGCAAGTCATTAATAATCCCGTCCCCAATAGCAAGGCTGTGGACAAAACAATCCAAGCTATTTTAGGTCGTCCCCAGTCACCAAACACTACCTTGTATATTATCCCTCGCCGCCAACTCAAGGTAGGGCAATATCCTGTGAGCAATGATTTAGAGGTGGAAGTGGTAGCTCAGAAAGTGGTAATTCCCTTAGAAACAGTCCACTTTTTAGTTGACTATGACAACCCTGACAACCAAATTACTCTCCACTTGGCTCAGATTTGTGCTTGGGATGGAGCGCAATGGATTCGTAATTATGATAAATCACCCTATCCACCTCATAATCCTGTAGAACCCCGCTTGCATGGGATGATAACTAATGCCTTGGATATTAGCCGCATGGGGAGATATAAAGTTGATGGAAACAGTGGTAAGATAATTAACGCTCAAAAAATTTATGATTCTCAGTGTACCTGGGGTATTGGATATTATGCCTATGGAGGCTTAAGTACAACCACAATTCCCCAACGTTTAGAAAATATTTACTGGACATCTTTGGGATTGTGGAAAGAATTAATCAGTGATTCAGTTTTGCAGCTTTACAAAGATTATAAATATCGAGCGGTGTCAACGGAAGAATTACTACGTTTGGCAGATATAGGCATACCTGCACACTTGTATCGTATATATACATCCGATGCATCTCTCAATATTAGCGATCGCTATGAATTTCCTCAGGGTTATATGGTGAACTCAGCTCAGTTTATCCCCCGTGGTGACGATCGAGGAGATTCTACTAATGGTTACATTTTTTGTGCTGTTTTGTCTGGAACTGGTAACGAAATTTGGATTTTTGATGCTCAAGATTTAGCCAGTGGAGCATTATGTAAACTTAGTCATTCTTCCCTTAATTTTGGATTTACCATTCATACCACTTGGTTAGCTACAATTGCTCGTCGCAATGCTAGTTACCATATTGGGGTACGTCAAGATTACCAAGATATAGTCAAACAGA
>JASJCX010000133.1 GCA_030065255.1 Calothrix sp. MO_167.B42 | reverse complement strand
CGGCGTGAGCTCAGACGTTCGGCGAAGCTCAGTCGAGCCGTCGAACGCTGAGCTCACGGCCGAAGCCTACCCCCACCAAAAGACTTTTTCAGCAAGCCCTAAGTAAATAAATACTTTAATCCTTGGGAGTAAAAAATGCCACCAATTTACGGGAAGAACGCAAAAAGCCCTTGATGTTTTCCCAAAACATGATTTTTTGCATATTTTCCTGACAAAACGTCAATAAGCGAGTGAACCACTTACCAAGGGATTGTGATTGTTCTAACATTTGATGCACAATTTTACTAGCTGCAACCACGTACTGTCCTGCTTCATCAGAAATTTGTGCCTGATTAGTGACAATTTGAGCCATATTATCCACTAATTTACTCATTTCCATAGTTGCAGTGACAATAGAATCCAGTTTTTCCTCAGTAGTTTGTAGTGATTGTGTCCAAGCTGATTTCTGTTGAGCTCCAGTTTCTATTATTTCATCAATTCTAGCGATCGCACAAGTCAGTAAGGGCTGAGTTTCTGTTATGACTGCACATAACTGTTCCCTGAGCTGATATACTTCCTCCGTGTTAATAATGATACCTTCTCCCTGACTATTTTCTAAGGCGATGGTTTGGCTGTTGATTGGCTCACCTAGGCAAATAGCGAGGTTGTCCATCAGTTCGGAGAGTTGTTGGCAATGCTGATTGAGTAACTGAACTGTGATGCCATCATCTGTAGTAGTTTCTGGGAAAACGGAAATCCTCTCTAAGGTGGATTTGAGGCTTTTCCGTCCTTCCCCCAGTAAATAGGAATTGTGTTGCATTTGCCTTTGTGCCTGCTCGGTGGTGTCTCTGAGGGATTTTGCGGTATCAAACACCCTTTGAATTCTTTTGAGGGAAGCAACCAGGGTATTGGAGAGATTTCGAGCTTGGGTAGAAAAAGCAGTAAAAATAGCTTGGTTATCCTCAATGAGTTCCACAACTACCTGTCTTAACTCTTCTTGTTGAGAGAGAAAAATACGTTGAGAAAAGGAAGTGCTGTGATTTAACTCATACTCTTGATGATTTCGCTCCATGATTTTGGCATGATCCAGGGCAAAGCCTATATGGGTGGCAATCTGGGAGAACCATCTAATTTCATACTCCTGCCAATGTCGGGGCCTGGCACATTGGTGAGCAACCAATAAACCCAACAGTTTGCCTTCATTGAGAATTGGTGCCACTAAATTTGCCCTGACTTGCAGTTTCTCTAGTTGCTCAATATAACAAGGGGTGAAATTTGTTTGATAGATATCGTCAGTAGCCCTCACCCTGCCATTTTGGTACTTTTGAATGTATCTAGCTTCAAAACAAGGGTCCTTAATAATTAATCCCAAAGCTTTGAGAAAATTAGGGACGACTGATTCAGCAATGATCATTCCCTGTAATTTTTCATTCAAACTATAAATGACTACACGATCGCAACTAAGTATGCGATGAACTTCTTTAACACTGGTTTGAAAAATATGTTGTTGATTGAGAGATTGGCTAATCAATCGCACCGTGTCAGTTAAGTATTGGGTCCATTGAGTTTCTGTATCTGCTTTTTGGGTAATATCCGTGGTTTCTGCTAGGACTTTAGCATGATCCAGGGCAAAGCCTACCTGCATGGCAATCTGGGAGAACCATCTAATTTCATACTCCTGCCAATGACGGGGCCCAGAACATTGATGGGCAACCAACAAACCTAATAATTCCCCTTGGTTGAGAATTGGTGCCACCAAATTCCCCTTGACTTGCAGTTTCTCCAGTTGCTCAATATAACAAGGGGTAAAATTTGTTTTATAAATATTATCCGTGGCCCTTACCCTGCCATTTTGGTATTTTTCCATGTACCTAGCTGCAAAACAAGGGTCTTGAATTATCATCCCCAAAGCTTGTATAAACCCTGGTACCACTGATTCAGCAATTATTTCTCCCTCAGAATCTGACTTCAGCCCATAAATGACAACGCGATCGCATGCTAGTATGCGCCGCACTTCCTCCGTTGCTGTTTTCAGGACATCTTCTGACTTGAGAGATTGGCGAATCAGTTGCACAGTATCAGTAAAGTACTGTGCCCATTGACTTTCTACGTCCATTTGTTGGCGAAGATTCCCAGCCTCTGCCACTACTTTGGCATAATCTAGGGCAAAGCCCACTTGCATGGCAATCTGGGAGAACCATCTCACTTCCTCCCCTTGCCAGTGACGGGGCCCGGAACATTCATGGGCAACCAATAAACCGAATAATTCCCCTTGGTTGACAATTGGTGCCACCAAATGCCCCTTAACTTCCAGTTTCTCCAGTTGTTCAATATAACAAGGGGTAAGATTCGCTTCATAGATATTATCCGTGGCTTTTACCCTACCATTTTGGTACTTTTCTATATACCTAGCCGCAAAACAAGGGTCTTCAATTGTCATCCCCAAAGCCTGTGTCAAGTCAGGAGCAACCGATTCAGCAATTACCACTCCCTGGGACTCTGGGTTCAGTCCATAAACTACAATGCGATCGCACCCTATTACTCGACGGATTTCCTCTGTTGCAGTTGCCAGAATATCTTCTTGGTTCACACAAGTCCGAATTAATTTAACTACATCAGCGAAGGAATCAGTCCATGGAATATGCCCATTTGCTGGTTGTTGATAAATCCTAATTGATTCAGATTCTTCAACAGCTGATGGAGATTCAGAGAAATTTTGCTCTGGATAAGAAAGACCTTGACCATTTGTGGGTGTGTGAGGGTAATTCTGTGTCATTTGATTTAAAGGGAACAGGGAACAAAGAACAGGGCAGGTGTTGGACGGGGATTTAAACTCC
The DNA here is from genome assembly GCA_030065255.1 of Calothrix sp. MO_167.B42. GTDB lineage: Bacteria > Cyanobacteriota > Cyanobacteriia > Cyanobacteriales > Nostocaceae > Calothrix_A. Next base: position 10,948 of record JASJCX010000133.1, on the reverse strand, counting down.
GCGCCCAACACAATCGTCCCAAGGGAAGGGGCTTCTAACCCAATAGGAGCCGAGAGAACAAACAAAAGAACGTTTACAGGCTATAAACAGCTTGCTAGTTAAAATTCCACAGATTTTCAGGGTAGATGCATATCAAGAAACTGGAATTTATTCCAATTAAGTAGTTAAGCAAAATTACTTATACTTATATTTTTTCTTTACGTTATCCAGCAAGGAGTGAAAAATGTATAATTCTGCACAATTACTTATGGAAATAATTCAACTAATTAAAATGGTACATGATGGAAAGAACAAAAAATATACTATTAATTGCGATTGAACAAAAAATCCTCAAATTATTCTATAGAGTAGCATTCACAACATGGCACGGCTCCAATGCTTCCCAGAAGCAGCACACAAATGTATCTAAAAGCTCTAAAAATTTGTCAGCCAAAAATTTTTTTGTCGCATACTGTTAATATTTGCAACAACAACTTTGGTGAATCCTTTGCTCCATAACTTGAAAAACAGTCTTTGCCAAGCTAATAAGCTGTTAAGTGTAGTTGCATAGATAAAGCGGGCAAGATGCCCGCACTACAATCAATCGATTTTTTGGCGTTGCCCAATTGAAGTATGAATTTAGTTTTTACTTCATTCTTCCCACACCTTCCACACTCCCCACACTGCCCTCTGCCTATCTTCGGTAAACATAGATTAATAAATCTCTGGCGAAATTCACGTTAAATTAACTAGGTAAGCCTTAGCCAAATTTCTCCTCAGTCAAAGGAGCATTAGAGCAGATATGCCAAGAACCCAGAAAAACGATAACTTTATAGATAAATCCTTTACTGTGATGGCGGATCTAATTCTCAAGCTCCTGCCAGCTAACAAACGAGCCAAGGAAGCTTTTGTTTATTACCGAGATGGAATGTCAGCCCAAGCAGACGGGGAATATGCCGAAGCTTTGGAAAATTACGAAGAAGCTTTACAATTAGAAGAAGACCCCAACGATCGCAGTTATATCCTTTACAACATGGGGTTAATTTACGCTAGTAATGGCGATCGCGACAAAGCTTTGGAACTGTATCATCAGGCACTGGAGCATAACCCCCGCCTTCCTCAAGCATTGAACAATATTGCTGTCATCTTCCACTACGAAGGGGAAAGGGCAAAGGAAGCTGGAGATGAAGAGGCAGGAGAAGGATTATTCGATAAAGCTGCTGATTATTGGGTGAGAGCCATTCGCATGGCTCCCAACAATTATATCGAGGCGCAAAACTGGTTGAAAACCACAGGTAGAATGGAAATTGATGTATTCTTTTAACAATTTAGTTAACAATTTCGTGAATCATACAAAATCAACAAACTGATGATTGATAGGGAACAAGTGCTTAAAGTAGCTCATCTAGCTCGCTTAGAATTGACTCCAAGTGAGGAAACAGAATTTACTACTCAATTGGGAGATATTTTGGACTACATCGAGCAATTAAACGAGCTGGATGTCAGTGATATAGAACCAACCACCAGGGCAATTGATGTGATTAATGTCACGCGGTCTGATGTACTTCAGCCCGATCCAAATAGGGAAGCAATTCTGCAAAGTTCACCACAACAAGAAGGGGACTTTTTCCGGGTTCCCAAAATCATGAGTAAAGAATAGGTGAAATATTTCTAAAGCTACCCAATTATTACTGACATGTAGCTTTTCGGTTGCTACCATTGGCACATATACAGAAATTCTATACAGAAACTCAGACCACCATATTTTGTGTGTCAAAATCCAAGAAAAATTACTTACCCCCAATAGGGGGTATTTTTTTTGGGAGTATCCCAAATTTTATAGCGCTACGCGCAAGTAATAAGTATAGGACTTACGCAACTGGTATATTTTTTGTGTAGGGTGTGTGAGATGCGAAAATATTTGAACGTAGCAACAAGACTTATAACTCACGCACCAACTACCGATTATGACAATTGCGTAAGTCCTGGTGCTATAAGAATTGGGAAACCCATGAAAATCTCTCATCCCGTTCCATGCACCGTATCCATTTTTGGGTGGATTAATCAGTTTTTTGCTCTAATCAAGGGCACTATTGATTAAAGTTGATAATGCCTGTTGAGCGTAATTAGCACCTCCAGAAACTCCCTCTATAGTAGCCATTAAGCTTGCCCCTCCAATTAAAAGCAAATACTGTTGAGAAAATGATTCCGAATCCTCTACTCCAGCTTGTTGTGCCAATTGCTTAATCTGCATCCGAATTGATTCCCTAACTCCTATTGAAACCCCATGTGCGGGATGAGAAGCGTCGGCTATTTCCAGTACGGCATTAATAAAAGGACACCCACGAAAATCGGGACTAGCGTACCACTCTCGTAGTACGTCAAATGTAGCTAGCAACCTTTCTTTAGCAGTGTTACCGCGATCTTGTACTGCTGTTTCAAACCAACGTAACCATTCTGTAGCTCGGTGTTTCATTACTGCTTCAATCAGTTCATCTTTAGAAGCAAAGTGCCGATACAGCGTTCTTTTAGCTACCCCGCTCGTAGCAATAATCTCGTTGATCCCTACATTTTGAATTCCTTTTTGATAAAAGAGTCGAGAAGCTGTCTCTAGAATTTGTTGACGAGGATTGTAAGAAGATTTCATGACAATTGTAGGTAGACAAAGTTGTCTGCTGATAGCTATAGTATCAATTAAACCAAAGAGACAACTCTGTCTCCTTATGACTCAAGTGAGAAATTAAGTCAATGAAATTTACCATTCATACTTTAGAAACAGCACCAGTAGACTCTAAATCAGCTTTAGTTCATGCTCAAGAAACTTTCGGCTTTATTCCTAATTTAGAAGGGATTGCTGCTGAAGCTCCGGCCTTATTGAGAGGTTCGATGGCGTTATGGGATTTATTTGAGACTACCAGTTTCACAAAGATTGAACAGCAGATAATTTATTTAACAGTCAACTATGAAAATTCTTGCGATTACTGTATGGCAGCCCATTCAGGATTAGCTAAAGCGATTGGAATGTCCCCAGAAAATATTGATGCTTTAAGAAATGGAACACCAATGACAGATGCTAAATTACAAGCATTGCGTCACTTTACCCAACAAATGGTAGAAAATCGGGGTTGGGTAGAAGATAGGGAAATAGAAGCATTTTTAACAGCAGGATATAGCAAACAACAGGTACTAGAAGTCATTTTAGGTATTGGGATTAAAGTCATGCACAATTACACTAATCACATTGCTAAAACTCCTTTGGACAAACAATTTAAGCCCAACATCTGGTCAAGGGGAATTTAGAATTTAGAATTTACGCCTGATGTGAATTAAAAACGTCTCTTATAAGAATACTCGTTGAAAACCCTTGAGCGGTGAGTCTCGAAGCTTGGCGTAGAGATTCAGACGTTCTTTAGACAAGGGATGAAAACGGTTTGAGGTGTTTACGCCTCAGTCAGGTTTTATGGTAGAATCAGGTTCAACTCCGAATGGTAACCAACCTGTATAAAAACCTAAGTGCCTAAAGGCAATCTGTACCTTGACAATTGAAGATATGGGGTTCTATTTCATAGTTCTAGTTTCTTCCCAGAAATAGGCAAAATCTACCCTACGGGAAGCCGCTTCGCGTCTACATGGGGACTAGACGACACAGAATTTAAATCAAACGAATTTTGGAATAATCCAACTACCCCCGGGCAGGGGGAAAGTTAACGCTTGAGGAGAGAACCACCTCTGGGTTAGATACCGCAAGGGGTCTAATTTAAGTGGACTCGTTGAACCAAGAATCTCCTCGCCTTTAGGCCCGAGAGTGTCAACAGTTGCACAGTCGCACCCAAATCAAATTTGTATTCAGCAAGCCCTAATTATTCTCCATGGACAACAGAACCTTTAACATACCCTTTGTCTGTGCTTTAGTGAAAGCTGTCATTCCTTCCATGAGGGGGTAACGAGCTTGAATCAAAGGCTTTACGTCTACTTTTTCCTGGGCTAACAACTCCAATGCTGGAGCAAAAGGGCCGCAACGAGAACCAATCATGGTAATTTCATCCACAACCAAAGAAGAAGCGTCTAAACTTAGATTACCAGCATAAGTGCTTTTTAATACTAAAGTGCCCCGCGATCGCAAAGCGCGGCGAGCTAGGTCAAACCCTGAAGCATTACCTGTACAATCAACTGAGATATCAAAGGCTCTATCCGTAACCGCATCAGCAAAGCCAGTTTTTATACCCCTTGCCTCTAAGTTTGCTAGTTTATCTCTATGCCTGCCTATGGCTAATAAATTGCATCCAGTTAGGGCTAATGTCTGAGCCACCAATTGTCCTAATTTACCATCTCCCACCACCAATACTTTATCTTCTGGATGAATATCTATCTGTTGCTGAATTTCCAAGGCTGCGGCGATGGGTTCGGTAAAAGTTGCTACTTCTGTAGGTACATTGTCCGGGACTGGATGGAGGTTCTCCACAGGTAAACAAAGGTAGTCAGCAAAGGCTCCATTACGATTGACGATACCAAGAACAGTACGGTTTTCACAGTGGGTTGGGATACTGCGGCGACAAAAACTACACTCACCGCAAGCTGCGTTGATTTCTCCCACCACCCGCTGATTAAGGAGGTTCTCGGGACCTTGGGTAACTATACCCACAAATTCATGGCCTAAAATACCAGCATAGGGATAATAACCCCGGAGTAATTCTAAATCGGTATTGCAGATACCCGCAGCCAGCACCTTGACTAGGGCTTCTCCAGAAACAGGTTCGGGAGTGGGGATGTCTGTACGTAGTTGTATTTGCTTATTTTCTAACCAGATTCCTTTCATTACGAGCAGTTTATCTATAGGGGAGTTATAGGTATATTTTACATACCTCCCCGTCGGTCAGGAAGAGGCAGGGGTGCAGGGGGGCACCGGAGCAGGGGAAAAACCCATACATGAAAAGAAATATAGGAATCCTAATTGATTTTTGAAATATACGTAGGGTGTGTTGTCGCGAAGCGCAACGCACCATTATATAAGGGTTTCGGTGCGTATAGCCCTAGCCCTTTCAGGGCGGCTACGCCAACGGGCATGGCTAAGTGCAAAGCACACGCTGCGCGAACGCTAAAGACTAGCGTCATAACACACCCTACAAATACCTAATTTTTTTCAATATTCAAACCGGATTCCTATAGTATTAAAATTAATAAAAATCCGTTTACTGCTTGTTGGTGTACCTCAATGAAACGACGAAAAAAACTGTCTTATTACCTCTTATTTTTCACTTTTTCCCTACTACTTTACATTTCACCAACTTATGCACAAGATAAATTAGAGCTTAACTGTACGCAAAAATTCCCTGCTAGTAAATGTGTTAGTAATTGGCAACAAATGCTACCTGAATTGCACAAAGCACAGGTAGTTTATTTGGGTGAAACCCATGACAGTGAAATCGATCATCAAAATCAGCTAAAAATTATTCAAGAATTACACAAAAAGAATCAAAAAATTGCCATCGCCATGGAAATGTTTCAGGCTCCCTATCAAGGTATTGTCAATCAATATCTAGCCGGGAAGATAACGGAAGCACAACTAATTGAGAAGAGCGAATACAACCAACGGTGGGGTTTTCCTTGGGAATATTATGCCCCCATGCTCCGTTTTGCCAAGGAAAAAGGACTACCTGTTTTAGCTTTAAATACCCCTAGTGAGGTTACCCGCAAAGTTGCTCGTCAAGGCTTATCGAGCCTAACACCAGCAGAAAGAAAATTTATCCCTCCCATGAAGGAAATTCGCACTGATAACCAAGAATATCGTCAATTAGCCCTAGCAGCTTTCCGCCAACATCAAGCCGGAGGACATGGTAATAGTGCCAGTGCAGATCGCTTTTTTACTGCCCAGGTATTGTGGGATGAAACCATGGCCATGGGTATTGCCAAGTTTGTGGAAGCCAAGCCTAATTATCAAGTGGTGGTGTTAGCTGGACAAGGACATGTTGTTTACGGATATGGCATTCCCAGTCGAGTTAAACGTCGTCTCAAGGGCATAAAACAACGCTCTGTTTTACTGAGTATGCCATCAGGGATGACAGCTAAAAAAGAAAAAGCGATCGCTGATTTTATTTATGAAAGAAAAACTCCCACCACCCAAGCAAAATAATTCCTATTCCCTCAACTGTACGGGCATTGCTAAATAGGTCATATTAAGACCTCCCAAAGGTTTAAATATCACTGGAGTTAAAGGTTGATTAACTTGCATGAGAATTTCTGTGGATGGTAGAGCTTTTAAACCTTCCATTAAATATTTGACGTTGAAGGCAATAACTATGTCCTCTCCAGATATTTCTGCTGGGATAGAATCTCTACCACTTCCTAATTCTTGAGCTTCCACGGATAAAGTAATTTCCTGCTCTATGCTGTCAATATTAATTTTGACAATATTATTTTTTTGGTCAGCAAATACAGCAATTCGTTCCAAAGCAGTGACAAATTGTCGTCGATCTAAATTAATTTCCCGCTCGAATTGTTGGGGAATTAATTGATGATAAGCTGGATATTGTCCTTCTAAAGTACGGCTAGTCAACCGTTGATTTTGCCACTGAAAAACCACTTGACCGGAATCAAAATTAAGAGTCACCAGTTCATTTTCACTCTTGTTATGAACCAACATTTTCTCTAATTCCCGCAGTGCTTTACTCGGTACTGTCACTTCCAGTTGATTTTCCACACTTTCATCTGGATTTTCGTTAGCAGTTTCCACCACGGCTAAACGATGTCCATCTGTCGCTGCAAACTCTAAGGTATCTGGTTGTACTTTCAAATGTACCCCTGTGAGTACCTGCTTAGTTTCATCGGCACTGGTAGCAAATAAAGAACCCCGCAATCCCTCAATTAAGGCAGTTGCACTCAGTTCCATGGTTTGTGCCCCTTCGAGTAATGGTAATTCTGGGAATTCTTCCCCCGCCATGGCTCTAACTTGATACCTTCCTGTTTGGGGAGTTAGGGTTAAAGTTAAGCCTTCTGATGGTTCACTGGCGACTGTATTTGATTCATCATCCAGGGTAATATCCCCCTCTGGTAGCCGGGAGGTAATGTCATTAAGTAATTTAGCTGGTAGAGCCAGTACGCCCCCTTGAAACACCTCAGCACTAAAACTGGTACGAATACCTAAACTCAGGTCAAAGGCAGTTAAGCTTACCTGTTTAGTATCTGCATCCGCTTGTAACAGTACATTAGCAAGGACTGGGTGAGTGGGACGGGAAGGAACTGCTCTACTGACGAGGGAAAGATGGGTATTCAAATCGCTTTGGGTGCAAACTAATTTCATGTGTAAACAATTTTAGATTTGAAATTTATGGGATTTACTTTTAGTGTTCGATCACATTAATTTTGACGAATCGCGGGTATTTAGATCCCCGACTTCTCAAAGAAGTCGGGGATCTGTTGCTCCTCACTAAGGCTGTGGAAAATGTGGAAAACTTTTAACATTGGTGTGGAAAATGTGTGGATAAATGGAATTGTTTTCCACAGGTTAACTACAATCCATTCAGTTTTCCACAAGTACTTGTGTGGTTTTCCACAAAAAATTAATTTTTTCCACAACTTAATTATTGCTTAATCATTTTTTATATTTAAATTAATAATTCAGAAATTTATGGGTAATTACAGTTTAGTATTAGAGTAATCGCTGCACAAGGCAAGATGATTGAGTACGATTAGTTTTGAGGATTCTTGTTCATAGTCAAGCGATCGCTAAGTTGGCGTAGGGTTTCGGCCAGGGCTGGATCTGTTTCTCGTAACTGGGTAATTTTTTCACAACTGTAAATGACTGTAGTGTGGTCTTTACCACCAAACTCTTCTCCAATTCTGGGTAAACTCAAATCAGTGTGTTGCCGCATCAAATACATGCCAATTTGACGCGCCCAACTAATTTCCCGCCTGCGAGAATTACTTTTAATATCTTCAATGGATAGATTAAAGTTATCAGTGATAATTTTCAAAATAGCTTCTGGAGTTGCTTCGACTTTCTCCGTTTGGGTTTCTAATACTGGAGCAATGTTTTCCACAGTCATGGGCAAGCTCCAAATAGAAATATAAGCTAATGCCCGAATTAATGCTCCCTCCAATTCGCGAATATTAGATGTGTAGTTACTGGCAATGTATTCAATAATATCCTTGGGTAAGCGAATATTTTCATATTCGGCTTTTTTTTGTAAGATGGCCATCCTGGTTTCTAAATCTGGCGGTTGAATATCAGCAATTAACCCCATAGAAAATCGGGAGCAAAGGCGTTCTTGTAATCGAGGAATTTGGTTAGGGGGTCTATCTGAGGCAATTACTACTTGTTTCCCGGCTTCATGTAAAGTATTAAAGGTATGAAAAAATTCTTCTTGGGTATATTCCTTACCTTCAATAAACTGAATATCATCTACCAATAAAACATCCGCATCCCGATAATGTGACCGAAAAATCTGCATACTGTCCTGGCGAATAGCAGTAATTAAATCATTGGTAAATTTTTCCGTAGAAACGTAAAATACCCTAGAATCAGGGCAAATTTCCCAACGATAGTGGCCAATGGCTTGCATAAGATGGGTTTTACCTAAACCCACCCCACCGCATAAAAACAAGGGATTAAACTCCCTACCAGGAAACTCAGCAACCGCTAATGCAGCTGCATGGGCCATGCGATTGTTAGCACCAACCACAAACCGGGAAAATATATATTTGGGGTTTAAGTCCGCAGTCTGAGCCCGATTTTGGGGGGTAGGTTCGGGAATAACCTGACTAGCAGCAGGTAATCCCCAAGCCGCATCTCGTTCGCCAATGGTGGATACCCCATCTTCTTGGGCAACGGTGATGTAAATTTCTACGGAATAACCGAGAATATCTTTGACTGCATTAGCAATTGTATTTATGTAATATTTATGCAACCAATTACGAGCAAATGGATTAGGGGTGCGAATTACCAGGCAATTATTTTCCAGGCGTTCAGCACTAGCTGTTTTAATCCAAGTTTCAAAGGTGGGACGGGACAGTTCTAGTTGTAACCGCTCTAGTACCTGACTCCATAAACTATCTATAGGAATTTGCATTCTCTACCACCTTGGCTGTTAATTGTCAAAATAGAAAATATAAAAGAAATATCAATTAAGCAAAATGGATTTTATCTCAAAAATTAGTTGTTAAGTTGTAATCTTTTTTGAACACCCCCGGTAGGCAACATCCTACCACCCCACTGAATCACAAAGAAAACTAAAGACACATGAACACACAAAACAAGGAATCACAACCAATTTATACCTGGGTTTTACCGAAATTGCTCTTATTGAGCGGGTTAACTGCGGTGATTGCAGGAGGATGCTCTGCTATTAACAATCCTTTCCAGCAACAAAATTCCACAGCACAGGCTCCTGCTCCTGTGTCACAGCCAAATCAGAGTCAACCAAAGCCATCAATTGCTCCGCCACCAATTATTGCTTCTTCTGGGGATCCTAATTTTGTGGTTAAAGTTGTGGAAAAAGTTGGTCCGGCAGTAGTGCGGATTGATACATCTAGAACCATTAGGTCTCAAGTACCCAGTGAATTTGACGACCCGTTTTATCGGCGTTTTTTTGGAGATCGATTGCCATCACAAGGTAGGCAACGGGTACAAAGGGGTAATGGTTCTGGGTTTATTATCAATTCTAACGGTGAGATTTTAACCAATGCCCATGTTGTGGATGGTGCGGATGTGGTAACGGTAACACTGAAGGATGGACGCAGCTTTGACGGTAAGGTGTTGGGTGAAGATAAAGTTACAGATGTGGCTGTGATTAAAATAGATGCCGAGAGTTTACCAGTTGTCCCTTTGGGTAATTCTCAACGGTTACAGTCTGGAGAACCTGTGATTGCCATCGGCAACCCCCTGGGTTTAGATTACACCGTTACTTCTGGTATTATTAGTGCTACGGGTCGTTCTAGTCGTGATATTGGTGCTAGTAGCGATAAACGGGTAGACTATCTGCAAACTGATGCAGCAATTAATCCTGGTAATTCCGGGGGCCCATTGTTGAATATTCGTGGCCAAGTAATTGGTATGAATACGGCGATTATCCGTGGTGCCCAAGGTTTGGGTTTTGCTATTCCTATTAACACCGTACAACGGATTTCCCAACAATTAATTGCTAAGGGACGGGTGGATCATCCATACTTGGGTATTGTGATGGCGACTTTAAACCAAGAATTGAAGGAAAGGCTACAAGGTGAATTAAATAACTTTAATATTAATGCGGATAAAGGTATTTTGTTAGTTCGTGTAGTTCCCCGTTCTCCTGCTGCTGTTGCTGGGTTAAGGGCAGGAGATGTGATTCAAAGTATTAATAATCAGTCTGTTACTAATACTGAACAGGTACAAAAAATAGTCGAAAAAAGTCAAATTGGAGAAACCTTAAGACTGCAAGTCCAAAGTCGAGGGCAGGCAAAACAAGTATTTATTAAGCCTGCTGCTTTGCCTGTGGAAAGAAACAGCTAATCACGGATTTCACTGATTGTTGCAATCCGAAATTCGATCACGGATTACACGGATTTCACTGATTGTTGCAATCTGAAAATCCACTATATAAGGGTAAAAATAGTGTTAGATATAAGTAGTTTGAGGAGTAATCGATAGTTAACAATGTAGGGTCTCTTTTTTTAAGAGGATAGGGTAGGGAAGGCGATCGCAAATATATCAACAACTAAAATGAAGTATTAGTTTTATTGATATTAATTTACTAAAATTTAAGTTGAGGAGGGTTTATTAATGTCTCAGTTAATGCCAATTATCCAATTAGGTAATCCGATATTACGCCAACCAGCAAAGCAAGTCGAAAATATTAGCGATCGCCATATTCAACAACTTATTGATGATTTAATAGCTACGGCTGCGGAGGCTAATGGGGTGGGAATTTCTGCCCCTCAAGTAGCTCAGTCTTACCAAATATTCATTGTTGCTTCTCACCCTAATTCTAGATATCCA
>JASJCX010000132.1 GCA_030065255.1 Calothrix sp. MO_167.B42 | reverse complement strand
ACTGTTATTCCAATCAGTGGTAATAGTACCTTTAGCTTCAATGTCAATGTTGCGAATAATGCTCCTGCTTCAGTTACCAATAATGTATCTGTATCTGGTGGAAATGAGCCAGCAGCAAATAATGGTAATAACACTGGTAGCGATACCACCAGTATCATAATTCCAGCAACAAGTGGGCCTACCTTCATTTGTGATGGTCAATTTTTTCTAGCGCAAATCCCATCAGGGGGAGATGCGAATCAAGATCCGTCTGAAGTTTCGATTGTTGATACTAGTAATAAGATTTTAAATCTCCAGTTTACACTGAATAACCCAAGTAATGTGTTTGCTAATGCCATAGGTTTAAATGTTCAAGATGGGTATATGTATGGCATTGATCGAAAAAATCAACTGACTGACCGGGATAATGAGGATGTGATCAGAATAGCTGCTGATGGAACTCATATTAACCTTGGCAATCCATATGGAATTGGCTCCGCAGCCGGAGATGTCAGCCCAGACGGTATTTATCACATCTTCAATAGTAAAAAATTTTACAAATTCAACGTTACTGGATTAAATAGTGCAACAAGTGCAGGTATAGTAAACATCCAAAACAGCAGCAGTATACCTGGTTTCCTCGATATTGCTTTCAATCCCTTTGACGGAAATATCTATGCTACCCATCAAACAGACGATAAAATCTATATCATAGACCCTAATGATGGCTCTTGGAGAACCCTCACAGCACCTGGATTAAATCTTACTGGCGCAACGGGTGCAATGTATTTTGACCCATTCGGCAACTTCTATGCTTATCAAAACTCAAATGGTAATCTCTACAAAATTGTATTTGATAATCCCGCAAATCCCCAAAGTGCCACTGCCGAAATCTTTGTGGCTAATCCACCTAATGTTTCTAAAAATGATGGAGCTGCTTGTCCCTTTCAACCCAAGATTGAAAAAACTGTCGATCCTCAAACCACCCCAGCAGGTCAAAGTGTAACCTATACTTACCGTCTTACCAATCCCAACGGCTATCCAATTACCACCAAACTCACCGATACTATGCCTAGTACAGATGGGCGTACTTTTATAACTGTGGTAAGTAATTCTCTAGGAGGGACGGAAACTATTTCTGGCGACAAAAAGACTTTAGAAATTACTGGCCTCACTCTCCCTGGAAAAACAGTAAATACCATCGCAGTGACAGTTAATGTTCCAGCAAATACCCCTGCAACCACACCAACTTCCCCCATACTCAATCAAGCTACTTTAAGTGGACTACCTGCAATATTTGGGGGAACTGTTCTATCAGATTATCCGGATGATCCAGGTTTTAGCGATCCTACCCCCCTACAAGTAACTACACCTATAGCTAGTAACCCTAGTGTTCTCCTTGTCAAACGCATCACCGCCATTAATGGTAATAGTACTAACAATCCCAATGACAATACTCCATTAAACATCTTTGTAGATGACACCACATCGAGTAGAAAAGATGACGACAATCATCCCAACTGGCCGAGTAATTATCTAATTGGAGCCATTGATGGTGGTAAAGTCAAACCTGGAGAGGAAGTTGAGTATACCATCTACTTCTTATCCACAGGTGACAACACGGCTAGTAACGTACTAATGTGCGATTTAGTTCCCGAAAATCTGACCTTCTTACCTACGGCATATAATAATAGTCATGCTCCTGCGACTGCCACTTTAACAGGTTCAGACCGGGGAATAGTCCACAGTTATAACAGCAATACTGTATCAACTTCTGGTATACAAGATGGTGATGTTAGTCAGTATTTTCCCCCAGGAGTAGAACCTTCTACCGTTTATGCCAATATCGACTGTGATGGGGATCCCAATACCAATATTCCTAATACCAATGGTGCAGTGGTAGTAAACCTGGGGGATTTACCCCATGCGACTACACCTGGTCAATCTAATAGTTACGGCTTTGTCCGCTTCCGGGGTAAGGTAAAGTAAATACATTGTAGCATTTGATTTAAGTGAAACTGAAAGGATAATTTTGGGCATATTAAATATGGCAAGTTTGGGAATGTGATGGTTAATATAGAAATCCGGTTTGATTTTTGAAGATATACGTAGTGCTTCATCACATTAGTTACGAGGGGTAACAGATCCCCGACTTCTTTGAGAAGTCGGGGATTTAAACACCGCGACTCGTCAAAATTAATGCAATGCACTAGTAGGGTGTTTGAGCAAAAATCAAATAGTAATCCTATAGCGAGCGATCGCTGTAAGATAGTTTTCATTGAACATTATCCTTAAGCAATTTCCCCCAGAAGCATTGCCTTGATAATATTCAATTGTAATAGACAAATGATCGGGGCAAATCGAAAAAATAAAACCCACATAAATAACATACTTTCCTTATCAAATAAAGCATCTAGGTCTGGGTTACTTTTAAGTGGACTTACATTATTACTGGGTGTTTCTAGCTCCTTTTCTCCATCTGCTTACGCAGAAGGTAGCCGCGATATGTTTCCATCAGGTGCTCAAGGGAACAGAGGTCATATCTTATGGCAGAACGGTACAACATCTAATGGAGGATTTAAGGAAAGAACTCTATTACGGGTTTATGCAGAAAAAGACCAATATATCTTAGTGGGTTCTAGTGCTGTGGGAGTAGGAAGCGGAAATATTCTCATTTATAACCCTAATACAGTTACTGGTGGTTCCGCTAGGGAAAATTTGCCTTCAACGGCTAATTTTAATTGTGTGAGTCAACAATCGGGTAGAGGATTTATTAGCAGTCGGACTCAAGAGTTAGCAGGTCCCAAATCCATTGATGATCAGGAAAATACCAATGGTTATACTCCTTGCTATTATCAAGCTCCAGAAACTGGCATTTACTATATTGCTATGTATGGACCTAGTGGTGGCAATAGTAATGCTAGTCCCAATAATGGAGTACAGCCAAATATAGAACAGATTAACACTGGTTCTAACCAAAATACAGGTATCTCTGCCTGGGATGTAACGGTACGTAGCAGCAATCAATCATCCACAACAGACATCACAGGCCGACTATTTACCTTTTACATAGATATGAATATGGGTAATAATGGTCGGCAATTACACTCCGATATTTTTGTAATTACCATCGATGGCTTCCGCTACAAATTAGATATGCGAGGGCTAGACCCTTTTGGCTTTAGAATTTTTGGCAACCTACTAGGTAACCTGGATAGCGATGGCAAAACCCCTCTTTACCGCAACATACTGGGTAGCAATGGTAACATTGATAATCCTGAAGGCGGAGTTAGTACTGCACCTCCCCAATTTCCCATGTTTTTTAACACACTCGATCCTACCGCTTTGCCATACATTACGCGATATGATCCCGATGGTCAACCTGTTGGCACTGGTATTGCCATTACCCCTACCCGACCAGGGGTAAGTAATGCAAATTTTACAGGCTCAGTTACTGGCAAAACTACCTTAGTTAACACTGGTGGTACATTTACATTTAATTCTAACGCTCCAGGCACATATCAAATAATTATCAGTCGTGATGGTGTAAACTTTGACCCCACCCACAATCAAAATCGAGTATTGCGGGGAGTTATGAATGTGGGTGGTTCTCAATCAGTTACCTGGAACGGAAAAGATAATACTGCTGACCCTTTTCCTGTAGGCAATTACCCATACAAGATTATTACTAAGGGGGGAGAATACCACTTTCCCATCAGTGATGCAGAAAATAACTTTTCTGGTGGTCCTACAATTACACTTTTAAATGAAGCTAACCCCCTAGGTAATAGTACAGCATTTTATGATGACCGGGGATATGTGACTGTTGGCGGTACTACTGTTGGTACCTTAAATCAGCCGCTTTGCGGTACTAATCCTCCTAACCCAGCCTTTAGTGACCCCATTAATGGATTTGATTCATCAACTAATGATAGGGCATTTGGAACTACATCTGGCGGTAATACTAATAACAAGTGCACTGGTTCATTTGGGGATACCAAAACATTGGATATGTGGACTTACTTCCCTAGTGGTGAACAATCAGAAAGTTTGAATATTATAGATACTGATGATATAACTCCAACCATGGTTTTGGTAAAACGGATTACGGCAATTAATACTACTCAATATACGGATGTACTCGATGGGGTAGATGATTCTAATTCTCCTAACTATGTTCCTTCTCCCCATGACATAGATGACAACAATTCCAATTGGTTGAGTAATTATTTACAAGGTAGAATTAATGCTGGTGAGGTTAGTCCTGGGGATGAAGTTGAGTATACTATCTACTTTCTCTCAGCTGGTTTTAATACAGCAAATAATGTACTGATGTGTGATTTTGTACCTACAAACACCACATTTATTTCCACAACCTTTGGTACGGATAAAGGTATATTTTTAAGTTATAACGGTAGTACGGTGTCTCTGACAAATACCCAAGATGGAGATGCTGGTCAGTATTTTCCCCCAGGAGTTGAACCGTCTACTGTATACCCTAATATTGATTGTGATGGCGACCCCAATATAAATACTGCCAATACCAATGGTGCTGTAGTCGTCAACTTAGGTAATTTACCTCATGCTACTGCACCTGGTGCACCAGCTAATTCTTACGGTTTTGTGCGTTTCCGCGCCAAAATTGATTAAAAAGATGACCAATTAATTCATAATTATTAATTCCCAATTATTCTGACTGATAACTGATAACTGAAATGACTATCCCCCAGGCTTGAACCTATTAGCGAAGGTAGCATGGGGGTGTTTTAACAATTGATATCATGTCCGGGGGCATACCCATAGTATGTCATTGCGAGGTAACGAAGTGAAACGACGCAATCACAAGGTCTTTGGGATTGCTTCCCTTCGGTCGCAATGACGGTTATTTAAACCGACATGATATGAGATACTCCCGTTATTCTTCTATCTGTAAATATTGTTCTATGAATATTTTTATTTGCTTAACCTTGAAGCCCTTAGCTAATTGAGTAATGTGCTGTGTAAATGGAGAAAAATCACTATTTAAATTTTCAATTCTTGCTAATTCTTGAACTAAATTATTAATTAAACCCTTGCGAGTTAATTCATAAAGCAAAGTCAGTTCTTCCTCTGATGGCGGGACGATGTTGGGAGTATCCGTCTCAACTTTTACCTGATTGCATTTCTTCGTTTCCTGTGGAGTTTCTTCATATATCCACTCTAGTTTTAGATGTAAGCCTAATGCTTCCAACAAGCTACTAACCTGCACAGGTTTGGGCAAAAATTCATTAGCGCCAGCTTCTAAGCTTTTATGTTGATCTGATGCAAATACACTAGCTGAGGATACAATAATAGGTATCTTTTGAAACAAAGGTGATTGACGCATAGCAGTAATCATTTCATAACCATCCATAACTGGCATGGAAATGTCACTTATAATTAAATCTGGCTTGAACTCCGCAGCCTTTTCCAGTCCTTGTTTACCATCCTCTGCTTCTTGCATTGCAAAGCCGAGAGGTTCAAGTAAATTGACAAGAAATGAGCGATTTTCCCAGCGATCGTCAACTACTAAGATTTTTCGTATTGCACCAGCGAAACCAATAACACGCTTTTGTTGAGAAACAGATAATGCTTTTTTTGTCCAATCTTGAGATTTTCCTAATTCAACATCGAACCAAAAAGTACTTCCCTGTCCTACTTGACTTCGTACTTCCAAATCACTGCCCAACATTTGGACAATCTTTTGACTGATTGCTAATCCTAATCCAGTTCCTTCTGATTGCTTGTTAACATCTCCAACTTGTTCAAATGGCAAGAATATTTTTTCGAGCTGTTCTTCAGTCATACCAATACCAGTATCTTCAATGTGAAAACAAATTTGGTGGGCTGAATTTTTTGGTAAATTGGAGTTTATATGATTCTGGTATTTCACCGAAAAAGTTACTTTTCCATTATCTGTGAATTTGACAGCATTACCAAGTAAATTGATTAGCACCTGCCGTAATCTTTTTTCATCGGCATAAACACCTTCGGGAAGCCCCTCATCAGGTTGATAAATAAAATCTATTCCTTTTTGTTCAGCTTTAATACGGCAAATCTCAACAACACCTTCTAAAAAAGATGGGAAATGAAAGTCTACAGGATGTAGCTGCATCTTCTGAGCTTCAATTTTAGAAATATCTAGAATATCGTTGATTAATGTTAAAAGATGAGAGGCACACTGGTTAATGATTCTAACGCCTTTTTGCTCTTTTTCTGCTAATTTTTTGGATAATTCAAGAATTTGAGCATATCCCAAAATTCCATTGAGAGGGGTACGTAGTTCATGGCTCATATTTGCTAAAAATTCACTTTTCGCTACGTTAGCTTTATCCGCTTCTTCTTTAGCACTTTTGAAGTCTTTAGTACGTTCTTCAACTCTAATTTCTAATTCTTCATTAGTTTTAGCTAGTTTGGCAAAAGATTCTTGTAATTGCTGAGACATCCTATTAAATAAATGCCCTAAGCGACCTAGTTCATTACGGCATTTGACATCAACTTGAATATAGAAATTTCCCACAGAAATACTCTCAGTTGCTGCCATTAATTTATTCAGTGGAGAAGAAATTTGATGATGTAAAATAAAAAAGACAACAGTAATTTGAATTATGAGTGCCCCCAGTCCTAAAATTAAAATTAACCGTGCCGTAGCGAAAGCTTCTTGATTTAATAAAGATTTAGGATAAACTGTAACCAGATACCAATCAGGCTCATCAATTTTTGTTACAGCTAGATATTGGTCATACTTGTAATTGTTAATCACCTTTTTTTCTGATTGCTCGGTGACTAACTGAAAAATTTTACGCAGATTAGAATTGTCCGATTCCTGGATAGTAAACTGACCATTGCCTTTTTGAATCTCTTCCATCAAATCAGGATGAGCTACTAAACGTCCATCTTTTCTGAAGATTATATTATATGTGCCCTTCAAGGTCTCATTAATGGTGCGATCGCGTAAATCACCAATCAGAATATCATGGCCAAGTGTAGCAATATGCTTACCATCTACATCCAATGGCGTTACACACGATGCCATCCAAGCAGCAGCAACTTGGTCATAATAAATTCCCGTCCAGACTGTTTTACGCTCAGGATCGTTTATTGGTCGGGTAATTTGAAAGGACTCATCATCGGTAACTCGGAATGACTCCCTAGATGGAGCTTTCAGTGCCCACGGATATTCATGCATATACATGACCATTCCATTCTCTGGAATTTGCGTGTAGGTGTTAGCAAAGCGATTACGCCATGCAGGACCATAGGTGCTGAGAGTCTCATAATAAGCTAATACCCGCCGTCGCATATCAGCGTCTATTTTGACATTCTTGCCTAGAAATACACCTGGAGTTTTGTCTACTTCAAAGATTTCTGGGCGGTTACGAAGACTACCATCTTTGTATTTGACAAATAATCGGTTAAATTTAGCTCGGGGATCCCGATTACCTAATGTTTTGAGTTTATCTAACAAGGCCTGTTTCAAAACAACATGGTTATCTTCAGCTAATGTGAATATTGCTCTCTCGCGTTTTGCCCGTAATTCAATGTATTGCTCAAGTTGTAATAGTGACTGCTCTGTTACCCGTGAAATTACTTGAAAATAACCAAGTCCAGTTGACGCAACAATGACTATGCCCATGCTGATTGCTGTTTTAATCAGGGTTTGTTTCGTCAAAGATCCGCTTTGTTTGCCTTGTTCATTATTTTGAATTTGATGAACAGATGTATGTAAATTTCTATTTTTAAGCCAATTTATATTCATTATATATATCCAAAAATATTTATTCAAAACATCCCATAAGGGGAATTAAAAGTTTGTCTTGGTAACTTTTTCAATACATATTTTGTATCTTAAAGTGAAAAGGAAAGGTGGAGAAGTGCCTTGGGTGGATTCCTTGCTTTGTAATAATTTTAGGGCACTGCCCACCCTACAATATTTATTAAACTTCTGGATAAGGAATAGCCTGGAAATTAAATAAATTAGTAAGCAAATTTTGCACTTTATTTACTTCACGTTTTTGAGTAGTAGGCTGAGATAGAAAACCGCATCTGGTGAAATAGGCTAAATAAGCCTTCAGCACTAAAGTATTTATTGGGGAACAGATAATATCTGTTCGAGCCAATCCCAATTGGGTATTACGGGAATCAAACATATGAGATGACACAAGGGCAGTTGTTTCGATAAAAGTTTGTTGTGTGTTTAAGACTTTTTTAGTAAATAAAGATACCATTGGTCTTAAGGCATTTTCGGGAGGTATATTGAGTAGCTTTTCTTGCCATTGATAGTAAGGAATACCAGCAACCGGATATCCCAGTGAGTTAAGGTTTGCTACTAACTGATTGATTGATAAAACATGGGGGCTTTGTAAATGAAAGACTTTACCATAGGACTCTGGTTGACGTGATAAATTTGCGATCGCTCTAGCCACATAGTCTACGGGACTCAGGTTCATATTTAATCCCCATTGGGGTGCATAACCTGTTTGAATGAATCCTTTGATGATTCTGCTAATCATATTACTGGGCTGAAAAGCACCAGTTTGACTATGTCCCGTAACCATTCCCAAGCGATAAATACAGACGGGTAAACCCCGACTGCGGGCTGCCATAACTAATTTTTCAGCTACCCATTTACTTTGAGAGTAACCATCTAAATATCCATCAGCACTGAGAAGATCGTCTGTTTCTAGAATTAATTCCTTTTCTCTATATTCTGAGGATTGAAAAATATCTAAGGTAGAAATATGGTGAACTGGAATAGTTTTTGTCAAAACTGCTAGACGCAATACCTCTCTGGTTCCCACAACGTTTGTTCCCCGCAAACCAATGTAGGGATAAACTAGATTTACATGGGCACCACTGTGATAAATTACCTCAATCCGATCTGCCAATTCCCTAAACTGGGCCTCGGGTAATCCAAACAAAGGCTGTGATAAATCTCCAACTACTGGGACAATTCTTTGGGCAAAATTCTCTTGCCAAATTTCGTAGCTTTCTAGACTTTGACGCAACTTAGCTTTAGCTGTTAACAAATTATTGGCACGAACTAGACAGTAAATATTCGCCTGTGAATGTTGATGTAGTAGTTCATTCAAAAGAAAAGCACCAACAAAACCTGTTGCACCCGTCAAGAAAATGTGTTTAAGTTCTGATTTGATGGTATGTTGTGGATGGATTGTTGGCTCTAAGACTGCATCAGCCTGTATTTCCTCCAGATTTGTTGCTAATTTAGCAGTAGGACTAGAGACTTGAACAGCCTGAATCATTGTGGCTAACTCAGCAATCGTAGACCCTTTAAATAAGTGTTCAAGGGACAATTCTATTGTGAATGCTTCATTAATGCGATGCAACAATACAGCTAAATTGAGAGAATTTCCTCCTGATTCAAAGAAGTTTTGATATATACCAACTTCTACTCCTAAAACGGCAACCCAAATTTTGTGCAGTTGCTTTTCTAACTTTGTTCGAGGAGGTACAACATCCTCCATTAAATCAATGGTAGGAATTGGTAATGCCTGACGATCGACTTTGCAGTTAGGAGTTAATGGCAGTTGATCCATCAGGACTATAATCCCAGGCACCATATAATCAGGTAGTTTTTCTTTCAGCCATACTCGTAATTGTACTGGATGTATATTTGCTTGTTGCAATTTCAATACTACATAAGCAACTAAACGTAGACCTCCTGGAGAATCATCCCTAGCAACTACTACACATTCTTGTACTTGAGGATGCATAGATAGTGCTGCTTCAATATCTCCCAATTCAATCCGGTGTCCACGAATTTTTACTTGGTTGTCAATCCGCCCAATAATGGAGATGCTACCGTCTGGTAAATAACGAGCTAAATCCCCTGTTTTATAGAGACGGGCTGTTGGATCATTACTAAAATGGTCACTTATGAACTTCTCGCAGGTGAGATCGGGACGATTCAAATAACCTCGTGCTAGTCCAAGACCACCAATGTAAAGGGATCCTTCAGTTTCACTTTCATTGATAGCCAGCTTAGGAACATCATTCTTGGAACAAGCTGGCTCTTGGAGTATATAGATTTGAGTATTTAAGATGGGGTGACCAATAGATATTGGTTCATCGCCAGGTTCTACTTTATAAACAGTTGACCAAATAGTAGTCTCTGTTGGACCATACATATTCCAAACCGCAGCACTACGTTCTAGTAACTGGTTAGCAAGATGTCGAGTTAGAGGCTCTCCACCGCAAAGGATTTTCAGATGTTGATTACCCTGCCAATCAATTGCTAACAACATACGCCAGGTTGACGGTGTAGCTTGCATAACCGTAGCACCAGAGTCACTTATTGCTTTAGACAATTGAATTGGATCGGTTGCGACTTCGCGGCTGACAATAACAGTGGAGGCTCCTACTGTTAAGGGCAGAAAAAGTTCTAGAACAGCAATGTCAAAGGATATGGTAGTCACTGCCAAAATAACATCTGAAGATGTCAATCCTGGCTCTTGTTGCATAGATACTAAGAAATTAACTACAGCACTATGAACAATTTCCACCCCTTTGGGTTTACCAGTTGAGCCAGAAGTGTAAATGACATATGCCAAGTTATCTGCATATACTTGCTTGACTAAATTCTGCTTACTATACTCAGTAATAGCTTCCCAATCACTATCTAAATCAACGATTTTAGCTGAGTGTTGAGTTAATTTCTCTAATAAATGGTGCTGGGTTATTAAAACAGGTAGTTGGGAGTCCTCTAACATAAAAGCTAGACGCTCTGAGGGATAGAACGGATCTAGTGGAACGTAAGCACCGCCTGTTTTGAGGATTGCTAGCAAGCTAATTATCATTGGGAGCGATCGCTCAACGCAAATACCCACCAATGTTTCGCAACCAACTCCTAGGGATTGCAAATAATATGCTAATTGGTTGGCTTGCTCATTTAATTCTCGATAGGTTAATTGCTGGTTCTGATAAATAACAGCTACTTTGTCAGGTGTTAGAGATGCTTGATTTTCAATTAATTGATGAATGGTAATGTCTTGACAATTGAGTAACATCATTTGTTTTGAGTAAATACTACAAAGTTTTATTTCAAGTCACCAAGAAACTTCTAATCCAAAACTGAACATTCTCATCAGCTTGCAATGCAAGACTTTACAATAATTTCAGTTGTGATTGTCTTGGGATTAGTCAGGTGTTCACGTTCACAAATTCATAAAAATAATGAAACAATCGAATTCATATACAAGATATGGTGTTTTCTTGTCTGGTGAGGTACATAGTTGAGGCTGAAAAACTTGATAGTTAAAATGGTGCTGTACGTCATCCGGGTGAGAATTACCATAATAAGTTATTTTACAACTTATTGGGAATTATTAACTATTCCCATGAAAAATACTCAAAACCCTTGATTTTTCGTTGAAAAACAGGGAGTATGAAAGTTTACAACTTCTTGTCAAGAAACCATGAATAAAGCTTAATATTGTTAAAACAGTCTCGTTTAAAAATTTTAGATAAGACTTATGTAAAACCTATATAATTAGATGATTACAAACCATAAGAAGATAATCTCCGGAAAACCCTAGATTCCTTAAGAACATAATCTCCGGAAAATCCTATATTTATTCTCTAAATATACTAGTGTGATTGTTGCAATGACAAATTATGTTTGCGTAAATCCTGTGATATATGAGATAATAGAAATCCGGATTTGGTTATTTTTACTCCCTCAATCAAAACTAAACATTTGATTTTGCTAATTCCTGAGATTTTTGATCGGATCTAACTTTGTAAGGAAGATTAATAATAAATTCGGTTCCTTTTCCTATTTCGGAGTAACACCTTAACTGTCCTTGATGCTTTTCCACAATAATTTGATGACTGATAGATAGTCCTAACCCTGTTCCTTTCCCAACTGCTTTAGTAGTAAAAAAGGGATCAAATATTTTTGATTGTACATCTATTGGAATACCTGGCCCATTGTCAGCAATTTTTATTGTTACCCAATCTTGATGTAATATTTCTGTACGAATCCAAATAGTCGGATGGTCTACTTTATTTTGCGGTAATGATAGAGAATTTTGCTCATCCATCGCATCTATTGCGTTTGCCAATAAATTCATAAAAACTTGGTTTAGTTGACTAGCATAACATTCTATTGGCGGCAATTCTCCATATTCTCTGATTACACGAATATTAAATTCATCTGTCTTACCTTTGAGTTGTTCTTGTAAAATTAATAAAGTACTTTCAATACCTTTATGTATATTTACGATTTTTTTCTGGGCTTCATCTAAGCGAGAGAAGTTACGTAGAGATATTACAATTTTAGAAATGCGTTCAGCTCCTGTTTTCATTGAGGATAAAAGTTTGGGCAGATCTTCTTGTAAGTATTCAGGATCGATTTGTTGTAAATAATGCTGAATTTCACTAGGTAGACTGATGAAATTTTTTTGACAAAGTTCCAGCAGCGTCAGTAGTTCTTCATTATATTCCTTTGCATGATTGAGGTTGCCAGAAATAAAATTCACAGGATTATTGATTTCGTGAGCTACACCAGCAACAAGTCGTCCCAAAGAAGACATTTTTTCATTGTGGATGAGCTGAACCTGGGTTTGTTCGAGTTTCTGGAGTGCTTGTGATAGTTCAAATGTTCTACTATGCACTCTCTGCTCTAATTCTTCATTAAGATTCTTCAACGAATCTTCTGCTATTTGACGTTGCTTAACTTCCTGTTGCAACAGAAAATTTTGCTCTTTTAAATTTTTATCTAAGTTACGTAACTTCAAGTGAAGTTGAACTCTTGCCAGAACTTCTTCATGCTGAAATGGTTTAGTAATATAGTCAACAGCACCTAAAGACAAACCAGTTACTTTATTGGTAGGATCGGATAGTGCGGTTGCAAATATAACAGGAATATCAGCAGTTAAAGGATTTGCTTTGAGACGTTTGCAGGTTTCAAATCCATCAATCCCAGGCATCATGACATCTAGTACAATCAGTTCTGCATCATAATATTGAACTTGTTCTAATGCTGTTTCTCCATCGAGAGCAACCCCGACTTGAAATCCAGCAGCAGTTAAGGTATCTGATAGAACTTCTAAATTAGTGGGATTATCGTCCACTATTAGAATAGCTCCATTGTGACTTTTCCCAGAAGATATCATAATTGTTATTTTTTATATATACAAGGAAAAATATTTTTCCGAGATTAATGTTTTTTTAATTATTCTAATTTAATATATCATCTGTCAGTAGTATTTTTACGTAAATTCATGGGAATAATTGTTGTCTGAATTATTTTGTTAGCCTATTAATATTTAATTTATTTTTTACATATTATTTTCATTAATTTAATAACTTAGTTGTAAAGGGAAAATTTATATTTTATATGCTAAATATTGTCAAAATAATTATCTTTTGATTGCTTGGTGTACATCATTGAAAAGTATGGAAAGTTATGGAGATATACATTTTTTTCGCTTCTTTATTTTGCTAATAAATAAAACTATTGAGTCTTTTGTGTATACGAACAACTTGCCTACTTAAATTGATTTTTCAGCTAAAGTTAATATATGTCAACCAAGCGATCGCATTCTCATGGATTAAAGTGGTACAATTATTCCCATGCTAGGGGTGCCTGTGAATCCAGGCTGAGAA
>JASJCX010000131.1 GCA_030065255.1 Calothrix sp. MO_167.B42 | reverse complement strand
AAGGTTAAGCTGACAGTCCAATCTTTTTCTCTAAAAGCAAAGATTCGAGCATCATAATCAGCAGATGTTGGTTTAAATCTCTTAACCGATTTGCCCTTTTGTTTGGCAGTTTTACGATTAGCTCCAACTCTGGCACAAGCGCGGACAGCCAAATTTGCACTCAATCCAAACATTGCACGGATGTCATGATAAACCATGTTCTGAATTGTGGTTTTGCTAGTTACTTGGGGTTTAACTTGCTCGTTGGCATAGTTACAAGCATCAGCAAAAGCTTTTAAAACAAGCTCTATTTTTTCTACTTGTTTAGGAGTGGGGTTGAGTTTGCAAACCAGCGTCAATACTTGTTCCATGTGTTCGACCTAATCACATATGATATTATAGACTACAAATCTACGTTATGTGTTGTCGGATAATTATCAAAAGGGAGACTGCTATTTTCACTGTCATCGCTGCGCGGTAAATCGGTCAAATAGCGTCTCGCTTTTGACTCGCAATTCCTCTGGCACACCGAATCAAAGATTACGGTGTGAGCCTCCTTGCTGAAATAGGTGAATTAATATTAAACTCTCAACAGAGCATATACTTTCGGCAGATAATTTTTTGTAGATCAACCATATGGCAGATTTTTGAAGTACCAGAATTCTGTTTCTGCCAAAAGTGGATGCTCTCTATTGGTAGTGAAGAACATTTGCCTAAGAGGATTCTATGAAATTTTCTCGATTTGTATCTTTTGTTCTCACAGTCCTAACTATTTGGACACTTTTCTTTGCCCCTGTAGCTATGGCTCAGAATATGCCAGCTGTTGTAACCCCTGAAGGTTTTTGTACTAGGGACTACAACCCGTGCGCCAACCCCAGCGTATGTAGTTGCCCAGATGGATATCAATACAACGCCAGCGTCGGGTATTGCTTGATTGAAAACATTAATAATGCAACTAGCCCTGGATTGGATGTTCGCTCGGTGAAAAGCTCATGTTCGATCCAAGCACAACCTTTGCCTACCGCATGTACGAGGGATATAAATCCCGTTGGTTATCCCAGCATGTGTGCTTGTCCGGGTTCGACTGAATACAATCAGTTATTCGGTCAGTGCGTAATCCCATTGCGATAAAATAGGATTGCGATCTAGCTGTAAGACCCTTGCAATGGCATTGTCTGCTTTCTGCAAAAGCATGAAGTAGTAGATTAATATCAGGTTCGCGTAAATACTTGTAATTAAAGTTGACGTGGCAATCCCAGAACCAGGTGAATTTTGAATTATGAGTAATTGTTTGAACTTTATATTATCTGGAGCTAGTACTCCACCACATAAGTTATGAGGGGTCACAGATCCCCGACTTCTTCATCAATATCTGTAGATTGTAGCAATTCCTAGGATAGAAGTCGGGGATCTGTTAGACTCAGAAATTGTTCAGCGATCGCGATTCAAATGTTGTCTTGCTGCTTCTAAAATTAGTTTTTGTTCTGCACGGGCGATGGCTTGCTGGGTTCTAGTAAATGCTTCTGGTTCCACGGAAATAGATGTAATCCCCCATTCTATCAGTTTTTCGATGATTTCTGGATACAATGCTGGGGCTTGACCGCAAATAGAACAAGGAATCCCAGCATCCCTAGCCATGTGAATTAATTGAGATATGGCTTTAATCACAACTGGATGACGCTGATCGAATTTTTTGGCGAAGACTCCCTGTTCCCGATCTATGCCCAAGAGCAATTGAGTTAGGTCATTAGTACCAATGGAAATTCCCTGGACACCTGCTTTGACATATTCTGGAAGTAGGAAGAGGACACTAGGCACTTCTGCCATGATCCACAACTGAAATTCTGGGATCTGAGTTAAACCAGCCGATTCAACTTTTTGGCGACAAAAAATAAACTCTTCCACAGTGCGAACAAAAGGTAAAATCAAGCAGATATTTTTGTAACCAGTTTTTTGTAAGGTAGCTAGGGCTTGTAACTCTAATTCAAATAATTGGGAATTTGTCAAGTAACTAAAAGTTCCCCGTTCCCCTAACATCGGATGGGATGCAGACTTACTAGATGGTAGCTGATTCGATGCCAATAATTCCTGCGATCGCCAATCTAAGGAGCGATAAAAAACTGGTTTGGGGGTAAAAGCACGGACAAATTTTAAAATTTCTAATCGCCAGGATTCCAACAGTTGTTCTGTGCGTCCAGCTTCTAACCAACTGCGGGGATGCTGTCCCTCCAAAATACTCAGCGCCATCATTTCTGAACGTAATAGCCCTACTCCGTCCACTGGTAGGGAGCATACTTGCTCAACTAAACTACTTTGGCTGAGATTCAATAGTAATTTAGTGGCGGTTATGTATGGATGGGGAGATAAATGCAAATCGGAGGTGGAATTCTCGGGTAAATCTATAGCCTCACCTGGCAACTGACTTGGACTGGGACTTGGACTGCGAGTTCCCCATGCTCCCCCTCCTCTATTTTTTCTTTTACCCACACCCAGACGATAAACTTCTCCGCGATCGCCATCAATCAGTAATTGTTCGCCACTTTGAATTATTGTGGTAGCATCCTTCGCACTAACAATGGCAGGAATACCCAATTCCCTGGCAAGAATAGCTGCATGGCTAGTGAGTCCGCCTTTCTCAGTAACTATACCTAAAGCTTTTTGTGCTATTGGCAACCAGTAAGGAAGAATTTCCGGAGCAATTAAAATCACCCCTGGGGGTATTTGTTCGGGTTTTGGCTCTGGTTCGAGGATTACATAAGCCGTTGCAGTTTCTCTTCCTGTAGCTGCTCCCAGACCTTGAATCATCTGAAAATTAGGAGTAGCTACAGATTGAGCAGTACTAATTTGTGTGAGATAAAGCTGGGGTGTGGCATTAACATTGCCAATACTCCATTCTAGGGTAAAGTTATTTCCCACCTCATCAACTAATTGCTCGCCAGTATCAATTATTTGTTGGAGTTGCTCTGCAGATAAAGCATACTGTTGTTGTTGGGCTGACTCTAGGAGATATGCTGTCAAACAAGGGTTATCAACTTCGATGGTGGTACGGGAAGCATTGGTAGAAATTTCCTCTGGTTCAACCACACCATAGGCCAAAATTTTATTGCCTAATTGTTGTTCTATAACTGTAGGATTTTCCTTTTGGATGCGGTAGATATCAGGTGAAATTTCTCCTTGAGTAATAGCTACACCCAGTCCCCAGGTAGCTTGAATTTCCCAATGAGAATCATTAGCGTTTAATAATCCACTAGCAATGGCATTGTAGACTGGCTGTACTAAAACAGCCAAATTTATTTCTTGTAGATTAATTTTTGCCCTTTGCCAATATAGTAAACTGCGAGCGCGAAATAATTGGCTCCAACTCTCCTTTAAACCTTGGGCAATGGCTTCTGGTTCTGGGCGACAAACAATTGACTCTAATAATCCAGATAAATTCGCCAATCTAACTTTAGCCTTAGGCATCACCAAACTAGGGCGTAAAGTAATTGCTGGTAAATTCCATGCTTGAGTTGCTTGGAGAATATTATTTATTAACTGGGAAGATACTTCTGCCGTCAAAACTTCTCGACGTAATTGTTGAGACACCTGTTGTAATTGTCGCCAGTTGTCTACATTTAAATGGAGAGAAGAATAGGGCAAATCAGCCACCAAAGCCTCAGAACTATTGAGATTTGCCAGAAATTCCCGGAAAATTTCAGATGCGATCGCAAAACCTGGTAAAACTGGATAACCATGCTGCATCAGTTGACTCAAATAAAAGGCTTTGTCACCTACCTGAGCACGGTCTTGTATTTGAATTTGATTCAGCCAGTAGAATTTATCCACTCAATTTATTGAATAATTGTCATCAGTGTGTCAATACAAGTTTTGAGAGTACTTGCTAAGTGTTAACGGGTAAGAATATATAACACTACGCCCTAGGGAATAAAGAACAGCAGACTATCAAAGGGTTTTAGGGTTTATAAATTTCCGCGTCCTAACTTCGTAGTGCTATATATTGCGATCGCTCTAACCTTCCAAGTCGTGAACTATTTATCTTTTTTTTTGTCTTGTTTCTCCTCTCTTCCTTTGCGCTCTTTGCGCCTTTGTGGTTAATCATCATACCCTTCACGACATAGTTGAATTTTACTAGATTTGTAGTTGGGCTTTAGCCCGACAAAATTCTGGAGATAGAACTAAGTAATGAGAAAAATGATAATTAATATCTCAATCATGCCATTTTTGGTGATTATTTCACTTATCATTTGTCACTAATCTCCTACTAATATCTCTCCTTGATGGACATGAAGAATTTGGGAAGAATGCAGCCATTGGGCATCAAAAGCACCTAAATGGGTAGTAGTAATCAGAGTTTGAAAACGGTCTTGAATGGTATCAAGTAATTGATTTTGTCGAAATAAATCTAGTTCCGCTAATACATCATCTAGTAGTAATAGTGGGGGTTCACCCACCACTTCTTCAATCAGTTGTAATTCCGCTAACTTGAGAGCTAACACTAAGGTTCTTTGTTGACCTTGGGAACCATATTGACGCACAGGAGTTTGATTAATAGCTAATTCTACTTCGTCACGGTGGGGACCTACAAGGGTTGCGCCACGGTGTAACTCCGCAACTTGGCGCTGCTGAATTTTTTCTTGGAAGGCTTGCTGGATTGTTTCGGGGGAGTTTTGTGCTAAAGGAATATGGGAAGCATACTTAATTTGTAATTCTTCGGTGCTACCACTAATATTAGAATGCCAAGCCGCAGCAATGGGAGCTAATCTTTGTATAGCTCGCTCTCGCCTTCTAATTACCCTAATCCCAGCAGCCACTAATTGGGCATTCCAAATTGCCAATTCTTCTAACTTTCCTACCTGGGAAGAAGTTCCCATCCCCTCTACATCCCCTAATTGCTGACAGGTTTTCAAATAAGCATTACGCTGACGCAATACTTGGTTATATTGCTGCAAAATATAGGCATAAACTGGCTCCAGTTGGATTAAGAGAGTATCTAGCCAGTGACGACGGCCATCAGGACCACCCCTAACTAAATCTAAATCCAAACTGGAAAACTGAACCGCATTGAGAATCCCCAAAAAATCCATTTGGCGGCGGAGATTTTCCCCATTTACATTTACAGTCCGGCGACTTTGGCGGCGTAAAGTTAAAGTGAGGTCACTCATACCAGTTTGCCGTTCTAGGGTAGCCTTAACTTGAGCCATCCCTGCCCCATCTTGAATTAAATCACGATCGCGTGCCATTCTGTGCGATCGCAATGTGGCTAACAATTCTACTGCTTCTAATAAGTTGGACTTTCCCTGGGCATTGTTCCCCACCAAAATGGTTTTGGGAGCAGTAAACTCAACCTGCTGTTGTTTGTAATTACGAAAGTTTTGTAAATGCAAGGTTTTGAGATACATGGGGAGTGAAGAGTTGACGGTTGACAGTTGACAGTTGACAGTTGATGGTTGACGGTTGACAGTTGACAGTTGATGGTTAAGAGTTAGAATTCTTCTCTCCTTCACTCTTCACTCCCACCTGTCAACTCTTAACTCCTAACTCTTAACTCTTAACTCTTAACTCTTAGCCTAGACGCTTTTTTTACCCATAAAGCGTAAGAAGAGTTTTTCCAATTCAATCCACACAAATACTAAAGTACTGAAGCCCAAGCAAATTAGTAGTTCCTGCATACTCAGGACATCAGTACCAAAAAAGTTGCGTAGGGGCGGCACGTAAACCAACATTAATTGCAAAATAGTGGTAAGAACCACGGCTCCCAAAACAAAGAGATTAGAAAAAGGGTTCATTTGAATGGTCAACTGGGTATTAGAGCGAATAGCGATCGCATGACCCATTTGGGCAATACATAAGGTTGTGAATACCATGGTTTTCCACCTATCTGGGCTGAGTCCCGATGGATCTGTGACCTGGGCATGACCATGGGCCCATTTCATGAGAATGATGGTAATAATGGCAAAAATAATGCCAATGCGAATCATATAAGAACCAAGCCCCCGGGCAAAAATACTTTCCCTGGGGGTGAAGGGGGAACGCTTCATCACATCTGGTTCTGGTGGCTCTACGGCTAATGCTAATGCTGGTAAACCATCGGTAACTAAGTTCATCCACAAAATTTGTAGGGGAGTGAGGGGCACATCTGGTAATCCCAGCAGGGGCGCGGAGGCAATGGTCAAAACCTCACCAATGTTACTACCAAGAATATACTTAATAAACCGACGAATATTTGTATAAACTACTCTTCCCTCCTTAGAAGCGGCGACAATGGTGGCAAAATTGTCATCTAGCAATACCATGTCGCTAGCTTCCTTACTCACATCGGTGCCTGTGATGCCCATAGCGATGCCAATGTCAGCTTGTTTGAGGGCAGGGGCATCATTGACCCCATCACCGGTCATAGCCACAAATCTGCCCCGCTTTTGCAATGCCTGGACGATGCGTAGTTTGTGTTCCGGGGACACCCTGGCATAAATACTGACTAAATCAACATTTTCTTCTAAGTCCCGATCGCTCATTCTTTGTAATTCTTGACCGGTAAAAACCCGTTCCCCTTCCCTAGCAATGCCTAATTCCGTGGCGATTGCCCTAGCGGTTAATTGGTGGTCTCCGGTAATCATAATCGGTCTAATGCCCGCTTCTCGGCATTCTTGCACCGCAGCCTTGACTTCTGGACGGGGTGCATCCAACATTCCCACTAATCCCAGCCACACTAATTCCTGTTCTGATGTTTCCCCTGCATCTTCTGGGGGAATTTCCATCAATGGCTTGTAGGCAAAACCGAGGACTCGCAAACCCTTACTCGCCATGCGATCGTTTTCGGTCAAAATTAGGGAACGTTGTGACTCATCCAAGGGAGTTGCACCATTATCAATATAAATCTGGGAACAACTAGCCAAAGTCAGTTCTGGCGACCCTTTCACAAACATTAAATAATCTTCTGATGTCACCAGGCCACGCAATAGGGGGTCTACATCTCCCAGGGGTGAAATTCCCGTTTCCACCTGCTCCACCCGACAAATTACGCTCATGCGTTTGCGTTCGGAGGTAAAGGGAAATTCCCCCACCCTCGGTAACTTACTATTCCACTGGTCCTGTTCAATACCTGCTTTCGCGGCCAAGGTAACTAAAGCTCCTTCCGTGGGGTCACCCAAAATCACCCATTCTCCCCCCTGGTGTTGCAACATTGCATCATTACAAACCGCACAAGCCACCAACATAGGGGGGATTGCTGGGTAGTCTTCTGGGACTATAGTGTTGTTATGCAAATAAAATTCACCATGGGGTTGATAACCTCCTCCAGTAACACCGAAAGATTGCCCATGGGCATACACGGACTGTACCACCATTTTATTTTGGGTCAAGGTACCGGTTTTATCGGAACAAATGGTGGTTACAGAACCCAAGGTTTCCACTGCGGGTAACTTGCGAATCAAAGCGTGGCGACGTACCATGCGCTGGGTGCCCAAAGCTAAAGTCACCGTAATCACTGCGGGTAAGCCCTCTGGCACCACAGCCACGGCCATACTCAGGGAAACTTCCAACAACTGTTGTACCTGACTTAATCCCCCCGTGCGGATGATACCACCAACCACCACAAAGACAACTAAAATCAAAGAACCAGTGACTAAGACATTACCCAACTGAGTCATCCTTTGCTGCAAAGGAGTTGGTTCTGTCTCCACGGACTGCAACATGGCAGCAATTTTACCTAGTTCCGTTTCCATCCCCGTGTTTGTCACTAGAACCTTTGCCCTACCTTGGACAACCTCAGTTCCTTGAAATACCAAATTAATTCGATCGCCCAGGGATGTATCTGGGGGCAATTGTACATCTGCCCGCTTGTTCACCGCTTCCGCTTCCCCCGTCAGGGCTGATTCCCTCACCTGGAGATGGGACTCTTGTAGCAAACGCCCATCTGCTGCAATTTGTACCCCCGCTTCCACCAACATCACATCCCCAGGCACTAGTTCCTGACTAGCCACCTCCATCAACTTCCCATCACGCATAACTCGTACATTGGGAGCAGCCATATTTCTCAGAGCTGCCAGGGCTTTTTCTGCTCTGGATTCTTGCACATAGCCAAGGATACCGTTGAGAACTACAATAGCGAGTATGGCGATCGTATCCTTAAACGGCACTTCACCGGAGATTTTTCCCGCTTGTAAAGCCAGCAGGTCTAATATCCCAGATATAATGGCAACGGCAATCAGCATCAACAACATGACATTCTTGAACTGGTCCCAGAGAATTTCCCAAGAGCTGCGTAAAGCTCCTTCCTCTAGTTCATTGGCACCATATTCTTGTAAACGCTGTTGTACTTCCTGGGATGTTAAGCCATTATCTACATTGCTAGATAGCAGTTCTAGGGATTTTTCAATTTCTAAACCATGCCAAACAGTGGCTATATCAGGCGAAGAATTAGCAGACATCTTGTAGATTACAGGAAATGGTTACAAACATCGATCATAATTGAGTCATGGCTGGAAAACCATCAAATAAAGTTACATTAGGACTATAAGACAAATGATTTCATGTCAGTATTTAGCTTGATCAGTGTAACTTTTATCTTGAATTTGTCTATGTATTTTTACTAACATATAAGTCAATGGAAATACAATCTTTGGGAGTTGATCGATTGTATAAGTCTGAAGTTATTGTTACCAGATATCAAACAAAATTGATTTACGACAGTTGACGGTTGACAGTTGATGGTTGACAGTTGACGGTTGACAGTTGACAGGTAGGAGTTAAGAATTAAGAGTTAAGAGTTAAGAGTTAAGGGTTAAGAGTTAAGAGTTAAAAATATTATTCCTTTACTCCCACACTTCCCACACTTCCCACACTCCCCACACTCCCCACACCTCCCACACCTCCCACATTCCCCACACTCCCCCTGTCCCCTATCCAGCAAGCCCTAATTAGTTTAATATGAGTTTTGCGCTCTCCAGTTTGACCGTTAGCCAAATGTTTGGGCAAAGGATAATTCGACCAATTGGTGCTGCCGCTCTCGGTGGCATAGCTTTTATTCAAGATACTCTAATTGCCATTGATACCATCAAGGGTCATCTTTTACAAATCGATCCGATTACTGACAACACGAAAGTCATCAATCCCCACCAAGTCAGGGAATTTATTGATGTCACTGGTATAGCAGTGTGGCAAGATACCCTATGGGTTACTAGGGGGTATAGTGTTTATTTATGTAACCTCAATTCCTTGGCATTAGAGCATTTCATTACCTTGCCTTACCCGGCAAATGGGATTGCTGTTTGGGAATCAACAATTTATGTCAGTTGTCAAAAACTGGGAGACATTCTCATTTTCGATCGCAATACCCGGGCGGAAATCACCAGATTCTATGCCCCTGGGGTGGGGATAGAAAATTTGGCCGTCACCAAAGAAACCCTGTGGGTATGCGATGATGTGGAACAATCTGTATACTGCCTTGACAGGGCCACAGGAGAAATCCAATTTAGCGTGCTGACTCCCTTTGATTCTCCCTCGGGAATTGCAGTTCACACGAATAATACTAACGGCAAGGAAAGTTTGTACCTGGCATATGCCAACGAGGAACCCTACATCCGGGATAATCCCAACGCCGATCCCAACCACGAACTTACATACCGCGATCGCACTTTTATCCACCCCCTGTATTATAGTTACGATCCAGAAAAACGCTATGCCCTATCCAATGGTTATTTAATTGAAATGTCCTATGCGGAGGAAATTGCTCCCCTGGATGATGTATACTTACCAGATGTAGAATGGCGGATTGCCTTACCTTCAGATACCAACCGGCAAAAAGTGAGGTCAGTAGAACCAATTGGTTTGCCATTCACAGAGGAAATTATAGATGGACAACGGGTAGCCCTATTCAAATTTGATGCCCTGACTCCAGGAGAACAGCATTTGTTTGGCTGGAAGGCCCTTGTGGAGGTGAGAGCGATGAAATATCGACTCACTCCCAGGGATGTGGAAGATATAGGTTCACCACCAGCAGAACTGCAAAGCCGCTACCTAGTAGATGATGATGATTTGGCAATGGATACTGCTATTGTCCTCAATGCTGCCCAAGAAGCCATTGGTACGGAAACCAATTTGCTGCGGAAAATGTATAGTATCCGCAATTATGTCTACGATCACTTGTCCTATGGTATTAAACCCTACATTGATACCCCGGATATCGTTTTAGAAAGAGGTATAGGCTCCTGTGGGGAATATGTAGGTGTATTGCTGGCTCTTTGTCGTTTAAATGGTATTGTTTGTAGGACAGTGGGACGTTACAAATGTCCTGTAAATGGCGAACAACAAGGGGTTCCCCTGCAACCAGATTTTAATCATGTGTGGCTAGAATTTTATGTCCCTGGTTTGGGTTGGTTACCAATGGAATCCAATCCCGATGATTTGGGTGGTTATGCCCATCCCACGAGGTTTTTTATGGGATTGGCCTGGTATCACATTGAAATTGGTAAGGGTGTTTCTTTTGAGTATTTGACTAGTAAGGGCGAGCGTGTGAAAAAAGAAGATGTTGCCATTGGCGACTTGGCAATTAATCACGTTCGTTTCACCATTCTCTCGGAGTTACCGCCCATTGAAGAATAAGGATTTGATGAAATAAAATACAAAACCTCACCCGTTTAGATCCCCGACTTCTTAAAGAAGTCGGGGATCTGTGGCTCCTCGTAACTAATGTGGTGAACTAGTAGAGCGGAGCTGTTTTGTTTCCAGCTAATCCATTGAACCAGAAATTTTTGCAAATGTACGAGATAAATTATATCATTTCCGTTTGTATCGGAATTATTTAAATTTCCTTCTTCTCCCTCTTCCTGTTGCGCTCTGTTGTGCCTGGAGTGGTTTTTTTATCATTCCGATGTAACCGGATTTGATATTACCAGGATACGAGGTAATTTTGTGGAGTTGATATTGCTGATTTTCTCTAACTACAAATTGAAAATTGATTTGTAAACAAAAATACTCAAGGGAAAGGGAAATTGACATCTTGCACAATTCTCAACTAGCCCAAATGTCTGCCTAGGAATTAATTCCTAGGCTTATATACAAAGTCTGATAAATCAGACTAGAAATTATTTTCAGCACGTTTTAACGCGCTTGTTTTATTAGCCTTGAAATTTATTTCAAGGTGGGAATGTGGACTAAACGAAATTGGGTGCAAGTTATCAGTAATGGCTAATTGCTATGATCCAAAAATAGCAATGCAGTTCTTCAATGATGCTTAAGACTTTTGATTAATGCGGTGGTATTGAATCAGGGAAAGGCTATGACTTCGTAGAGAAAGTATCCAAAACTGAGCTTGACAAATTGTCTGAAGCAACTATATCTTACAGGTTACAAGTCTTTGCGCGAGAGAAGAGATACAACGCTCGTCATCAAAATATTTAATTGGAAGAGGTCCTTCTGAATCCAGCAACCAGGGTGGGAAGACTATCGGAAGGTGAGCTTTGGGGGCATCAAAATCGAAAATAACTACATTCAAATTCCATCCGACGCATTTACACCATTTTTCCCATACTTTCTCACTATAATTCTCCGTGCCGGCCAGACTCTCATAAATTTCTTTCTGGATACTAAAGCCAAATTTACCTTGACTGTTAATCACCCAAAGCTGGTTAATTGTGCGTAAATCTTCACAGGGAAAAGTCTCATAGTCTTCTGCTTCTAAAAATTGTCCTTCTTCCTTACCTGCCGTTTGAATCATCAGGCGATAGGTTTCTTGATTTGCTCGTCTCCATTGTCCATTTTTGAGATAGTTCTCTAACTGTTGATAGAATGAATTACTTACACTTTTTTGTAGTTGCTGTAACTCCGCTTCTCTTTCAGAATCGTTTTTATATCGTGGTGATTCCTTGAGACATTCCTGGGCTAAGTTAATAGCTGATTGTTCTGTGGTATTTAAAAAAGCACGAATTAAATTACTAGGATTTACTTGACCACAATAGAGTAAAATCGTTTCCTTCCACCAAGAATCTTGCCAATGTTCTAATAATAGTTGTTCTTGCTTTTGCCCTTTTATTTCAGCAGCAGCTAAATAACCTTGAAAGCTTAGATGAGCAAATTCTAAATCCTCATCTCGCTTGACAATCAATTCGCTAACATCCACAATTTGATTCAAAAACTCCGAGACTTTAACAGTATTACCAAAATCTAGGTTTTGCAGGTGCTTATCAATCCAAGTTTCTAACTCCTGTCGATTAATAGATGGCTGGTTAGACTCCACCATAGTCAAAGCTACTTTTTGTAAAATCTGTTGATTTTCGGGGAAAGGCACTAACATATCAATGCCTCTTGAACGGGGTCTATCTTTGAGTTGGAGAATTAGGATATCTTGATATAATTCGCAACGTCGTTGCGGTAATTGCTCACCTGCGTAACTACGGTGCAAGTTGGCAATCATATTCAACAACAGAGGGTTTTTGGCTAAAACCTCCAGTTCGGGACGTTGTTGAAGTTGTTGCAGGAGATTAGCGACATTGCTATTGGCTATATGCTTGACTTCTGGTGTGTTTCTACCTGCTCTGGCATAGCGTTCTTGAGTCAGATACCATTTCTCAATAAAGCGTTGTCTCTGGTTTGCATTGAAGGATTTAACATAGAGCTTGCTACTGGGTGAATTGGCTGCGGTATAATCCTTATAACCACCTGGGCGTGAGGTGAGGATAAACACAGATTTTTGATAATTCCCCATGTACTTGCCAAGCCATGTGCTGACAGATTTACGCCATTCTGGTTTAACTTCATCAAATCCGTCAAACATCACCAGCATTTTCCCGCCTCGTAGCTGATTTTTAGCCCATTGCGGCGGTAGTTTTAAATCAGCCCCTTCTGGCAAACTAGGAATGTGATGTTTTTCAATCAAACTAGGTAAATCTAGATTCTGCTCAGTAGCGATTGTTGACTGCCATTTACGCAGGGGTAGTAAGACGGGTAAAAATTGGGGGACTCCGTAGCGGTGATGGCGATGCTTGGCATAGGTATAGGTAATATGTCGCAGTAGTGTAGTTTTTCCATAGCCACCCCAGGCTAAGATTGCCATGCGACTAAAGGTGGGATATTGCTTGATTTTCCCTAATAAGTCCCAAATTCTCAGTTCATTTGCTGCTACTGCCCTTATCAGTTCTACATCTTCTTCACGAAAACCAGGAAACATGGGTAATTCTTCTCCACTGATTCCTTTAACAAAAGCACTGCTGAGTTCTAATGGGACAAATACTTCAGATAATAGAGGTACGAATGTTCCGCGACTGTAACCCTCGGTGCGATATTCACGGCAAGCATTTCCCTGACAACGTAGATACTTATCCTCAACTCCCGCCAATTGCCAACGAATTGCCTGATTCACTTCCCCCAACCATGTCATGACAGAATCAGCATCCTTCTTGCCCCGTTCAGCAGAAATTTCTCTTAACCGTGTCAGAAACTTATCGGTATAGGCAGCCCAGACTACTGTTACAGCCATCACAGGAAACATTAGCAAAGCTTGCAGCCATTCACTCTTGAGAAGAAAGGAAACAAATGTCCATCCACTACCCCCTAGGGCGTGTTTTCAAACTCGTTGTATCCTAATAAAAAGGTAATTTGAGCAGGGTGCATCGATGAGTCGAGGAGATTTAAGTAATGAACAATGGGAGGGGTT
>JASJCX010000130.1 GCA_030065255.1 Calothrix sp. MO_167.B42 | reverse complement strand
GAGTGGAACGAAGTGAAACGACGCATAAGCCCTAACGGGCACGCTCCGCGAACACAAGGTCTTTGGGATTGCTTCCCTACTCTGCGAGAACGCTTTCAGCGAACGGTCGCAATGACGGTTATTTAAACGGACATGATATGAAAGGTCAGGGCACGGCATTGGTAATTTTTACCATGATGGAAAATTTTACTGATGCCGTGCTCCTAGGGGATAATTTATTTGTCGGATTTTTCCTTATTTAACAAACAACGGCATAATTTCGGCGGCGGTAAATAAGCCATGGATGCCCTGTTGATGTAGTTTTACACCTGCTTTGAGATAACCAAATGCTGGTCCACAAACGTTGGCAGCCATACTAGTGTCATCCCCTAAAGTAAAGGTATGGGTAGAAATTTTGCCTTCAAAGGTACGACCAGTAATTTGCACATTAGTACTGAGGGGTTTTTGCGGATTACGGGTATCAACTACGCCACCGACGATGACGCGATCGCGATCGCAAATTCCCGCCAGTTCTAACATGATATCGTCGGCGTGCTCCATGTTCTCTAAGGTTAATACGCCGTTGGTTTTATCCAATAATGCTTCTACTTCCCCATCCGTCATGGTTCTGGCACTATCCACTGTGTAACCAGGCATGTGGGCAATATCTTCCCTAATGGTGGCGCGGTAAGCTTCCCAGTTACCAATCCCGACCCCAAAGGTAATCTTAACTTGATGGATTTCGGCATAGCTTTGGGCAGCTAAGGCCGCAGCAGCAGTTAATAATCCTGGTGTTGCACCGCACCCACTCATGTAAGTAATTCCCGCAGCTTGTAATTCTGCTTTCATTTCCAGCAGTTGTTCCACTGCACTGGTACGTTTAATCGCATCTACCAATACCCCGCGCCACCCAGATTTTATAAACTGTTTGGTAACCGAAGCAATAAAATCATTAGGTAAATTGGGTAAAGCCAGGAAATAGCCATCCACTGGATGATTGCTAGCAAGTAAATCCTCAATACTATTGTTGCTGATGGTTCCTCCTGGCTCTAAATAACCCACAGAACCTTGAGATTGGTAGGCTTTGATAGATGATGGTACATCTAAACCTGCAACGGAGTATGCATAGCCACCTTTATCTGCGGCTGCAACTAAAATCATTTCCCGTTTTGGTGCTATTACCCTAGCAGCAGCTTGTCCGAGTCCACCAAAACCTAAAACACCGATGCGGATTGTTTGTGGAACGTTGTTATTATCTACGGTTTGTTTTGTATTCATTAGGGATATTAGTTGAGTGAAATTAGCTCTCACCATTTAGGCTCAATGCTTGTAGCTGATAATGCCGATAATTCGGTGCGAGCAAAATAATTATGTTTTATTATCCCGGTTATTTCGTGAAGTGATATATTTTTTAAGCAAAAATTCTGTGGTAAAAGCGTATAGCCTCCAAGCATAAAATTAAATGTGCAGAGTGTCCGTTAGGAACCTAGCTATGTAGAGGGCTTATCGCTCACAATCATTGTTTGAGAGTAATCTAGTATTCCACCAATTTAATTTTGCGGTGTATTTCCCAGTCGTCTTTAGACGACTTTGGCTATTAGACTGGGGTTTTCAACCCCAGGCGGGTGTGATATAAATCCCATCAGAATTAATGGGACAGACCATTAGTATTTAACCACATTAAATTTGATGGGTGCTTCCCAGTCGTCTTTAGACGACTTTAGTTATTAGACTGGGGTTTTCAACCCCAGGCGGATGTGATACAAAACCCCTCAGAGTTAATGTGGTGGAGCATTAGTGGTTCATCGCATTAGTTATGAGGGGCAACAGCTCCCCGAATTCTCAAAGAAGTCGGGGAGCTAACTTCTCACAAATGATTTAGGACTGCTATATAATTCTGATTTAAAATAGATTAATAATGGAAAATTAAATGGTAACAACTGTCCAGTTAAGAGCAGCAAAACTGCCTTCGATTCTAGGGTATATTGCTGTACATTATTGGTTTGTCATCATGAAAGAAAACCAACAACAGCGATGGGAGGTGTGGCAAAATATTGGTCGATGTCCAGAAAGTTGGGGACATTTACATAAAAATTTAATGGCTTACGATTCTGGAGTGGGTAATGGAGGGAGTTGGTTAGAAAAGGAATGGCAAGGGGAAAGGGCAATTTTATTAGCTCAAATTATTGAGAATAGTCCGCAAACATACCAATATAATTATCTGTATCGTTATTATCCTGGTCCCAATAGTAATACCTATGTTCAGTGGATTTTGAATCAAGGTAAAGTGAATTATTTACTGAGTGCATTGGGAATTGGGAAAGATTATACTCACAAAATTGGTATGCAAAAATACGATCGAGTAATTCATTTTTCTCTATTATTTTTAGGTGGATTTAAATTGATTCGGGGAAAAGAATTTGAACTCCATATTTTAGGTCTTACCATTGGTATCAAAACCCAACCATTTCTCCTCAAACTTCCATTTAATTTCCGCTAAATTGCTACAACTACCAACAAATTAAATTATCATATTGCTGCCATGAGTCATTCTCCAAAGCCCGAAGCGGGGGGTGGTTTACCCGTAATTGGATATTGGCTAGAACAAAGCTTGTCTCCTCGAGGATTAAAACTGTGGCAAACTCTCAATCATAAAAGTGCTTGTTTATCCTGTGCTTGGGGGACAGGAGGACAGCAGGGAGGCTTTGTTAATGAAGCTGGGGAATCTTTACAACGCTGTGCTAAAAGTGTAGAAGCGATCGCATCAGAATTACAACAACCACTGACAGCTCATTTCTTTGACCAGTATA
Organism: Calothrix sp. MO_167.B42; assembly: GCA_030065255.1. Classification (GTDB taxonomy): domain Bacteria; phylum Cyanobacteriota; class Cyanobacteriia; order Cyanobacteriales; family Nostocaceae; genus Calothrix_A. The sequence continues at coordinate 10,870 of JASJCX010000130.1, read as the reverse complement.
CCATTCAAGAGTTACAACAACTCAATTCCCAACAGTGCGACCGCTTGGGTAGGTTGAGTTATCCTTTGCTCTTAAAAGCAGGAACTTCCCATTATCAGCGCATCAGTTGGGAACAAGTATATCAGATTGCCGAACAGGCTTTTCGTCAGCCTCCCGAACGGGTTGCTTGTTATAGTTCTGGGCGTTCTTCCAATGAAGCAGCCTATTTATTACAGTTGATGATGCGAGCCTTGGGTAGTAATAACCTAGCAGACTGTTCTGATTTGTGTCACTCAGCTTCTACCGTTGGCTTAAAGCAGGTTTTTGGCTCGGGGACATCAATGGTGAGTTTAGAAAGCCTGAAACATACAGATTGTGTGGTGTTAGTTGGCTCTAATGCACCTGCGAATCATCCCCGATTGATGAATGAATTAATCAAATTGCGGGAAAGAAAAGGGAAAATAATAATTATTAATCCCCAAATAGAAGTAGGTTTAGTTAAATTTGCTTCCCCTGCTTTTCCTATTAAATCTTTACTGAAAGGTGGTTCTGATATTTCTACCTTTTATTTACAACCAATTCCTGGAAGTGATACTGCTTTGTTTGTGGGGATACAAAAATCTTTAATTGAGCAAGTCCTAATTAAAACTGATTATTTACAAGCATATACGGAAGGCTGGGAAGAAGTTATAAATTATGCCCAACAAACAAGTTGGGAAACTATTACTAATACCTGTGGTGTTTCCCAGGAAGAAATTACCGCAGTTGCCCATACTATTGGTACATGCCAGCGAGTTGTGTTTGCTTGGGCAATGGGAATTACCCAACATAGTAATGGTGTAGATAATGTTAAAAGTATTGCCAATACCGCATTATTAACGGGAAATGCCGGCAAATTAGGTGCAGGAACCATGCCTATTCGGGGACATTCCAATGTGCAAGGATTTGGTTCTATGGGGGTGACAGTCAGGTTGCGGGAGGAGATAAAACAGGCTTTATCCCAACTATTGGGACGTAGTTTGAGTGAAACTCCTGGTTATGATGCCCGTACTTTAATTGATGCCGCAGAGGCAGGTAAAATTGATAGTTTATTCTGCTTGGGTGGAAATTTGTATGCAGCTAATCCCGATTTATATCAAGCACAAAGAGCATTAGGTAAAATTAACACTATTTTCTATGTGGCAACCAAGCCAAATTTAGGACATTTTCACGGTTTAGCGGCAGAGAATACTCTCATATTACCTGTATATAACCGCTTTGAAAATCCCCACAAAACCACCACAGAATCGGGGAATAATTTTGTCCGTCTTAATAATGAGGGTAAGAGCCATTTACAACCAAACAACTCCGATTTAATTTCGGAAGTGGAACTGATTACAGAAATCGCCCATCGCGTGCATGGTGAAACTCCGATTAACCCTTCGGCTTCGCTCAGGGTTAACTGGCGCAGATTGCAAGATACTACTTATGTGCGCCAATTAATCGCTCAAACAATTCCTGGGTATGAAAAAATTGGTGACATTGATGCAACGAAATCAGAGTTTACCATTGACGGTAGAATTTTCACAGAACCTAAATTTGCAACTCCTGACGGGAAAGCACAACTATCAGTAACACCTTTACCGGAATTAAATATACCTCCTGTTGATGCATTCAGTGTTTCTACTCCAGTCCAGGGAATTGTGGTGATTTTAGGTACGGGTAGAAGCTATGGGCAACACAACACGGTGGTATATCGCAGTGAAGATAAATATCGAGGAATGCCCCATCGTTATTGTATTTTAATGAATCCTAATGATATTAAGAAGGGTGGATTTGAGGAGCATCAACGGGTAAAAGTGAGGGGAGATGGTGGAGAATTAGAGAATATTGAAATTATTAGTGGTGCGATTAGGGAAGGGGTAGGGTTTATGTTTTATCCCGAAGCGAATGTTTTATTTAAGGCGCATATCGATCCTCGTTGTGGGACTCCGGCTTATAAACGGGTTCCGGTGTTAGTTTATCGGTGATAATATTTTCCAGTTTCTTTTGGGGATGAAAATTTACTTTTCTCGCGATAAGGTGCACATTTGTAGCTTTTACAGGCGGCAGATGAAATATGACTCAGCATCAGTATGTACTTGCTATCCTGTGCAAGCTCTGGTTAGATAACAAGCCACCAATTGAATTATTGTATGATGGTTGTCTAGTTCAGTGTGTTTATCTTGGTTCAATCTTCGTGAGTCAACTGTTTGCCTTTTATATGGATGAGAGCGGTAGTCCCAAACCGAATCCCAAGGACTCAACTAGCTACTTCGCTGTTGGGGGAGTATTAATTCAGCACAAAGATGAAAGTAGCATTCGTCTACAAATTGCAAACTTTAAACAACGTTGGGGAATTGACGAAAGTGTTCCTCTACATGGCAACGAAATTCGGAGTCGAAAGAAAAACTTTGCTTGGCTAGGGCGCATATCGGAAGATGAGCAAAATCAGTTCTTGCTGGACTTGACAACAACGATTGTTCAGTGCCCTATTATTGTTCATGGATGCGTTGTTTCTCGAAAGGGCTATTTAGATCGGTATCTCGAACGCTATGGTAGCAATACATGGGAGATGATGAAGAGTGCGTTCTCAATTTTATTAGAGCGCGTCGGCAAATATGTCGTCCTTCAGGGTGGAAAAGTTATGGTTTATTTTGAAAAAGCGGGTAAAAAAGAAGACAATCTCATAACCAGTTACTTTAACGACTTGAGAAATTCGGGAGCCCCTTTCAGTGCTGAAACTTCCGCTATATATGAACCACTAACATCTAACCAAATGCAGCAGGTTCTCACTGGTATTGAGGGTAAGTCCAAAAACAACCCCATTCTACAAATCGCTGATCTGTGTCTGTATCCCATAGCAAAATCTAAAGATCAGCCTCAAAACAGGGCATTTCAGGAGTTGATCCAGCACAAGAAGTTAATTGATGCAGTTTTAACGCCTGATAATCTTGAAAAGATGGGGATAAAATATTACTGTTTCGATAATTCGCTTTAAAACACTAAAACCGCCACCTCAGTTTCGGTGCGGTTTGGTGCGGCAGTCATACGACTACCCCTGAGCCGAGCTCCATCTATATAGTACTCAACAAGATAGAGTTAGTCAAGCATTTTGCATTTTTTAATTTTTCGAGCAAGTCTAACTATTTCAGGACTTACGCAATTGGCACAATAGGTGATACCATGTCCGCTTGAACACTTACGATAAAAGTAATGCTGAAATTGTTAAATATAAAGAATTTGGAAATTTTATATCGTAACTAATTACCCGGACATGATATTACGCCTTCAGGGAAGGTGTGAACCGTTCCATCAGAGAAAACTAATTCACTTTTATCCAAATCAACTTTCAAATACATCTCGTTCATAATGAATCTATAAAGTTTTACGGAGTTGAACACTCTTAGGATTTAGTGTAGGAAAAGCATAAGGAATTAGATATTCATCTACAGGAATCTGGGGATTCGTATTATGGCTTCTGACTTCATAACCAATAGCTCTCAAAGACTGTAAGTAAGAGACAACATTTTCTTCATTGATACTCCAACGTTCTGCAAATTCTTCTACTTTAAATTGAGCAGAAGTAGCAATACATCTAGTTACACATTGAACAACTCGCCAAAATAAATCAATTTTTTCTTCGCTATAGAAGTTCATAACCCCACTAATACGAGCATTGTACTGATAGTATCCAGACAGCTGAACTAAATCTGCTTTTCCTGTAGCTTCATTCAATTTTTCTTCAAAAGCTTTCCAAAGAGATGTAAAAACTTGTGTGTCTAACTGTTTAGCGCATAGCTTCACTGAGTTTGTACATAAAACCCAGTCATCATAACCACATGATGGATAAACATCAATGGAAAATTTATCTGGCTCATCCCAATTGCTGTTAGTGCTTGCTTTGATTGTCCAAGAAGAGGAGTCTAGTTTACAACTCAGGTAAATCTTTGCACCATTAGCAACAGGTTCCTCTGTCCATGAAAAGTCATCAATTGATAAAAATCTGACAAACTCTCTTTTTTCCTCATAAATAGAGGTATTTAAACCTTTAAATTTTCCTTGTTTAGACAGTTCAATAATTGCAGCTTGAGCTTTTTGAAGGTAGATTTTTGTTAGTTTTCTCTTACGTTGCCTGAACCCTAGTTGCTTGTATGGAGGTAAGTAAGCAAGATCAAAAGGTAAGTCAACATCCATAACTTGATCCAAGATGCTAAGGGCTAAAATTCTACCTAGCTGGGGAGGAACCGAATTGCCGATTTGCTCGATAGCAACTTGTCTATTACCAACTACTTCATAGGCATCAGGAATGGTTTGTAATCGCTTTAATTCAGAAATAGAAAATCTGCGATTTTCCCAACTAAATGGGCCAGTATATTGCCCACCTTTAGCCTTGATTGTTCGTACTGGCACATCGGGATCTGCTTTATAAAGAAAGTCAGAAAATTTTGATCTCCAACTAAAAATAGGGCTAGGATAGCCCATTTCTTTCGTATAAAAGCTATAGTTGAGGCCAGGAGGAATATCATCAAGTAAATGACCAAATCGTCCACCCAATCCCGCTTCTATATCTGAAGCGTGCAAACCTTCAATGGCTTGCCCTGCACAGTAGTACGAATGTTGATCGAGGGAATCAAAGCCGTGAGTAGGATAGGGAAACAAGTATTTTCCCTGTTTAATTCCAACAATAAATAAGCGTTCCCTATGTTGAGGAACACCGTAATCAGCAGCATCTAAAATTCGGTAGTAAATACTATATCCAACTTCTTTGAATGCTTCTTGAATTTGTTGCCACGCCTCGCCTTTGTTCGCACCAGTAATTCCATATACATTCTCAAATAAAAAGCCTTTTGGTTGAAGTAACTTTAAGATGCGAACATATTCTTGAAATAGCGTCCCTCTACTGTCAGTTGTTCCAGCTACCCCAGCAGCTCTACGTCCAGCCGCAGAAAAAGTTTGACATGGTGGGCCTCCAATTACAAAATCCACCTTCAGATTTGGGGCAGGAACATAATTTCTGATGTCCATGCAAATCGGCTCAGAACCTTCTAGCCACTTTCCTGGTTGGGAGTTTTTTTGCAGTGTTTGAACGTATTTAGCTTCCAATTCAACCATCTTAACTATCTCGAAGCCAGCGTCGTGAAACGCAATATCTAAACCGCCCCCACCAGAAAACAAACTAAGGGTTTTAACTGGAGTTATACCCCATTGCCGAAACCTTTTATGAAGAGATTTGCCAAAATTGTCAGTCCAAGCAGGCTCCTGTCTTACTTCGAGGACTGATAGGAGATTTTGAAACCACTGTGGATTGACTGGCTTGGAGTCAGGTAGTTCAAGAGCTAGGGACAACTGTTGCATTAGGTTTATTTGCCTGGGTATCGAAGACAAAGGATGCTCTTAGAGCAGATCAAGCTTATATCATACCCCGTACTACCAAAAGAGTCGCACCCAATAAACTTAGGGGCTTGTATCCTTTTATTCTGCGGTTAAATAAAGATAGCTTCAAATTACCATAGTTAATTTAGCTGATTTTACTGAAATAGGGGCATCAATTTGACATTTTTTTATGTATGAATAATTTAAAATGATTACGGAGTTAGATATTCTTTCATGATTTCATCAAGCACAACCGTAATCTCAACATAAGTTGAATTATTAATGACAATAATATATACCACAAACCACTTATTTAAAGAGATGATGAATGTTGTGTTTTTAATGTATTTTACATATTTATACGGTGTAAATAAAAAGTAAGAGAGTCAAATTTTCCCGATAGCAGCAGATTGATGCTGTGGGTAGAAACAGTAGGAGCTAGGAGAGAAGTAGAATACAGATGAAAGATATCTATCTGTTGGCAGTGAGTTTGTTAACAGGATTAACCTTACCAACATCGGCTTTACCGCAGTCATTACTGATGGAAGCTAGTAGTCATCCACCAGAATCGGATGTCAAAAATAATTCACCAATCGTCACAAATAGTAAGATACAAGCTGTACCTGAAATCTCACCACCGGAATTTAGCCAGCCCAGGTTGCCAAACTCAGTTAATTCATCTGCTAGCTCCCAGGTACTAGTTAACCGTAGAGTTAGTTCTGGCCCGCAAATGTACTATCAACGGTTAGCAGCTTTAAGGGCGGGGCAGATTTATACGCGCCTAAGTAATAATAAGTGGTATCCATCTCCAGTTTCCCATAGGCGCTTGCGTCAATTAACCTATACTGATTGGAAGACTTTGTTAGCTATGGAAGCTAGGGCTATGGCTGATGGTCAAGGGAATAATCGTCTCAGTATTTTACTTGGTGATTCTTTAAGTATGTGGTTCCCCAAAGAAAAATTACCTGATGGCCAGTTATGGCTGAATCAAGGAATTTCTGGAGACACCTCTACAGGTATTTTAAATCGATTATCTGTTTTTTCCAGAACCAGACCCCGCAGGATTTATATCATGGCTGGTATCAATGATTTACGCAGGGGTAAGAAAGCAAAGACAATTATTAACAACCATCGTCTAATTATTCGTCGTTTACGTCGAATTCACCCCAAGACTGAAATTATTATCCAATCAATTTTGCCTACTCGCAGACCTAATTTACCCAATAATTATATTCGTTATATTAATAAACAATTAGCGATCGCAGCTAAACAAGAAGGTGCTAAGTTTGTAAATATCCACCATTGGTTTGCAGATTTTCAAGGCAATCTACGTCGGGAGCTAACCACAGATGGGTTGCATTTGAGTCAACAGGGTTATGAAGTCTGGCGTTCGGCACTACAGCGGCCAGAATATCAGTTTACTGTTTTGGAAATGCTGAATTTGTATTAATTTTTTGGCAGTAAGTAGTTTATCAAGGGAACCCATGCCAGGTTTGTAGTTGGGCTTTAGCCCTTTGATTTGATGGGGGATAACCACACTTAAGTGCGATTACAAACCTTAGATAAACAAATATGAATAAGCTTCGATTTCGTCATATCCGTGATAGAGTTATTCTGTTTCCATTAATACATAAAAATGGAGGATCAGATGATACTCGATACAATTGGGTCAAAGTCGGGAAAAGTCTGTCAAAAACTAATTTCGACCTTTATCGCCGTAGCTCTCATTACATCTGTTCTGTTAGGCTTTCCGGGATTGACTTCACCCGCATATGCAGGACCAGGCTGGACTAGAACAACGGGATGGGTAACACGATTCAATGTTAGCAATCTAGAAAAATCACTAAATTGGTATCTCGACAAGCTGCATATGGATTTAGATTATGATAATCTAGCATTTCCTTATTACGCACAAGTTTACTACCCAGAATATCCTGGCACGCAAATTGGTCTGAGTGCTAGTAATCCTGTTCAATCGGGACAAGCAACAGCTACAATCGTTGTTGATGATATTGCCGGAGCCAGAGATTATATCTTGTCTAACGGTGTTCAAGTTGGGGAACTTTGTAATGCAGGGAACGGTAGAACTGTACTTGCCTTCTTTTGCGATCCCGATGGCAATAATCTTGCTCTTCGTCAGAATTATTATCAGAATAACTTCCCTCAATGTGGCCCGCCTATATGCAACAATTGCAATTAATTTGAGTGGTTCACTTATCTCCAATAGATACCACTGGTAAATCAGGGGTTTTGAACTGGAAGCTTGGAGATAAAATTAACCCCAAATAAAAATGATAATTATTCAAGTAGAGGGTGGGAGTTCGCCCTACCAGCCTCTACTTGAATTAATTTAAATGTCAATTGATTTATTTTAATTAGGGTCAGCTTGGATACAAAAACAAGTCCTCCAGCCTCAGCATATGGTGTTGCTGAATGCCGGGATGGATTTGATGTATTAAAAAATCTTCTCTGCGCCTCTGCGCGCATAAATCTTAAAATTACTTAAAGCGGGTAACGCGATTCGAACGCGCGACATTCACCTTGGCAAGGTGACGCTCTACCACTGAGCTATACCCGCATTTACAGTCGTATATATAAATATCTCAAATTCTTCTGCATTTGTCAACTAATAATTGGAAATTTCCTGAAAACAGTCCACCTGGGATTCACATCCCAGGCTAAAAATAAAACCCAGGTCAAAACTTGAGATATACAATTTGCAGGGATTGAGGATTCCAAATTGCTTCAAGCCAAATCTTCCGATTCGGTTGTCAATGTCCCAACTATATGACCGGGAAGGGAAGCTGGTAAAGATTGGGAATTATCCGAGTATGCCTGGGTAATACTGGGGCGTAAATTCCGCATTAAACTGGCCATTTCTAGGGCATTCATGGCGTATTCCCAGCCCAGGTTACTTTTAATACCTGCCCTTTCTAAAGCTTGTTGCATGGTGTCTGTGGTCAAAATGCCAAATATGACTGGTACGCCGGTTTGAAAGGACGCAGCAGCGATTCCTTTGGCAACTTCAGATGAGACTACATCAAAATGGGGGGTTTGTCCCCGAATCACCGCACCCAAGCAAATTACCGCATCGTAACGTTGGGATAGTGCTAATTGCCGAGCCACCACAGGAACTTCAAAGCTGCCAGGAACCCATATGTAGTCTACTTGGGCACCTTGGGGATTAGTATCTATACCGTGGCGCTTCAAGCAATCTTGACACCCTTCTAGTAGCTTATTGGTGACTAGATCGTTGAATCGACCAATGACCATTGCAAATCGCAATGGTTCTGTTTGAGTAAAAGTACCTTCAAAAACCGCCATGACCACCTTTAAATCTACTATACTTTTTGCAAATACACATTTTTTCAGGAATCACAGGAGCAGTAGAGTCCTGAAACATGGTTCACCTGAATCAAAGCGATCGCTTTTTCTTCTTTATACTCGATTATCCATGTCTTTTGAGGTTATTCTTCTACCCCTGTATTTCCTATGCTATTTGCCTGGGACTGGTCATAGCAGTGGCTTAAACTACGAAAAAGTTTAATATACCAACAGTGATGACTAAAATAGCCCAGGCAATGGAACCAATCCAAAGGAACTTTTTAGATTCAATCCAATTTTGGGGGGAGGCGTAGGCAACAGGTACGCCAATTACCATCACAAAAGACAAAAAGACTAATCCTAATAAAGCAAATTGGAATATGATATTCATCAGAAAAATGGGTTTAAAACCCCGTCCTAGAAGGACGGCTTTACAATTTGTTGCCATTACCGCCTTGGAGTCTTCTAATTCGGTGTGCTTTTGTGTTGCACTTTCAACGGGACAATTACCGTTTCAAATTTTACAACCCTGTACGCATAATGGTTTTGCTCCGTGGAGCCTCGCTTTCGCGGTTAAGTTAGCTTCGACCTGTTATAAGAGCTTGTTGGGCTTGCAACACTGTTTCAGTGACCTTAGAACTGTTTAATTACAAGCGACAGAGCGGGGAACTAGCTACGCATTCCGAGGTGTCGTGACTCAAATAACGGCTACTCGTTTTACCGAGTGGTCTGGTCAGTACAGCTTGCTTGATTTTTCTTACAAGCCCAGTTCCTTTAGGGCTGGGTTACTGACTTTCCCTTCTCCCAAAACGGTTAATTAAAAATAGGATATCTGACACCTGGGGGCTGACAGATTTCGCCTATTTGTAAATTATCAGAAAAATCATCCTTTTAGTTGTTTTAGTCTTTGTGTTGCCCCTATTGATCGCTGATAATAGTAAATTATGGACTTAATTTTATGTCACACTACAGCAGATTTTGATGCCTTGGGAGCGGCGGTAGGACTCACAAGGCTATTACCAGGGAGTAAAATTGTTCTCACTGGGGGCGCTCATCCACCTGTAAGGGATTTTCTGGCGCTGCATCGGGATGAATATTCTTTAATTGAAAGACGTTCGGTTAATCCCAAAAAAATCCGTTCTTTGATTGTAGTCGATACCCAGTACCGCGATCGCTTGGGAAAGGCCGCCTCATGGTTCGATTTACCCCAGTTACAGGGGATAATTCTCTACGATCATCATTTGGGACAACCAGGGGATATTCCAGCGACGCAGGTACATATTTGTGAGGTGGGAGCCACTACGACTCTCATTGCCGAGGAATTACAACAGCAGCAAATTCAACTGACGGCAGCGGAAGCTACGGCAATGGCTTTGGGTATTCACGTAGATACTGGTTCCCTGATGTATGATTGTGCCACCCCAAGGGATGCCCACGCTTTGGCTTGGTTAATGGCCCAGGGAGCTAGTTTATCGGTTGTGGCTGAATATGTGGAACCAGGATTATCTCCACAATTACAACAGCTATTAACCATGGCTCTTGACCAAATGCAGTATTTGTGCATTAGGGGGTATACAATTGCTTGGGTAGTTCTGAAGACCGATGGATTTGTGCCGGGATTATCTAGTTTGGCATCGGAGCTAGTGGAGTTAACGGAAATTGATGCTTTGCTGTTGGCAAATGAATATCTCAGCCGGGAAGGAGAAACTTATCGGCTGACGGTAATTGGGCGATCGCAAATTCCCGATGTGAGTCTCAATCAGCTATTTCAGCCCCTTGGTGGTGGTGGCCATTCCCAAGCAGCGTCTCTAAATTGCCGTGGAGTTGATACCCAGGATATATTAAATCCACTGTTGGAGGGACTGAAGGCGCAAATTCCCCATCCCCCCAGGGCGCGGGATTTAATGTCATCCCCTGTGCGTACCATTCGCCCGGAAACTACCATTGCCCAAGCCCAGCGAATTTTATTGCGTTATGGACATTCGGGCCTCTCGGTGGTGGATGCTGGGGGTAAGTTGGTGGGAATTATTTCCCGCCGGGATTTAGATATTGCCCTCCACCACGGTTTTAGCCATGCCCCCGTTAAGGGTTATATGACCTTAAACCTGAAAACTATTACACCTGAAACTACTTTGCCACAAATTGAGTCATTGATGGTGACCTATGATATTGG
>JASJCX010000129.1 GCA_030065255.1 Calothrix sp. MO_167.B42 | reverse complement strand
AAACTAATAACTTGCAGCAATCTCGTTTAGCCCACATTCCCACCTTGAAATAAATGATACTGTGGGCGAATCGGTTGGGGGGTAAAACCCCTGAATAACAATAGGTCATCCAGATGATACATTAAAATATGTATAACAAAACCGAGTCCAAGATGAGACTCTAGTTTGTGCTCTTGGGACTTGATTCCACCAATTAAAGAGTCGGCAGAAGTTAATCGCAGCAGCAGTTGCGATATGTTGTAAATGAGTTTTAGCTAAACCAATATAGCAAGAACGTCGTAAATCTAAGGCACAAACTCCAAGTGAGATAGTTCCTTCGATACCAGCACGTTTAGCATATCTTTTTTGGAATGCCGGATCAGTTTGGTTTTTTCGTGCAGTTTGTAACGCTTCATGCCTATGTTGATTGCGAAATTTGAGTAAACGAGGTTCAGTTTTAGATTTAGTGCAATGTTGTCGCATTTGACAATTTGCACATTCTTTTCGATGAAAACGGACTTCTACTAATTGCTGCTGATTTTGTCCATCAGTGCGTATTCGCCAAGCATGGCTGGTTTTCCCCATTGGACATTGGACAGATTTTGTTTCCCAATCAATTTTGAAACTGCTTAGGTCAAATCCATTTTTTGCTTGAGCTTGCCAAGTGTTATCTGGTGGAGCTTGACTGACTAGCTCAAGCAAGGTATTTTTCTTGCGATACGACCATGAATTGGTTGGGTGATTGCACCATCAAAAACAGTTGCTGGCGTTGTTTCAACATTGGTAATCAAGTTTGGAGTATCCAAATCACAGGTTTCAGTTAAATGTACTGTATAACCAGTCCAGTTTGTATCCCGTTTTGTACGATTACGAGCTTCAATATCGTATGGTGACTGTATTAATGACTTATTAGCGGGCAAGCCAGTTTTTGTCGATTCACGCCATACAACAAGACCATCAATACTTGGCTACTTTTTTCTATGCTGGGTAATACCCCCCAACCGATTCGCCCACAGCATCATTGATTTCAAGGTGGGTGATGGGACTAAATGAGTTTACAGCAGGGCGGGGGGATTCGTAAAAAAAATTTTCCCGTCTTCGGCGGATGAGGGAAAAGTTAAGAAGTGTAAAGGGGAAAAGGGGAAGGGGTCAAGCCGCAGTGTCTTTACATTTTTAGATACAATTGAACAAAGATTCTTTGCGTCTTTGCGTGAGATAAATTCATACCTGGATTAAGCAATGCCAACATTACCATGTATCCGGTACCTGTTATCCGTTATCCGTTATCCGTTATCCGTTATCCGTTGCTAAAATCCAATGAATCAAGTCTTCAAAATTATCCCTGCACCTGCTAAGGCATTGTGGCTACTGGGATTATTTGCCTTAATCATGGCCGCCGTAATTTGTCTAATGGGTTATGTGGCTTACTCATCTCGTCATATACAATTTGAACTATCCAACACAGAACTACGTATAAAAGGTGGTCTTTATGGGCGTAGTATCCCTGTAAAATCCCTCATAGTCGATCGCAGTCAAAAGATAGATATTAATAGGGATTCTGTCTATCACCCAACTAGGAGAACTAACGGTACTGGTTTACCTGGATACCGTTCTGGGTGGTTCAAACTCCGCAATGGAGAAAAAGCTTTACTGTTTGTGACTCAATCTCGTGATGTTGTTTATTTACCTACAACTGATGGTTACTCTTTGCTGATGAGCGTACAAGAGCCAGACCGATTTTTGCGATCGCTAAACTCACCTAATATGTAAGTAAATACACTTGTTTGTCATTGTGATTATTTTCAGAGTTTTGTCAGACTAAAGTCCAAATACAAACCCAGCGAAGTTCCTTTGGTAAACCACTAGATTTTAGTAAGCATCTTTTTTCGCTAAAATCACGTAGAAAGTTTTGGCAATCAGCAACAAATCATATATCGGATGCCAATTTTTTTGATATAGCAAATCTAAATCAACTACCTGTTCAAAATCTGTAATTTTAGAACGGCCATTAACTTGCCATTCACCAGTCAATCCTGGCTTGACGTTCAACCGTTGCCAATGACGTTGATTATAATGGACGACTTCATCACCAGTTGGCGGACGTGTCCCCACTAGACTCATGTCACCTACTAGGACATTCCAAAATTGTGGTAACTCATCTAAACTCGTTTTTCTCAAAAAACGACCAACTCTAGTCACCCGAAAATCACTCTTATTTTTAAACAAAAGTCCATTAACTTCGTTGCTGACTTGTGACTTTAATTGTTCAGCCTCACTCACCATAGAGCGGAATTTATATATGCGAAATGGACGGCCTTGGAGTCCATAACGTTCTTGGGAAAATAAAATTGGGCCGGGACTATCAATTTTAATAGCGATGGCTATGGGAATAAAAACAATTGCTAGGATTATCATCCCCACTAGACTTCCCACGATATCTAAACAGCGTTTAAACTTAGAACTTACGGAGTGGTGGGAAGGAAACGTAGATCTACTAGGTTGAGAACCACCATCTACTAAAATATTTGCTATTGATGTTTGGTACATTGCCAAATCTATATTGATATATATATTTATTTAGTCAAAATTATCAATTCAATGCAGGAGACGGCACCTGTGTTTATGACTATAAACTTGACTGAGCTTTTAAGAAACTAGATTTACCGTATATTCACTGAATCTTTATCAATAGCGTTGGGATCGAGATTTTTTATAAACTTTCGTTAAAGTTAAATAAATCCTACTTTGGGGGGATATACAAAATATTTGTGAAGGTGACGTTAAAATATTGCTGTGCTAGAATCTTTTGTCAACTGGGTGTAAAAACTCAATGTTTATACTTGTCGTTAAATGACTGACGAAAATTAGGAGTAGAACACGACTTAATTGCTTTTTATTTAATAAATGGAAATGTATTCTATTACACAGATTTTTCCAATTTGAGTGGAACTAAGTGTCAATAGACTAATTGTTTCATGGGATAAATAAGCCCATGGATCTAACATTAATCATGATTAATACTTGGTTGTAGGTCAGTTTTTTCAAGTTCCCACGTATATATAGCAATCCTAAATCATTTGTGAGAAGTTAGATCCCCGACTTTTCTGTAAAAGTCGGGGATCTGGACCTGGTAATTTTTTTCAAGTTCCCAAGTATATACGTATATACCTACTGATTTTCAACTTAATTACTATTTAATGTCCTTATTAACTGCAATATGGACAAAACTGTAGTGCAATGTCTAACTAATCGAGGTACTAAAAAATGGTTTTGGCAGGAGCGGAAGTAAAAGTTGGTAGACTGGAATCTATTGTGGAGCAGATTGGTGAGGCGGTGCTTGCGACTACGGAAACGATTGAGCGTTTGGCTGACAGGGTGGATACCCTAAGTGTTCATGCTGATGAGCAGGGAAAGCATTTACAGCAGCAAGGGTATCAGATTATAGCATTGTGTGATGCGGTGCAGACTCTAGCCGATACCCAGGATGAATCCCTGCAAAAGTTAACCCATCTGACAAACACTTTAGATCGTTTGACAACTTTACTAGAATCTGATGATTAATGGAATAGTTTTTACAGAAAGAACATAGAGCAAATTTAAAGCTGAAGCTTGGTAATTGCTATATTCCCAGAAAAACAAACATCAACATCACTCCCAGGAGTACGTTCGCGTTTACCGTATTCCCCAGCATAATAAAATTTATCCCCTTTTATTTGGTAATTCACAGGTAATGGTTTAGTGCAAGGTTGACAAAATACTACTTCAGGTTCCTTATCTCCTGGCTGTACATGGGGTAAATTAATATTCCAATAGGTTCCTGTTTCTTGGGGATGATTGAATAAGTCAGCTATAATTCTTGCCGTCCATTTAGCAGCCAAATCCCAATTATAATTAAGTTTCCCTTTGCGATAGTGGGAAATTGCGATCGCAGGAATACCATGCATGGCGGCTTCGCGCACGGCGGCGACAGTTCCGGAAATATACGCATCTACACCCAAATTTCCACCAGCATTAATACCCGAAATTACCCAGTTGATATCTTCGCACAGATGGGATACTGCAATTCTAACACAATCAGCAGGAGTCCCAGCGATCGCATATGCAAATTGAGAACGTTGTTGAACCTGAATTGGACGATGTGTGGTAACCTGGTGCCCACAGCCAGATTGATGATCTTGGGGAGCGGCAATAATTATTTTTTGACTCTTTGGGTTTTTTAGTTGTTCCCCTGGGATAGAATCCAAGATTGGATTACTCAGGGCATTTACTGCTTGTTGGAGTGCTTGAATACCAGGAGCATCAATGCCATCGTCGTTGGTTAAAATTAAATTCATAGGTATGGCGCTAACATCGCGCTAGGGAACAGGGAACAGGGAACAGGCTTCGGCCGTGAGCTCAGCGTTCGACTGAGCTCACGCCGAAGTCCGAACGGGAACAGCAGGCTATCAAAGGGTTTTTTGGATTTATAAATGTCCGCGCCCTAATTTCGTAGTGCTATATATTAGTGCTATATATTAGAACAATTTCCACCAACATATGTTGAATTCCTTACTAGAAGCAACTGGACTCTATTGGATGGGGATTTATTTGAGATTCCTTACTTTTGTCTTTGCTTATGGTGCCATTGTCCATGTTACCAATATGGTGGGTTTGGGAGCAAAACCTTGGTTAGAAACTCCTTTAGCCTGGAGAATTGGTGATGTTACCTACTTGATTTTAGATGTAACAGCAGCAATTGGGCTTTGGCAGCGAAAAATTTGGGGAATTGGTTTATTTTTGCTCGGATTTTCGTCTCAGTTCGTTATTTATACCATTTTTATTGATTATTTTGCTTTTACTTCTGAAGATAAACAAACTATCTATGGTTTGCTGGGAACTGAAGCCATTTTAATTTTGATATTTTTTGTTTTATTTTTTACCAAGAAATAAGTAAATTGGCAAATTAGAGGATTTATATAGGATTACTATTTGATTTTTGAAAAAAACGTAGGGTGTGTTATCTGTGTAGGGTAACGCACCATGCTGCAAGGATTTTGGTGCGTACGACTACGCGTACTTATATTTGCACCCATTATATCATGTGCGGATGAATACTTATAAATTACGCAATTGTCACAATCGGTGGTTGGTGCGTGACGTTATAAGTCTTATTACTACGTTCAAATATTTTCGCACCTCACGCAACGGCAATAATGCACCACAAGAACATCTACACCGCATTTTGCCTCCCCTACGCCAAAAAATATGCCAGTTGCGTAAGTCCTAACAATGTAAGGTAATTACAATGTAAAGTCACTAAGTGTTACCTATCTCAATAACTCATGCTCTATTTTCAAGCATGGGCTTGCAGGTCATTGTTTTTCGGGAAATTACTCAGTCAAATCTCAGATAAGCTACTCACTTTCCCCTTGATTAAAGCTTAAGCATTTATAAAATAGGTAAAGAATAGTTACAAAATGTAAAGAATTCTTTGTATGATAGCTAAAGGTGGGGTAGTAAAACATTCTCAGCTTTATTTACCTAACTTCCTTAGCGAACAGGTAGCTATCTATCAAAAGAGCTTGACTGAAGCTTTTACGGGGACTAACTTTTCTTAAATTTATATTGCCATAACAGGAGTTTTAAATGATTAGCCAACCAAAACCAAGTGTTACTCCCAAAATAGATGAGCCAAAATTGGGATTTAATGAATATTCTGAGCGTTTGAATGGTAGAGCGGCAATGATTGGTTTTCTTTTGTTGGTAGTGATTGAGTATGTTACCAAACAAAGCTTATTATCATGGTTGGGTTTGAAATAAATGGTTTAGGACACATCAGCTTTATTCCTGCCATGGGTTAACTCCAGGGATGATGAGATCGGGAGATGATGAAATGAGGAGATTACCGATAATAAGGGTATAAAAATAATTACTCCTCACTCCTCATTCCCGACTATGTTTCATCTGAGTCATACGGTTAACCGATCTTTATTGGGTCTACATACAACTATCATCTTTAAACTAGAAAAATTATAATAATATAAGGCTTACATCAGACACGCTGAATGCGGGTGAGGTGTTCTGGGTAAATTCATGCTAAAAGTGAATAGGAAAAAAACAAGCTGTGATGAACGCTGTATTGCCTCGTTTTTTAAAGTTAAGTTATCGTAAAGAACCAATAGTTAGTATCCTCATAACTATGGGAATAGTAGATGCCCTAATTGGTGGGCTGGATGATAGTTGGTCATTATTTATTGTTGGTTTAGGAACAACAGGTATATCTCTGACATGGCGATGGTGGCGCGCTCAACAGCGTCAGCCTTTGCAAGAAGAGCCTGTGGCGCAGCAGCAACAATATTACTTACCTCCCCAACCCTCAAGCTCTACTTCTACATTACCCATGCTCAGTATCCCTAAGAAGAAACCCCCGCGATCGTAAACTTATAAATAAAAATATCTCCAAAATTATTGTAGTGCAGGCAGCGTTCGACGACTCGACTGAGCTTCGCGGCTCGGGTGAGCTCGCCGAACTCCGAACGCACAAGCTCACGCCCAAGTCTTGCGGTGCTAATAATATAAGGACGGGCAGGATGCCCATCCCACAAAGTAGGATAATCTTTATTATGAATTTCTCTTGTAGTCTACAGCAAGTATAAATACTGGTATATTCATAAATATAGGTAATTAATAATATTCAGTAAAAGAGCCTAAAGCCCTGCCGTCTTTCATGGGAATCCTAAGGAAAACGGTAATAATAGACTCTTTTAAATGTATGCAACCCCGCTCTTACCAATGGTTATATAAAACTTTTTTTCCCATAGCGATCGCTAGTTTTGTTGGTGTAAACTTCTTTACTAATATTCCCACTGCGAATTCTGCCATCAACGATCGCATAAATAGTAGCTCAAGGACAAATAAATTTACTAATCTCAAATTAGTACGTACCATGCGCGGACATTCTGGAACTATCAAATCCCTGGCTTTCAGTCCTAATAGTAAGGTGCTCATTAGTGGTGGAGCAGATAATGAAGGAGCCATTGGTTTGTGGAATGCTCGAACTGGTAAGCGTATGGGTTCTATTAAAAAAGCCCATAAAACCGCAGTGCAATCCTTGGTAGTTTCCCCCGATGGTCGAACCCTAGCTAGTAGTGGTAGTGACCATAGTATTAACCTATGGAATATGAGAAACCGCAAGTTTAACCGTAGCTTTGTAGCCCATAGAAGCCATGTTTTATCTTTGGCGGTATCTCCGGAAAATAATTTACTTGTAAGTGGTGGTTTAGATGGGATTCGCGTCTGGGATTTATCACACCGCCGTCCTCTGAAAACCATTGTTCGTTACGGTAATGCGATTTATGCTATGGCGATCGCACCTAATGGTAAAATTTTGGCTAGTGGGGATAAGCAGGGGATAATTAAGTTATGGGATTTGGAGAGTGGTAACTTAATTAGGGAATTTACGGCTCACGATGATACCGTAAGTAGTATGGCTTTCACTGCCAATGGTAGGAACTTAGTTACTGCTAGTCGCGATCGCACCATTAAACTGTGGAGTCTCCAAAGTGGTAAGTTAGTGCGTACCCTCACAGGACATGCAAGTTGGGTGAATAAAATTACAGTCCATCCCAATGGGATTATACTCGCTAGTGCGGGTCGTGATGGCATTAAATTATGGGATTTAAGTACGGGTAAGTTGCTCGATACATTAACTGGGCATTCCGACTGGGTAAGTGCGATCGCTTTTAGTCCAGATGGAAAAACCCTGGCCAGTGGGGGATTTGACCGGAAAATTAAAATTTGGCGGATTCAATAAAAATAGCTCTCCCTGGAAGAACCAGAGAGAGCGGGTGCCATGCCATTTCACTCATTATTTACTCCAAGCTGTGTGAAGGGAATTCCGCAAATTAGCATATATTTTGGGCGAAAATAGTTTTTTCATCGGGAAATTAGTCAGATTATTAGCTGAAGGGGAGCAGGGAATTGGGTTTTAGCATTTAATATTTAAACGCGCTATCACCTATTTCTTTCAGTTTAATTTTTGTATTACGAGCAATGATATCCTTTAGGCTAGTATTTTCTAGCTCGTTGAGCTGTTCATTGGAAAATACATTATTTTGATACCAAAAACGATCACCGTCTCGTAGATGTATAAACTGATCACGAATAATGACACGAAATGTTTCTCCCAATAAACCGCCGTTTACATGATCTTCCGCCAATCCACCAACCCACAAATCAATGTCGTCAACTGAACTATAAGCACTTTCAAGCTTACTAGTAATGCTATTATTAGAACTAATATCTGAGAAAGACATTTTCCTGGTAAGACCCAAAGCCTCTCGCACCGCATTGTAACCAGGTAAACCGTGATCCCGTCCTCGTTGAATATTGAGAGAAGCTAAGTCAAAACCACCTGCTCCGGGATTTCCAAAGAGGAAGTTGCGGACTGCATCAACTATCATGTTATCCACTCCCATGTGGGGTTGTTGAACTAATCCACGCATCACTGGCTCAATACCTTTAAGAGTGTTTGGATAAAGAAACTCATTTGGTTTAAAGAAAGCATCAGCTAGTGGCAAGTTTCCAAATGGAATCGGTTTGCCATTGCTTTTCAATAGCCACAGTTCTTTAGGAAGGGTGGAGTGCCCGAAACGGAACGCCGCCGTAGAAAACTCGTTGGCAATGGAGGGATTAACACCTGGTTTATAGCCACTGTAAGTTGGTAATGGATTATTGGATCCGAGTAATATAGGTAAGAATTCTTTGTAGGTAATAACCTGCATTTGCGCCCCTACATATTTCCGGGCTTCTTGGTATATTTTTTCATCGTCCCAGGAAGGGTCTTTCTTATATTGCTTACACAGGATATCGGCTAAACGATTGTGCTCCCGCATAAATAGTGTATGCATTGCCACCAAGCCGGTTTGTTCGCGGGCACGAATATCCCCAGCGATGAAATTGCCATCAGAACCGGAAGGCAATAGGTTGAAATTTTTACTTGTTTTTAAACGTCCGCATGTTCCTTCCCGTAAAGACTGTGCCTGTTCCTCATCGGAACCATAAACATTCGAGGCATCGATCCAAGTAGTAATTTCGTTGATCTGTTGCCGTGGGTTGTCGGTGCCGGTGCCGGTGTTTGGATCAAAAATTGAGCGAACAAGATTAATCACAGAACCTTCAGGGAAGAATTGATCGCCAGGAGGAACAATAATAGGAAAATCTCCTTCTTTCCCCTCGGTTAAATCAATATCGTGATCTACAAATTGCCCCCACTGAAACACCATATTGGTGGTATTGGTTATGTTTGGTCTATCTTCCTCTTCAAGTTGGGCAACAACTTTATTGCTAATGGTACGGGGATTAGGTAGGCTTGAGTTTCCATCGCCTCCTCTAGGTATTGAGATGCCGTCTTCATAAGCTGGATCTGCAAGCCTGATTAGTTGGGTACCGGGGGTGCCGTAGTTGGGATTTGTGGCATTATTACCGCTACCGTCAATAGTGCGATATTCAGTCGGGGCTGCGTCGGTTCTAATCGCAGTAATAAAGGGTGATATGGTAAAGACTGATACTAAGCCTATAACTACAAGTAAAGCCTTTTTCAAGGCTGAATGATGTGCCTTGGTAATATTCATCTTTCCTATTTAGGATTCTAAGTCTCTGGTGATTAAAATAAATTTCTGGGGATTAAAAAATCAATTTACTTAATAAAAATTCAAATCAGCAAATAGCCTATAAATCGTGTTTTATAGAGATTTTATAGACATCGCTAATTGATTTATTAACGCAAATTGATGTATTAACGCACCATTTAATTATTCTCCAATTATTGTCCCAGTACCATTAATATTTGTATAGAACCATTGTTACCAGATATTATTGTTGGTTTTCACCACCTTCTATTCAACCTACATCACTTTGCAGATAAATAAAGTACAAGGATACATACAAAAATTATTGTGAAAGGAGATCTGTGCCGTTTCAATATACTTTACTAATACCAATTCTCTGTAACAATGCACTTAATAATGCATTTTTGTGTCTATCCTAAGGGAAAGATTATGCTTCACTAAATACGATACATGAATTTATGTTAAGTGCAATTTCATGGAGAAATGGTATAAGATGAAATATGCTTTTGTATATTTATTTCTTATTCCCAGAGAAGCAGAAAAGAAATAAGCGAAATCACGTAAAATATTGGATAATTTATTTCATCAGTTAGTCCTCTTATTTAGTGGTTGCTCCCTTTGATGGCATGGTGAAAAAAATCCTGCTTTTATCAGCGAATCCTACCAATACGTCTAAACTGCGCTTGGATGAGGAGGTGCGGGAAATTCAGGCAGGTTTAGAACGTGCCAAGGGTCGAGATGAATTTGAAATTATCCCTAAATTAGCGGTGCGAACCGGAGATTTGCGTCGCGCTTTGTTGGACTATAAACCACAAATTGTGCATTTTTCTGGACATGGTGAAGGTAAACAGGGTTTAGCCCTAGAGAATGAATCTGGACAAATGCAATTGGTAAGTGCATCAGCCCTGGCAAGATTATTTAAGTTGTTTCCCCAGGTTGAGTGTGTGGTACTCAATGCCTGTTATTCCCAGGAGCAAGCAGAGGCAATTAACCAACACATTGATTATGTGATTGGCATGAATGCAGCTATTGGGGATAGGGCTGCTATTAAGTTTGCGGTAGGTTTTTATGATGCTTTGGGAGCAGGTAGAACTATTGAAGATGGGTTTGAGTTTGGTTGTACTTCCCTTGATTTGGAAAGTATCCCCGAATCTGCCACTCCCGTATTGAAGAGCAGAAAGAATAGAGAAGAGGCTCTGATTTCGGAAGCAAGTAAACGGATTTTCGTGAGCTACAAACGGGATGTACAACCAGATGAGCCAATAGCCTTACAAATAGTACAAGCACTATCATCCCAACATCAAGTTTTTATCGATCAGAATATCCTTGTAGGTACAAGCTGGGCAGAATTGATTGAAACGGAAATCCGCCGAGCTGATTTTCTGATTGTCTTGCTGAGTGAGCATTCAGTCCACAGTGAGATGGTGGAGGTGGAAATCCAGATGGCGCACAAATTCGCCCAAGAGCAGTCGGGAAAACCTGCTATTCTGCCAGTGCGGTTAGCATACCGTCAGCCGTTTCAGTATCCCTTAAGTGCCTATTTGAATCATATTAATTGGGCGTATTGGAATGGTGAGCAGGATACACCACGAATCATAGAAGAGTTAAACCAAGCTATTAGGGGAGAACAATTAAGTATTAGTGAGGCACAAGCCAAGACTGACTTACTCCAAGAAAGCAAACCGTCACCTTTACCCCGTCCTTTCTCATCGGCACAGCCAGTGCAGTTGGAAATGCCTTCTGGGACAATGGACACAGAATCTCCATTTTACGTAGAACGCCCAGCAGATGTTAAGGCATTGCGAACAATTACCCAATCAGGAAAGGGAGTCACCATTGTTATTAAAGGAGCAAGGCAAGTAGGTAAAAGTTCGCTGTTAATTCACATCATGAATGCAGCACAGAAGGCTGGTAAACAGTTTGCTTTTCTGGACTTCCAACAGTTTAGCCAAGCAGCTTTGAGGGATGCTGACCTGTTTTTTCGTCGGTTCTGCTTTTGGTTAACTGATGTACTGGAAATGGAAGACCAATTAGAAGAGTATTGGAATCCAGATTTAGGTAACAACCGATGTTGTACACGCTACATGGGTCGCTACATTTTGCAAGCATTGGGTAAGCCTCTAGTATTGGCAATGGATGAGGTGGATAAGGTGTTTGACAGTGATTTCCGTAGCGATTTTTTTGGTATGTTGCGTAGCTGGCATAATAGTCGTGCCACCATGCCCATCTGGAAAAAACTCGATTTAGTACTGGTGACTTCTACTGAACCTTATGAATTAATTCCAGACTTGACTCAATCTCCCTTTAATGTGGGGGAAGTAATTGAACTAGAAGATTTTACCCTAGAACAGGTATCAGAACTCAACCGCCGTCACGGTTCACCCCTCAATTCCAGTGAAGAAAGGCAATTGATGGTATTGCTTGGTGGGCATCCCTTCCTAGTGAGACGGGCACTTTACTTGGTTGCTAGCGGGCAAATTTCTAGTTCTGATTTATTTGCCCATGCTACAGCCGAACATGGAGCATTTGGAGATCACCTACGTCATCACATATCATTACTCCATGACAAACAGGAATTGATTCAAGGTCTGCTGGAAATTATTACTCACAATACTTGCAAAGATAGATTGATTTTTTGGCGATTGCGAGGTGCGGGTTTGGTACGCTCATCAGGTAAAACAGTCACAACCCGTTGTCAACTTTACGCAGACTATTTCCGAGATAACCTCTATGGCTAACCCAAATTTCTACACTGTAGGCGGAACTGTCCAAGCTGGTGATGGTATTTATATTCCTCGCCATGTAGATGAGGAATTAATGGGGTTGTGTAGGCGGAGTATTTTTACATACATCCTTACTTCCAGGCAGATGGGTAAGTCCAGCTTAATGGTGCGGACTGTGGAACGATTGGCGGATGAGGATATTCAGTCGGTGGTAGTTGATTTGACTCAGTTGGGGGTAAAGTTAACTGGGGAACAATGGTATCTGGGTTTACTCAGCATTATTGAAGATACTTTGATGCTGAATACAAATATGGTGGAGTGGTGGCGCTCAAGAAGCCATTTGGGGTTTACACAACGGCTAACCCAATTTTTTCAGGAGGTTTTGCTGGTTGAGGTGACTTCACCAATAGTAATTTTTGTTGATGAAATTGATACTACACTCAGCCTTGATTTTACGGATGATTTTTTTGCGGCGATTCGCTACCTCTATAATGCTCGCTCCCGGATGTCTGAGTTGCAGCGTCTTTCCTTTGTACTGATTGGTGTGGCTACCCCAGGGGATTTAATCCACGATCCGAAGCGAACACCTTTTAATATTGGACAGCGTTTGGATTTGACTGATTTTACCTGGGAGGAAGCCCTACCCCTAGCTAAGGGTTGGGGTTTACCTAGAGAAGAAGGAGAAGAGGTGCTGTCATGGGTGTTGAATTGGACAGGGGGGCATCCGTATTTAACCCAACGTCTGTGTAGCACTATCCAGGAGCAAGGTAAGGGCAATTTGTCAAAAGCTGATGTTGATTACCTGGTGAATATTATGTTTTTGGGTGCCATGAGCAAGCAAGACAATAACTTGCAGTTTGTGCGTGATATGCTCACCAAAAGGGCACCAGATTTAGTCAGTGTCTTGACTACCTATCAGAAGATTCGCCGAGATAGACGCGTCCAAGATGAAGAACAGTCCTTAGTGAAATCCCATCTGAAGCTTTCAGGTATAGTGCGTTGTGAAAATAATGTGCTGCAAGTACGTAATCGAATTTACAGACAAGTATTTGACAGTAGTTGGATTAAAGAGAATCTGCCAATTCCCTCGAACATTTTGACTCTTAAGACAGTATTTCTTATCTGTATGTCTGTAACAGCCGTGACTCTGGGAATGCGTGCACTAAAGTGGTTGCAGCCTTGGGAGTTAAATGCCTACGATCGAATGTTACGTATGG
>JASJCX010000128.1 GCA_030065255.1 Calothrix sp. MO_167.B42 | reverse complement strand
ACGCCACAATTTTGGTCGAGGACCAATGTCCCACGGTTCTAAAAACCACAGAGCTCCTGGTTCTATTGGTGCTGGTACTACACCTGGTCGTGTTTATCCGGGTAAGAAGATGGCAGGACGTTTAGGTGGTAAACAGGTGACCATCCGTAAACTGACCGTAGTACGAGTAGACCCAGAAAGGAACCTGTTGTTGATTAAAGGAGCTATTCCTGGTAAACCGGGAGCCTTACTGAATATAGTGCCTGCAAACCTAGTGGGAAGTAAAAAATAGCAAGTCAGGTGTCGTGGAAATACTGAGACAAACTGACAAATGACATCTGACAACTGACGAAGGACACTAAAGATGTTTGAGTGTGAAGTAAAAAACTGGGAAGGAGACCCCGCAGGGCAAAAGACCTTTGAATTGCGGGTTGCCAAAGAAGAAACAGCATCTCATATTGTACATAGGGCATTGGTTAGGCAAATGACCAATTCCCGCCAAGGAACAGCCAGTACCAAAACTCGCTCGGAAGTGAGGGGCGGTGGTCGTAAGCCTTGGAGACAGAAAGGCACAGGCCGCGCCCGTGCTGGTTCTAGTCGTTCCCCCTTGTGGCGTGGTGGTGGTGTAATTTTTGGACCAAAGCCCAGGGATTACAACCTGAAAATGAACCGCAAGGAAAGACGATTGGCACTGCGAACCGCTTTCGCCAGTCGCCTAGATGATTTGGTGGTAGTAGAAGAATTTAGCGAACAATTTTCCCGTCCCAAAACCAAAGACTTGGTGAGTGCGATCGCTCGTTGGGGAATTTCCGCAGACAATAAAACCCTATTAATCTTATCCGAACGTAGCGAGAACGTTTACCTGTCAGCTCGTAATGCACCAAAAATCAAACTGCTAATTGCTGACCAGTTAAATGTCTACGATTTACTGCATGCTGACAAAGTTGTAGTTACACAATCAGCTTTAGAAAAAATTCAGGAGGTCTACAGTGACTAACTTTGACCCCCGCAAACTTCCCGACTTAATTCGTCGCCCGATTGTCACCGAAAAGGCGACCATGTTGATGGAGCTAAACAAATACACCTTTGAAGTCGCTCCCAAAGCAACCAAGCCGGAAATCAAAGCGGCTATAGAAGATTTATTTGATGTCAAAATCGTCCAAGTAAATACCATGCAACCTCCCCGCAAAAAGCGGCGTGTAGGTAGATTTATTGGTTACAAGCCCCAATACAAGCGAGCTATTGTCACCGTCGCCCCTGGGGATGAAGAGAAGATTAGACAAGTCCTATTCCCAGAAGTGTAATTAGTTAGGAGTTAAGAGTTAAGAGTTAAGAGTTAAGAGTTAGGAGTTAAGAGTTAGGGGTTAGGAGTTAAGAGTTTTAATTTCTTCCCTCTCTCACTCCTTCCCTCTCTCACTCCTTCCCTCCTCCCTTCCCCTCTGGTTTCTAAATGACAATTTAAAACTCTCAATTCAAAACTTTCATTATGGGTACTCGTTCTTATCGTCCTTATACCCCCAGTACCCGCCAAGTCACAATCTCTGACTTTGCGGACATCACCAAAACCGAGCCAGAGAAATCTCTGACTACATCGGTACACCGCTCCAAAGGTCGTAATAACCGAGGGCGCATTACCAGTCGTCGCCGGGGTGGCGGACACAAGCGGTTATACCGCATCATTGACTTTAAAAGAGATAAGCGCAATATTCCAGCCAAGGTAGCAGCCATCGAATACGATCCCAACCGGAACGCTCGTATTGCTTTGCTATATTACCAGGATGGAGAAAAGCGTTACATCATACATCCCAATGGGTTAAAAGTTGGTACCACAATCATTGCTGGACCTGATTCCCCCATTGAAATTGGTAACGCCTTACCCCTATCCAAAATTCCCCTAGGTACTGGTGTCCATAACGTCGAACTGATCCCAGGGAAAGGTGCCCAAATAGTCCGAGCTGCCGGTGCTACAGCTCAAGTAGTGGCAAAAGAAGGGGCTTATGTCACCCTGAAATTACCCTCTGGGGAAGTGCGAATGATTAGCCGTGAAAGCTATGCCACCATTGGGCAAGTTGGCAACATTGAAGCTCGCAACCTCAGTGCTGGTAAAGCGGGACGGAATCGCTGGAAAGGTCGTCGTCCCAAGGTTAGAGGTAGCGTCATGAACCCAGTGGATCACCCCCATGGTGGTGGTGAAGGTCGGGCACCCATTGGTAGATCTGGTCCAGTTACACCTTGGGGTAAGCCGACATTGGGTAAGAAGACACGTAAGCCCAAGAAAGCTAGCAGTAAATTGATTATACGTCGTCGCCGTAAGTCTTCCAAGCGCGGTCGCGGTGG
Source organism: Calothrix sp. MO_167.B42 (assembly GCA_030065255.1). Lineage (GTDB taxonomy): Bacteria > Cyanobacteriota > Cyanobacteriia > Cyanobacteriales > Nostocaceae > Calothrix_A. The sequence goes on along the minus strand of JASJCX010000128.1, from coordinate 11,222 downwards.
TCGTAATTCTTAGACTAGTGATAATGAGTTATGGGTGACGAGTTATGGATGAAATACAGCATAACTCTCAATTCCTGACTCCTAACTATTAATTCCTAACTCCAAAATTCACAGTAGAAGTTATGGGTCGTTCTCTCAAAAAAGGTCCTTTCGTTGCCGATCATTTACTCAGCAAAATTGAAAAGCTGAACGAAAACAATGAAAAGCAAGTAATTAAAACTTGGTCAAGGGCATCAACAATTTTGCCCGATATGGTAGGTCACACCATCGCAGTTCATAATGGTCGGCAGCATGTTCCAGTATTTATATCCGACCACATGGTAGGTCATAAGTTGGGGGAATTTGCTCCTACACGTACTTATCGGGGACATTCTCGGGATAAAAGAGCAGGCAGGTAGTCATTTACGAGTTATTAGTCATTAATTGACCAATAACCAATGGCAACAATGGAGAAAATTATGGCAACTGATACCAAACAAGTCAAAGCGATCGTGCGCTACGTGCGTATGTCCCCGTTAAAAGTGCGACGTGTACTCGACCAAATTCGTGGGCGTTCCTACCGAGAAGCACTGATTATTTTAGAATTTATGCCCTATAGAGCCTGTGGTCCGGTGCTGAAACTTTTAAGAAGTGCTGCAGCCAATGCGGAGCATAACGAAGGACTAGATCGGGCGCAATTAATTATTACTCAGGCCTACGCGGATCAAGGTCCAGTATTAAAACGGTTCCAACCAAGGGCACAGGGTAGGGCTTATCAGATTCGCAAACCAACGTGTCACATCACCATATCCGTGGCTGAAGCTGCTACAGAATAAATTGCCTTTGATCAAAAATTTGCGAGGAAGCATTCGTGGGACAGAAAATTAACCCAATTGGTTTTCGTCTGGGGATTACCAAAGAGCATCAGTCTCGTTGGTTTGCCGAGCCTAGCCGCTATCCAGAACTTCTCCAAGAAGACCATAAACTCCGACAATATATAGATAAAGAACTAGGTAGATACGCTCAAAACAACGCCGGGATTTCGGAAGTAAAAATTGAGCGTAAAGCTGACCAGATAGACTTAGAAGTAAAGACCGCAAGACCTGGTGTAGTGGTAGGTCGAGGCGGTCAAGGAATTGATAAATTACGTAATGGGCTACAAGCGGCTTTGGGCGGTAATCGTCAAATTCGCATCAACGTAGTTGAGGTGCAAAGGGTAGATGCAGATGCCTACTTGATTGGGGAATATATTGCCCAACAGCTAGAACGTCGTGTTTCCTTCCGCCGAGTAGTACGCCAAGCCATACAACGGGCTCAAAGAGCGGGAGTAGAAGGGATTAAGATTCAAGTTAGTGGACGTTTGAACGGTGCAGAAATTGCCCGGACAGAATGTACCCTGGAAGGAAAAGTTCCCTTACATACCCTCAGGGCGAATATTGACTACTCCTACTGTACTGCAAAAACCACTTACGGGATTCTCGGTATCAAAGTTTGGATATTCAAGGGAGAAATTATCCCTGGAGAAGAAGAAGCACCTCCAACACCATCTGGTGGAAACCGCGAACCACGTCGTCGCCAACAACAGCAGCGTCGTCGTCAGCAGTTTGAAGACCGCTCAAATGAAGGATAATCAACCTCTAAATCAACAACGGATTATCTGTTTTTCAAAATCCAAAATCTAAAATCCAAAATCCAAAATTGGTTGACAAACCATGTTAAGTCCTAGAAGAACTAAATTCCGCAAACAACAACGCGGGCGAATGAGGGGTCTTTCCAAAGGTGGTAATCTCATCAATTTCGGTGACTTTGCCCTCCAAGCACAAGAACCTTCCTGGATTACCTCCCGTCAAATCGAAGCCTCTCGACGAGCAATGACCCGTTATATTCGCCGGGGTGGTAAAATCTGGATTCGCGTTTTCCCCGACAAACCAGTTACCATGCGTCCGGCGGAAACCCGGATGGGTTCTGGTAAAGGTTCCCCAGAATTTTGGGTGGCTGTAGTTAAACCAGGGCGAATTATGTTTGAAATCGCTGGTGTCCCCGAAGCCACCGCCAGAGAAGCAATGCGCCTAGCCTCGCACAAATTACCAATTAAAACTAAGTTCATTACCCGTTCTGAGCAGCAGCCTCAGGAGAAGGAGTAGGTTATGCCTCTTCCCAAAATTTCAGAAGCTAGAGAATTAAGTGACGAACAACTGACCCAGGAGATTGTTTCTGTCAAGAAACAGTTGTTCCAACTGCGCTTACAAAAAGCAACCAGACAGATGGAAAAGCCCCACCAATTTAAACATTTTCGCCACCGCTTGGCACAATTGTTAACGGTGGAAGCCGAACGTAAAAAAGTAGCAGCAAGTCAACCTGCTGACCAAGAAGAGTAGGAGATTATGGCAATCAAAGAAAGAGTCGGCTTGGTAGTGAGCGACAAAATGCAAAAAACCGTAGTAGTTGCTGTAGAAAACCGCGCTCCCCATGTCAGATACGGCAAAATTGTAGTGAGAACTCGACGCTACAAAGTTCACGACGAAGAAAATACCTGTAAAGTAGGCGATCGCGTCCGTATCCAGGAAACTAGACCCCTGAGCAAAACCAAGCGGTGGCAAGTCACAGAAGTCCTGAAAAATTAACCAATATAGAAAATTAGCAGTTGTTAAAAATTTAACAACCCCATAAGGGAGAATAGTTGTGATTCAACCCCAGTCTTACCTAAATGTCGCAGATAATAGCGGTGCCCGCAAATTGATGTGCATCCGTGTACTTGGAGCGGGTAACCGTCGTTATGGTCACGTAGGTGATAAAGTAATCGCCGTAGTTAAAGATGCCCAGCCCAATATGGCTGTGAAGAAATCTGATGTGGTGGAGGCAGTAATTGTCCGTACCCGTCACAGTATCCGTCGTGACAGCGGTATGACAATCCGCTTTGACGATAATGCCGCAGTTATCATTAATAAGGATGGTAACCCCAGGGGAACACGGGTTTTTGGCCCAGTGGCACGGGAATTACGTGACAAAAGCTTTACCAAAATCGTTTCCTTGGCTCCGGAGGTGCTGTAATGGCAAATAAAAAGCAACAACCCAAATTTTACAAAATGCATGTCAAAACTGGGGATACCGTCCAGGTAATTTCTGGTAAAGACAAAGGTAAAGTGGGTGAAGTGATACAAGCTCTGCCACAAATGAGTCAAGTTCTTGTTAAAGGTGTAAATATTAAAACCAAACACATGAAACCCCAGGCGGAAGGGGAATCTGGCAGCATCGTCACCCAAGAAGCTCCGATTCATAGCTCCAACGTGATGCTCTATTCCACCAAGCAGAATGTTACCAGTCGCATATGTTACACCTTTACCCAAGAAGGGAAAAAGGTACGTATGCTGAAAAAAACTGGAGAGATTCTCGATAAATAGTGAAGGACGAGGTGATGAGGTGATGAGGTGATGAGGTGAAAGAATTTTAGTTCTTAACTATCAACTCTTAACTATCAACTCTTAAATCTTAACTCTTAACTCTTCCCTGACCAAGCCCAGGGATAATTAGGAAAAGCAATTATGGCAATTCGACTCAAAAACATATATCAAGAGACCATAGTCCCCAAACTGATGAAACAGTTTGAGTATACCAATATTCATCAAGTACCGAAATTGGTGAAAATAACTGTAAACAGAGGCTTAGGGGAAGCTTCTCAAAACGCAAAAGCACTGGAAGCCTCTCTCAGTGAAATTGCTGTAATCACCGGTCAAAAACCTGTAGTTACAAGGGCAAAAAAAGCGATCGCTGGATTCAAAATCCGGGAAGGGATGCCCGTAGGGGTAATGGTTACCCTCAGAAGCGGCAAAATGTACAACTTTCTGGATCGTTTGATTAACCTATCCTTACCCAGAATTCGTGACTTTCGCGGCATTAGCCCTAAGAGCTTCGATGGCCGCGGTAATTACACCTTAGGGGTAAGAGAGCAACTAATTTTTCCAGAAGTTGAGTACGATAGCATTGACCAAATTCGGGGGATGGATATATCCATTATTACCACAGCAAAAACCGATGAAGAAGGTCGCGCTTTGCTCAAAGAAATGGGAATGCCTTTTCGGAATCAATAAGTTCATCTAAAGAGGGAAAGATGGCGGCAAACGACACAATTGCAGATATGCTGACGCGCATCCGCAATGCTAACTTAGCACGGCATCAAACAACAAAAGTGCCTGCAACTAAAATGACCCGTAATATTGCCACAGTATTGCGGGAAGAAGGTTTTATTCATGATTTTGAAGAAGCGGGTGAAGGAGTAAAACGCAACTTGGTGATTTCCCTTAAATATAAGGGTAAAAATCGCCAACCTTTAATTACAGCCCTAAAGCGGGTAAGTAAGCCGGGATTGCGGGTCTATTCCAATAAAAAAGACCTACCAAGGGTGTTAGGTGGCATTGGAATTGCCATTATTTCCACATCTAGTGGCATTATGACCGATCGGGAAGCACGTCGCCAAAACGTAGGCGGTGAAGTGCTTTGTTATGTTTGGTAGTCGGTAGTTATTAGTCATTAGTATGCAAACTAATAGCTAATAGCTCATAACTAATCACAAAGGAGAGTTATGTCTCGCATCGGAAAACAGCCGATTACGGTTCCAGCAAAAGTACAAGTCACCATTGATGGTGTGAACATAGCGGTTAAAGGTCCTAAGGGGGAGCTTTCCCGCCAATTACCTACAAATGTCAGCATTTCCCAAGAAGGGGAAACATTATTGGTTAACCGTCGCGATGATTCCCGTCAATCTCGACAACTGCATGGCTTATGCCGCACCTTAGTCGCCAATATGGTTGAGGGAGTTTCTCAGGGATTTCAACGCCGCTTGGAAATCCAAGGAGTCGGTTATCGGGCACAGATACAAGGTCGGAATTTAATCCTCAACATTGGTTATAGCCACCAAGTGCAAATTGCCCCTCCAGAGGGAGTTCAGTTTGCAGTGGAAAATAATACTAATGTGATTGTCAGTGGCCATGACAAAGAAGTAGTCGGCAACACCGCAGCAAAAATTCGTGATGTTCGACCCCCAGAACCCTATAAAGGCAAGGGCATCCGCTATGCTGGTGAAGCAGTCAGACGTAAAGCAGGTAAGACTGGTAAAGGTGGTAAGAAGTAATGAAACTTACTCGTAAACAATCCAAACAACGTCGTCACCGGCGTATACGTGGCAAGGTATTTGGCTCTTCAGAACGTCCGCGTTTAGCAGTATTTCGTTCTCACCAACATATCTATGCTCAAATAATTGATGATACAGCTCATCAAACCTTAGTCGCAGCCTCCACCGTTGAACCAGAGTTGAAATCTAAATTAGCTTCTGGGGGTAACTGTGATGCTTCCAAAGAAGTTGGTAAACTGATTGCAACCCGCAGCCAAGACAAAGGCATTACTCAAGTCGTCTTCGATCGCGGTGGGAACCTCTATCACGGTCGGATTCAAGCACTAGCTGACGCAGCACGCGAAGCTGGTTTGGATTTCTAAAATTTGTCATTTAGATCAAATGGCAATCAAAACGAGGTATAAAATATGGCAACTGGTCGTCGTAAAACTAACCGCACAAAAAAAGAAGAAACCAACTGGCAAGAACGGGTAATTCAAATCCGCCGGGTTAGTAAGGTGGTAAAAGGTGGGAAAAAGCTCAGTTTCCGGGCGATCGTCGTCGTTGGTAACGAACGCGGTCAAGTGGGAGTTGGAGTCGGTAAAGCCTCAGATGTAATTGGTGCGGTTAAAAAAGGCGTAGCCGATGGCAAAAAACATCTAGTTGATGTCCCCATTACTAAATCTAACTCCATTCCCCATCCAGCCAATGGTGTTGGTGGTGGTGCCAAAGTAATCATGCGTCCTGCAGCTCCTGGTACTGGTGTAATTGCCGGTGGTGCGGTGAGGACAGTATTGGAATTAGCAGGGGTACGTAATATTTTGGCAAAGCAGCTTGGGTCTAACAACCCTTTGAATAACGCCAGAGCAGCAGTTAATGCTCTATCCACATTACGTACATTTGCGGATGTGGCAGAGGAACGTGGTGTTCCCCGAGAAAATCTCTACAGTATCTAAGTAAATAACATTAGGCAAACCATTTCTAAGGGTTGATGCTCCATATATCGGGCTGCAAAAACCAGTGAATATTTTATAGTTTGTTCTATAGTTTACATACTGAAAAAATCAAAAAATCGCGAAATCGAACAGATTTGTAGCTTATGAGACTTGAAGATGCCAAGCCACAACCAGGCTCTAAAAAACGTCGCCGCCGTGTGGGACGTGGTATCGCTGCTGGTCAAGGTGCTAGTGCCGGTTTAGGGATGAGGGGTCAAAACTCCCGTTCCGGTGGCGGAACCAGGCCTGGTTTTGAAGGTGGTCAACAGCCATTGTACCGCCGTGTACCCAAGCTAAAAGGCTTTCCGATCGTGAATCGGAAAATTTACACTACGATCAATGTAGAAAAGCTAGCTTCCCTGGATGCAAACACAGAAGTTAATCTAGCTTCATTAAAAGAGGCAGGGATATTAACTGCTGCCAAGGGTCCATTGAAAATCTTGGGTAATGGAGAATTAAATGTACCCCTGAAGGTGCAAGCAGCAGCCTTTACAGGTGCAGCTCGCAGCAAAATTGAGGCAGCTGGTGGGAGTTGTGAAGTATTAAAGTAAGGTTAGTACTCTTTACTTTAACGTCGCGGCATCTTGTCAGCGCCTGACTTCACTATCAAGGTAGACTTACTATGAGTATCAGTCGAGAAAAACCGCCATCTGCTCAAGAAACTTTTATGCAGATGGCACAAGCAGCAGGACTTAGAGACCGGCTGCTTGTTACCATCGGTATTTTAATTTTGATCCGCTTTGGGAACCATGTACCCATCCCCGGTATCAATCGTGAGAGTTTTGCAGCTGCTTTACAGGGCAATAACCAAGTATTAAACTTTTTGGACATTTTCTCTGGTGGCGGACTTTCTGCCCTAGGGGTATTCGCCCTGGGAATTTTGCCTTACATTAATGCTTCAATTATCATTCAACTGCTCACGGCCGCAATTCCATCTTTGGAAAATTTACAGAAAAATGAAGGTGAGGCGGGAAGGCGAAAAATTTCCCAAATTACTCGCTATGTATCTTTAGTTTGGGCAATTATTCAAAGTACTTTTATTTCCGCATTCTGGCTGAGAGATTTTGCTTTTAATTATGGTCCAATTTTTGTCGCAGAAACTACCATTGCCCTAGTTGCTGGTTCCATGTTTGTCATGTGGGCTTCTGAGGTGATTACCGAGAGTGGCGTAGGCAATGGAGCATCATTGTTGATTTTTGTCAATATTGTCGCTACTTTGCCAAAAGCTTTAGGTGATACCTTGGATTTTGTCCAAGCTGGAGGTAGGGAAACAGTTGGTCGCGTAGTTGTGTTGTTATTACTCTTCTTAGTGACCATTGTTGGTATTGTATTCGTTCAAGAAGGCATTCGCCGCATCCCGATTATTTCCGCCCGCCGACAGGTTGGCCGCAGAGTTTTAGCAGAACAGCGTAGTTATTTGCCCTTGCGTCTCAACCAAGGGGGGGTAATGCCAATTATCTTCGCCGCTGCTATTTTAAGCTTACCTTTGTTAATTGAAAGATTCGTTAATAATCCGAATTATTCCAGTTTTGTTAACAATTATCTCAATCCTAGCGGCTCCCAATCTTGGTTTTATGCCCTAGTTTATTTACTTTCAATTGTTTTCTTTAGCTATTTTTATTCTTCTTTGATTGTCAACCCAGTTGATGTGGCACAGAACCTGAAAAAAATGGGTTCTAGTATTCCTGGTATTCGCCCGGGTAAAGCTACAAGTGAATATATAGAGCGGGTGTTGAATCGACTGACTTTCTTGGGGGCAATATTTTTAGGATTGATTGCGATTATTCCCACAGCATTGGAAAGTGCATTAAATGTACGAACCTTTAGAGGATTGGGGGCAACTTCCCTACTCATTTTAGTGGGTGTGGCAATCGACACGGCAAAACAAGTGCAAACCTATGTAATTTCCCAGCGTTATGAAGGGATGGTGAAACAGTAGTAACCATTAATACCCTGATTGTACAGATGACTCTGCTTCATTTGTACAATCAATCTGTAAATCTAAAATCAACAGCGGATTATCCGCTTTTCAAAATCCAAAATTGTTATGACGCGATTTATCTTCTTGGGACCTCCAGGAGCTGGTAAAGGAACTCAGGCTAAGACCTTAGCCGAACACTGGAATATTCCCCATATTTCCACAGGGGACATCTTACGCCAAGCCCTACAGGAAAAAACTCCTCTGGGAATCAAGGCTCAAGACTACATGGACAAAGGGGAACTAGTTCCTGATGGCTTGGTTCAGGATATGGTCAAGGAACGACTGAATCAAGGCGACACCCAATCTGGATGGATTTTAGATGGATTTCCTCGTACTGTCAAACAGGCAACTTTTTTGTCAGCATTACTGCAAGAATTGCATCAATCACAACAGAAGGTAGTCAACCTTGATGTACCAGATGATGTGGTAGTAGCTCGCCTATTAGAGCGGGGACGGAAGGATGACACGGAAGAGGTAATTCGTCGCCGTCTGGAAGTTTATCGTTCAGATACGGCTCCTTTGATTGATTACTATCGACAACAACAGATGTTAGTTGTTATCAATGGTAATCAGCCCCAAGAAGAAGTCACAAATGAGTTAAAAACTATTGTTTAGTTCTTGAATGGTGCAACCCACAGGAAGTTAAAGGTGACGGTGACACAGATTAATTTCTGCTTTTTTTGGTTACCGTCCACTATTAATTCCCCTCAAATCTCTACTTCAAAATACATATCAAATTTGGTTTAAGATATATTAATAAACTGTTGCAAAAAAGCAATAAATATGTTCTCTTGCAAACTAAGGTGTTAATGCATAGGAACAAGGGATATTTGAGTTGAGGAAAAAACAAATTGTCTAAGCAAGATTTAATTGAAATGGAAGGCACAGTAACGGAGTCTTTACCGAATGCGATGTTTCGCGTCGATTTAGACAACGGTTTTAATGTGCTGGCCCATATATCAGGCAAAATCCGCCGTAATTACATCAAAATTTTACCCGGCGATCGCGTCAAAGTGGAACTTACTCCCTATGACTTGAGCAAAGGTAGAATTACCTATAGATTACGTAAAAAGTAAAAAATATGTAGATAAATATACCACAAAAATAGTCAGTAATCTTGCGTTTACCTAATTTAACTGACTATCTTCGACAAAAATGTTATAGTTTAATATTTGGAGTCAAATAGAAAGGCAATGAAAGTCCGAGCCTCGGTGAAGAAAATTTGTGAAAAATGCACCGTGATCAAGCGTCGCGGTCGCGTAATGGTGATTTGTTCCAATCCCAAGCACAAACAACGTCAAGGATAGCAGTGACCATGACAAAATGATGTAAATTTAGTCACATATATAGCTAGTAACTACTAAGTTAATTGTTCGTAACAAGGGATAACGACAACAGGAGAGAATCCAAGATGGCACGTATTGCCGGAATAGACTTACCGAGGGATAAGCGAGTTGAAATTGGTCTGACTTATATTTATGGAATTGGGCTGACTACGTCTAAAAAGATTCTGGCAGCAACAAATGTCAACCCAGACACCCGTGTTAAGGAGCTAAGTGATGGGGATGTGGCAGCTTTGAGAGCCGAACTTGAGAATTATCAAGTTGAAGGTGACCTGAGACGCTGGGAAGCGATGAACATTAAGCGCCTAGTGGATATTGGTACCTACAGGGGTCGTCGTCATCGTATGGGTTTGCCAGTTAGGGGGCAAAGAACTCGCACTAACGCTAGAACCCGGCGTGGCCGCAGGCAGACTGTAGCGGGTAAGAAAAAGGCTCCAGGTAAGTGATTTTTTGCTGGGCTGGCATTGCCAGCAAATTGTAATTTTATTTTTAACTACAAAAATATGGCGCGACAACCAACGAAAAAAGGCAGTAGCAAGAAACAGAAACGTAACGTCCCCAATGGGGTTGCCTATATCCAGTCTACTTTTAACAATAGCATTGTTACCATCACCGACCAAAATGGAGATACGGTTTCTTGGGCCAGTGCTGGTTCTAGTGGGTTTAAGGGGGCAAAGAAAGGTACGCCCTTCGCAGCACAAACCGCAGCGGAAAGTGCGGCTCGCAGAGCTATAGACCAAGGAATGCGTCAAATTGAAGTCATGGTCAGTGGTCCAGGTGCCGGTAGGGAGACTGCCATTAGGGCATTGCAAGGAGCTGGGTTAGAAATTACCCTGATTCGGGATATTACCCCAATTCCTCACAACGGTTGCCGTCCACCCAAGCGTCGTCGTGTTTAGGTATTAAGTCTCACAAGTGGTGTATTCAATAAGTCATAAGCCAAAATAAATCAGCAAATAGCAAAGTTAATTTTGGCCAGGTGACCTGGATGATTGAACTCAAACCCACAGGTATTACTTGGCTGTGAATAGTTCCGACCAAGAAGTCCAAATTTTCCCTATTTAGGATGACAAACTCAATCAGTGAATGAACGGTCACTAAAGATAATATTAAGCACAGGAAAGGTGAGGGTAGAGCACCGGCTTCCCATGGGGGTAAAAGTCATCCTTACTTGAATAAATACTCAAAGGCTTGACAAACCCAAAATTAGTAACACTCGCACGGGGTTTGATTCGCAAACTCTACCGAAATATTCACAAAATAGAAGTTTGTCAAACACCGCAGCGAAGATTAATTAAATTCGGGAGGCAATTTATTTGCCTGCGAGCAATACCTGAAAACAAGGGAGGCTACTCCGTGGCGCAGTTTCAAATTGAATGTGTAGATACTAGTAGTGATGAAATTCGGAGCCATTATAGTAAATTTATTCTCGAACCTCTAGAGCGTGGTCAAGGAACGACTATTGGTAATGCTTTAAGACGGGTGTTGCTATCAAATTTAGAAGGGACATCAGTTACAGCAGTTAGGATTGCCGGCGTTACCCACGAATTTGCCACCGTGCCGGGAGTACGGGAAGATGTGCTGGAAATCCTCATGAAAATGAAGGAAGTGATCCTCAAAAGCTATTCTGCCCAACCCCAAATTGGGCGATTATTAGTTAGAGGTCCAGCAACAGTTACCTCAGCACATTTTGATTTACCTAGTGAAGTAGAGGTAATAGATCCAACCCAATATATAGCTACCCTCGCAGAGGGAGCCAGCTTGGAGATGGAATTTCGGATCGAGAAAGGCACTGGTTATCGTACCGTTGAAAGGGG
>JASJCX010000127.1 GCA_030065255.1 Calothrix sp. MO_167.B42 | reverse complement strand
TCCTGTAAGTGGTAAATTTTCATCTACCCAGAGAGATATTTATGATGTAGTATTAGCAGCACATGATGGTTGTATTGCCAAAATTCGCCCAGGGGTAGAATATCGAGATATCCATATGCTTGCCTGTATTACCCTGGCTGAAGGATTGGTAGATTTGGGTATTTTAAAGGGGAATGGGGCGGATTTAGTGGAGAGGAATGTGCATTCTGTCTTTTTTCCCCACGGCATTGGGCATTTATTAGGTTTGGATGTCCATGATATGGAAGATTTGGGGGATTTAGCCGGGTATGAATCAGGAAGAACCAGGAGCGATCGCTTTGGTTTGGGATATTTGCGTTTAAATCGTCCCTTGCGATCGCAGATGCTGGTCACAATTGAACCTGGATTTTATCAAGTACCGGCAATTTTAAATACTGCTCGCTCTAAATATCAGTACCTGATTGATTGGGAAAGATTGGAGCAGTTTGATGATGTACGTGGTATCCGCATTGAAGATGATGTTTTAGTTACAGATACGGGGAGTGAAGTGTTAACAAAAGCATTACCAACGGATGCTAAGACTGTGGAAGGTATAGTCGGGAATTAGAGGCTCTTGGGTCTAACAGATCCCCGACTTCTCAAAGAAGTCGGGAATCTGTTGCGCCTCATTTAGACAGGGGTTCTAAGCCCGTTTTTATTCAACAAGTGCAAGATGATATTATCCCTAACTCAAAAATTTCAATCACCGAAAATTCAAAACAAACGTGCAGGAAGAGCTTTTTTGTAGTACTAATGTTCTTAGGACAATTTTACTTTATCTCCCTCAAAATTTATGGAAAAACTCACAGAAGCACAACAAGAATTATATGATTGGTTAAGGGATTATATTCGTAGCCATCAGCATTCGCCCTCCATTAGGCAAATGATGCAAGCCATGCAACTAAAGTCACCAGCACCGATTCAAAGCCGCTTGGAGCATTTACGTAATAAGGGATATATTGAATGGAGTGAGGGTAAGGCACGAACAATTAGGATTTTACAATTTTTAAAACCAGGTATTCCTATTTTGGGAAGTATTGCAGCAGGGGGTTTGGTAGAACCATTTACTGATGCTGTGGAAAATATTGATTTTGGTAATTTAAGTTTACCTTCCCAAACCTATGCCTTGCGGGTGAATGGTGACAGTATGATTGAAGATTCAATTTTAGATGGGGATTTAGTATTTTTACGTCCAGTACCAGAGCCAGACATGATTAAGGATGGGACGATTGTGGCTGCAAGGGTGGAGGGATATGGTACAACTTTGAAACAATTTTACCGCGAAGGGGATATGGTTACCCTCAAACCAGCAAATCCCCAGTACCAACCCATCGAAGTCTCAGCTGTGCAGGTGGAGGTGCAAGGTTCCCTCGTAGGTGTTTGGAGGCATTATCAGTAACTGGCTCGCTATTGGTCATTTGTAGTGTGCAAATGACCAATGGTTTATTTTGCCATCAATTCAGCTAGATAAATTACGATTTTCAACCGTTTCTAACTAATGCAAATTAATGCGATCAGGACAAGGCAATTACCTCCCAGATGTGGGAGATTCCTTGGACGTTTCCAACTAATCCGAATTAACGCAATCAGGGCGAGCCTGTCGCCTGAAACCCTTACAAAAAAAGCATCCTACAACGGGTTTTAGCAGACCTCAAAAAGAGCAGCATTTCAGCCGCCTTTATTGACATAAATTATATCAATTCAAATAATGTTTGCGACACATAAATTCTTCGTAAGGGCACGGCACCAGTAAGATAATTTTATATATTGAAAGATTGACCGATGCCGTGCCCCTACCCCCAATACGGTTGGTGTTAAGAACAATGGTAGGTTGGGGAGCCACTGCTTTGCGCGGGTTCCCCGCGTTATGGCAAGTGGCGTTGGAACAAAGTGAAACCCAACAAAGGATTGATAATGTTGGGTTTCGTCCCTCAACCCAACCTACACCAGCTTTAGTTTTTATGCTTAACAACAACGGTATTGCCCCTACCCCTACCCATCTGTCCCATTCTTTTTCAAAATGGTATTAGTAATTACCTCCAAAATACAAAACTCCCAACTCCCAACTCCCAACTCTTAACTCTTAACTCTCAACTCTTAACTCTCAACTCTCAACTCTCAACTCTTAACTTCCCTAAAAACTACGACTGCGCCACTTATTCAGTCGATACTCACCAACGGTAGCTAGGGGTCGAGCATCAGCAATTTGTTGTCGTAAATCAGCGATCGCTTGTTCTTGTTGTGCAAATTTTTGTTGCAAAGCATTGTAAGTATCTGTGGTTTCCCCATTACCTGTAGAGGTACTTACAGATGCAATACCAGAAAATCCCCCCTGATTGAATTGAGAAGCAGCAATACTGGCAAATGGTCGTAGTTCGGCGAGTTGCTGCTGTAATGTGGCAATTACCTCTGACTGTTCTTGAATTTGTTGTTGCAAGGCTGCTTGGGCTTGTTGGCGAGCTAAAGCCAATTTACCTGTTGAGTAATCAACGCCGGTTTGAAAGTTTGTGGATTCAGATTTGGCAAGTGGATCTTTCTTCAAGCCCAGAACCTTGGCGATTATGTCATTTGCATCCATGGCATAGGCAATAGGAGGTTGCCAGGGAAAGGAGACACCTTTAACAGGAAGAATCTCACTGGGGGTATTCTCCATAATGGAGCGATTTAAGCGAGAGCTATTGTTTGTGGCGATATCTTTATCACTACTGCAAGCACCCCTTAACAGTTGGAACATATGGGTAAACCCAACCATTTTTTTACCAGTTTGGGTTTTATATCCCTGATAATAGGGGACTGTATCATCCCCAAAATTATTGAAATATTCATCACTATCAATGTAGGAATCAATTTCAGCTTCATAACCCGATTTATCTAACAAATGGGTATGGGCTGTAATTTCTTCATAACTTTCGGGAGCCCGTCCAAGTAGGTGTTTAAAATTTAACTCAATCGCCCGATTGCGAGGACAACTATCGAAAAATCGGCAACGGTAAAGATCGGCATAAGCAATCTGACGCACAAACTCACGCACGGTGATGTCTCCCTGTTTGAGTTGGGATTCGGGCACAACTAACCGTTCGCTTTCCATTACATGGGCGTTACCTAAAACTTGTTTATAAATAGCTCGAATTACAGTATTTAAATTTTCTTCTGAAGGATTTTGCCATAAACGCACAGGATCTGTATCGTCAAATGAACTGACACCCAATTTTGATTCAGGATTAATTACTGGGTTAACAAAACTACTAACCAATTGAAAAATCTCCTAATTAAATATTGTTGAAAAAATATTGAGGCTTGATATGTTTAGAGAATGGTTTTTATCAACGAAAAAAATCTGCCATTATTATCATTAAACTTTATGGCACCGGTGCAAGTTAATTTTTAATAACTAGTTTTTATGATGATATCATCGCTGTTAGCTGGGTCTTTGGAAACATAATCTATGCTGAATCTCGGTCGAATCTGGTGTGAAAACTGCCATACTTAATCCAGTATTGTTTGAGGTTATGGCATGGTGTATGTAAACTTGCTTTAGCCCTATAAAGAATAACTTGGCGGTGGTCACCCATCCAAATTTTGTCCACTGCGTCCACTGAGATGAAAGCACCTCCTAAAGTGGTAATGCACTCAGAAAATCTCTCTACAGCCGTATAATCTACTGTTTCAAAGACAAAGAAATTACCCGAACAAATTAAATGGCGGCTCCGAATCCAACATTGCATCTTTTTTTGAGCTTCTGGCGGCAACATCGCTAATAACATGGTTGCTTCCCACTCATTTTATTTTGAATTGACGACTTATTTTGATTTATGGCAGTTGCCAAGATGGTTAGGACGTTTTTGATGTTGACAGTTGATAGTTGACAGTTAAGAGTTAAAAATATTACTCCCTTATCCCCTCATCTCCTCAACTGTCCTAACCAATATGTCCATTGCTACAGTTAATAACGGGAACTTCGTCTGCAAAACTTTGTATTTTCTCAAAGCATAAAGGGCCATGCTGGGAACCCCAAACTTGTTCATGGGTTTCAGGATGCATACCCCGATCGAGGCTTTTCCAGGTCGTTTGGGTGATTTCCACCTCACTCACTAAATATGTTGGACATCCTTGTTTTTCAATTACGCAGCGATTTCCCGGTTCCACCCCTCCACGAAACATTTCTCCGTCCCGTTGAAAAATCATGGAACAATTGTAACGCCGCTCCAGACACTCGTGGGTAATTGTTTTGAGGATATCTAATTCCCGGGCTGCACCGGCGTAAAGGATTGGGTCTTTAAGACTATAATTTTCGATATAAATTTGCTTATCTTGGTCTATTAATTTATGGATTCCTTGGCGATAAGGAGTCCACAAATCATAGTCATAAACTTGCTCGGAATAAAAACCGATCCCGTTAAAAAATTCAAAGGGTAAGGGACGGAAAAAAACGTGAATATGAGCATACTGTTGGGGATTAACAAATGATTGTTTTTTGTTACTAAAATCCCCTGCCATCCAATGGGCCAGAGTTATCAAATCACTGGCTTGTAACTGGTTTTTGTTGAGCGATATGGTCATGGTTCAAATCCTATTTAAATCGCATCAAAAGCTAGTGATTTGTTAATAAGTACTATCTTAAATAATTACCGGCTTAATTGCCACTTTTATCATTCAAAGAACGAATTTCCGAAGAAAAAGAGGCGGTGACAACACCGGTACCTTTGCTGGTTTTAATCAAAGATACTCGACACCGTAAATTAGGAGTGACAAACCAAATTTTTTCTTCTGCTGCGGCGCGATCGTATTCAGTGGTTAATACAAAAGTACCATCTTCTGTTAAGTGATAGTTGCCAGCAGCAGCCACAGTTTCCGCATATCCTTGATCTCGGAGTAATTTGCCGTGATTGGGGCGATCGCGATCGGGAATTGGGATGAGAATGCAACTCCCTTCCATCACTTCGTCGTCATCCCAGTCGGAGTGACCTTTCCAACTCATTTGAAAAGGGCTGATTGCTGTTTGGGGGTCTACATCGTAGGATTTACACAGTTCAATGACTCTTTGGTCATTTGCAGCTACTGCCACAATATCAATTGTAGATTCTACTGCTTCAAAGTGACCGAAGGCTAGGTGATGGGCGCTGCGTTGCGATCGCCAGCGACCAAATGATTGCTCAACAAACTGAGTAATATCCATCAATTTTTGCGTTTCCGTTTAGATTTTTTGTCCTGCTTACCAGTGGTTTTTTTGTTAGATTTATTGGTCTTGGTTATTTGTGTTAATTTGGCTCCAATATTAGACATAAATCCCTTGCTTTCTCCATTTCCACCAATATTGGCTGCATATTCTTCGCTGTCAATTTCAGGAACAGGAGTTATTTGATTGTCTGTTGTTTCTTCTGTAGTTTCTGCCTCGGGGACAGGAGTGGTTTGATTGTCTGTTGTTTCTTGTGTAGTTTCTGCCTCAGGGACAGGAGTTGTTTGATTGTCTGTTGTTTCTTGTGTAGTTTCTGCCTCGGGGACAGAATTTGTTGGATTTTCCGTAGTTTCTTCAGGGACAGGAATATTGGCTGTAGTTTCCGTGTGGTGATGCTCCACAGGAGTCTCTTGGCTAACACTTTCTACTTGTTCTGTGTCAGCTGATGATGGCGCAGCAGAGTTGGCAGGTACATCTACTACTCTAAGCTCAGGGGAAGATACTCCAGAATTAACCTCTCCATAGCTAGGAGATTGTATGGTGATACTTTGTACTTTGCCACCTGCACGGCTAATTCTTTGTAAAGTTTGGGATAGACGGCTAACAGGAACCTTGATCGTGTAAGGATTTCTTCGCATCACATTGGATGGAAATGCAGCCGCTACTTTAACTAATGCAATGCGACTGTTATAATCACTGACATTATTAAAGCTCAGAGTAGTAGTCATACCCGCCATAAAAAATACCTCTTGTAATCAGTTACCAGTTTCCAGCTTCCAGTTTGCAGTTTTCACTCAAACTAAATGTGGAAAACACTATTTTGTCATGAGTCCGCACTATCGAGCACATACCCACAAAATTATGGCTGATAGCTGATAGCTGATGGAAATTGATTCTTATCCTTTTTTATCCTTCCCCTTGTCCTTCCCCTTGTTCCGGGATATCAACTGATGAAGGGTCTACAGTAATGCTGGCAATTTTTCCACCCATACGGTGAATAGTTTGTATTGTCCCAGACATACTGCTAAAAGGTACTTTCACCTGGTAGTTACTAGTCTTCATCACATCCTGACGACACAATTTTGTAACTTGAATTACAACATTGCGATCGCTATAATCGCTAAACTTAGGGAGTCCAGTAGTGGTCATACCTGACATATCAAAAAACCTCGGTAAATTAGTCGTAAAGTTGGTGCAGACAGCCCGCCAAATTCAGTTGACACTTGTATATCAACCATTGCTGGGGCAGACAAAATTGTGTATTTAAAATTAATTTATGTAGTTCCTAGTAATTAGTCACTAACTAAAATGTCCACTCTAGATAACAACTAATTACTAGAAACTAATTGTTGAGTAGTAATTTTAGATTAGATATCTGATTTACCTATCCACTGTTTTGCCGATAGTAAAACCAATTTACCAATCTCGATTTTACTTAATAGCGAGTCGCCTCGGTAATGTTAAGGATTTTGCCGCCTGTTTTTTGGATGTTCTGAATTTTCTGAGACATCTGGCTATAGTTTACATCAAAGCTTTGTTTACTTTGAGTTACCCTAGGTCCATAGCTGGCTTTGGCTACAGTAATACGGAATCGCTTACCAGTGCTATCAATGGCACCAGAACCACTGGCAGGGGCAGTGATTTTTGTGGATAGATTACTACCAACATCACTAATTAATTTTGCCTGCTTACCAATATCATTGGCAGCAAATCCCCGATTTAAAGCAAAAGTACGGTTAAAGCTAACATTTTTCATTCCGGCTTGGGTGCGGTTACCACAAGTATAGGGAACTACATTTTCACCAAAATTAGATAGATACTCATCGCTATCGATGTAAGAATCAATCTCTGCTGCATAACCTTGCTCTTTATAGGTTAAAACATGAGCGGCAATTTCTGTTTGATCCGCTGGAGCGCGTCCTAAAAGATGCTTGAAGTTTAACTCGATAAAACGATAGGGAGATGATGTTTCAAAGAACAGGGAACGATATAGCTCAGATTGAGCCACCAATCTCACAAAACCTCTGACGGTAATATCCCCGTTCCGTAGTAAGGATTCTCCACTATCTACACGCTGGCTTTC
Organism: Calothrix sp. MO_167.B42; assembly: GCA_030065255.1. GTDB lineage: Bacteria > Cyanobacteriota > Cyanobacteriia > Cyanobacteriales > Nostocaceae > Calothrix_A. Next base: position 6,286 of record JASJCX010000127.1, on the reverse strand, counting down.
CATTACATGGACATTGCCCAACACCTGTCTATAGACTGCCCGAATTACTGCTTGTAAGTCGTCTTCTGTAGCATTGGGGCGCAATTCTACAATTTCAGCATCAGCTACCCAAAGAGCCATGGGAATTTCTCCTATGTCAAGTGAATTTTATGGTTTGTTAACTAAACTTTTTCAATTGCTCGCATCATCATTAAATGACACAGCTGTAATCGTGAAGTGAAAATTCACAATTTTGTAGAGACATAATAGGAAGCCATACCTCCCATTACATCTCTACAATTTGAGAGAGTATGGGTTTACACTACCTCAGTAATGCTGACAATTTTGCCAGATGTGCGATTAATTCGCTGAATTTGTGGGGTCATATTGCTACCAGAAACTAGATATTCTGTACTGCTACGGCGACGGGGACTGTCAAATTTAGAACCAGTAACCGTAATTTTGAACATCTTTTCTGTAGCTACATAAGCTCCAGGGGATTTACCAGATGTGGGAGGCTTAATACCAGTAGCACTGTTGGTTGCAACGGCATACACTAGCTGAGAGCTTTTAACAGCACTGCTAATTTGAGCATAACCCCTATCAACAGCAAACATCCGGTTATAAGCTACCTGCTTCTGACCAACTTGGGTGGTTTCACCGCAATAATAAGGGACGATGTTTTCACCAAAGCTAGCTTGGTATTCGTCGCTATCGATGTAAGAATCTATTTCTGCTTCATATCCTTGTTCAATACAGCGAACGATATGCTCGGAAACTTCCTCCTGGGATTGGGGAGCGCGACCGAGGAAATGCATGAAATTCAATTCTACGAAGCGGTAAGGGGCACACTTTTCAAAATACCGACTGCGGTAAAAGTCTGACTTACCTACTGCGCGCACAAAATCGCGCACTGTGATGCTGCGATCGCACAATTGGGATTCGGCAGTTACTAGGCGTTCGCTTTCCATCACATGGGGATTACCCAAGACTTGGCGATAAACTGCACGAATAGCGTTCTGGACTTCTTCCACTGAACTAGTGGGCCATAATTCGTATATATCGGGGCTTGCCATCAATGTCTCCTAAATTTGTCAACTACTCTAGTTCACAGGGGTAATACTGGCAATTACACCACCCTGCTTGTGAATTCTCTGGTATTGTTCAGAGAGCTTGTCAAAAGGTACTAGGAATACTTGGTTAGAGCGGCGGAATTTGGAGACTCGATTTACCGCATTTGATTTATAAGCAGTAACCTCAACCCGGAATACCTTACCTTCTGCACTAGCACCCACGCCATGACGGGTTCTAGAACCAAGGGGAGGATTGCGGAATGTGGCACCATCACTTGCAGGTGAAACTACGGGAGTTGGTGTTTTATTAATCACCAAGCTGTTTAATTTAGGTTGTTTACCAGCTAAATCTCCTTTCAAGCTGCTGGTGGAAGCACCACGCACCATTTGGAACAGGTGGGTAAATTGCACCATACTTTCACAAGCTTCGGTTTTGTAGCCGCGAATGTAAGGTACAAAGTCTTCACCAAAGGCGTTTTGATATTCGTCGCTATCTAGATAGGAGTCGATGTCAGCTTCAAATCCTTTGGTATCGAGGATAGTGCTGTGTGCCCGCATTTCTTCCAAATCGTATGGGGTACGCCCCAACAAATGGCGGAAATTCAATTCAATTGCCCGATAGCGAGCGCAACTGGTGAAAAAGCGAGAACGATATAAATCCGATTTTGCCACCACCCGCACGAAATCGCGGACGCTCAATTCACCGCGCTTAAACTGGGATTCCGGAACAGAAAGCCTTTCACTTTCCATCACATAAGCATTTCCCAAAACTTGGCGGTAAACTGCTTGGATGATGATGTCTAGGTCTTCTGGTGAACTACCAGGAACCCATTCCACTGGTGGGGTTTCGTCAAATCGGCTTACGCCTAAGCGCGAAGCTGGGCCAAAAACCATTTAATGGTATCTCCTGTTTCAAAATGAAAGCTGAAAAGGAATATTGCCAATTGTTACAGAACTTAATAATTATTTGCTTAAACAAACAAAAATATGTCCTGACTTATTCCTAGATCTTGCTAGCAAAGACCTAAAAATGATGGCACAGAGATATTCCTTAAGGTTTGTACACCTTGCTCAATCTTAATCTTCATACAAACCAGGAGCCATAATTATCAAGAATTATGAACTAAGTTTACGTATCTTAACTTTGGATACTGGTATAAAATTTTTAGTTGTTGGTTGTCAGTTGTCAGTTGTCAATCTAAAATTGTTTGACTTAATCCAATACGGTTTCTTGAACCTTGGTTGGGACGGTCTACCACTACTTCTAAGATACAAGGTTGGGGAGCCACTGCTTTGCGCGGGTTCCCCGCGTTGTCGCAAGTGGCGTTTGAGCGATAGCAAAACCCAACATTGTCAGGACTTTGTTGGGTTTCGTCCCTCAACCCAACCTACGCCAGTTTTAGTTTTCACCGCTTAACGGTATTGTGACTTAAGCAAGTCGGCACAAATAAACATCACTATGTAACGGAATGTAAACTAGCACAACACCCTTGGGATTGCTGAGTCCTGACGGACACGCTCCGCGTTAAGCGAAGCTATGCCGTAGGCTTTACGTTTCACTTCGTTCCACGCCTCTTTCAGAGGAACTGCACTAACACAATGACATACCTTAAATTTTTTTACGCCGACTTACTCCAAAATCCAGCCCCCTAAATCCCTCAATTTTGGGGGAAATCCAAAATCCAAAATCCAAAATCTAAAATCTAAAATCTAAAATAGACAACGGATAACGGTGGGGAGAGACTGTCTCCCCACCGTTAAAACGAGGGAAATCATCAAAATTTCCGAAACTATCGCCGTCTGGAGGTAGTTTGTCGGAGTTCGCGTTTTTCTTGTTCTTGGCGACGACGATCGCGCCAACCTGCTAAGGTTAAATAACCAATACCAGTTGTAACTGCTACGAGCAGTACAAAGGCTACTAGAGCCAAAATACTTAGGAATGGACTTTCCACGGTTCTCTTATAGTCCGTTGCGTCCCCAAACTACCATAGCGATCGACCATGTGAAAAGAGTCAGCAATGAAACCCAACCTAGTGTCAAAATCATAGCGATATTTTGTGCAAACTTACAAAACGACTTCAATCTTTATCATACTGGGAATAGTCAACTGCTTTGCGTCAGTCAAAAGGTGAAAATAAAAGGTTAAATGAGTAATATTGGTAGTTTTACCCCCATAGCAGAACGTATTGAATCCCTCAAAGCAGGTACTATTGGGGGTTTATGCCTATTATTTGCGTTTGGGATTACAGCTGGGATCGATTTCCTAATCTTCAATCCATACCTGCAATTACTGAGTTATAGCCATGGATATGTATTAGATTTACGCTGGTTTTTCAGTGCTGCCTCCGCTGGGTTTTCTGGGTTTTTATTTGCGATCGCCTACCGCTATATTATCCGCCAAGATGAAAATCCCCATCTCAAATCCGGTGCTGTGCTTGCGTTTGGTTTAGTCAGGGGGTTAACTCAAATCGATATGAGCTTAAATCTCCATCGCCCTTTAATCCCTGCGATCTCTTTAGCAATGGAAAGTTTGTTATGTTTCTTTTTTACAGCCAAATGTTTAGACTTATCAATAAAATTGGGTTGGCTAAAACCTTTTACCAGTGATAAATGACAAAGAACAGATATTTTCTCATCATTGATTTAGAAGCAACCTGCTCAAAGGATGGTAGTGTTCCCCGTCATCAAATGGAAATCATCGAAATTGGAGCAGTAATGTTAAATCGTTCCACATGGAATATTGATTCTGAATTTCAGCAATTTATCAAACCAATAATTCATCCCCAATTAACGGATTTTTGCACGGAATTAACCACAATTAAGCAGCAGGATGTAGATACAGCTCCTACTTTCCCCCAAGTAATTACTCGATTCCAAGAATGGATGGTTTCTTTTCCCAATTATATATTTTGTTCTTGGGGAAACTATGACAAAACTCAGTTTATTCAAGATTGCAAATTGCATCAAGTTCCCTATCCTTTTGCTGATGAGCATAGAAATATTAAACAGGAATTTTCCGAATATTTAGGAGTATCCAGAAAATTTGGTATGGCGCAAGCTTTACAGCATCTAGGTATGGAGTTGCAAGGTATACACCATCGGGGAATTGATGATGCTCGTAACATTGCTGCTATATTTAAGTATATGCATACTCAAAAGAGTGGAAAATAAAAATCCCCTTAATGGCAATTACCACCAAGGGGATTTTGAATATCTTATTTAATCGATTAAAATCATTTTATCTTTATCTGTTACGGATACGATCAAAGATGCGATCGCGGATTCCGCTCCTTCCAGAGCCATTTCTACCCCCAATACGATCGCGGATACGATCGCGCATACTATCGCGATCTTTATCCCTATCGTATCTGTCATCGTCTTTATCATACTTTCTTCTACATTTTCTTCTTTCCCGTCTACTGTCGGCTCTGTCCATACAATAGTCATATCTATCCCTTCTATCCCTCCTTCCGTATCTTCTACCCCTTCTTCTGTCCCTTCTTCTATATCTGTCATAGTCTCTATCGAATCTGTCATAATCTCTATCGAATCGTTGGACTATTGTATAGGCTGAGTTGTCTGTTTTAATTTGATTGAGCAAGCTATCTTCTGCCCTAACTGGAAGGCTACTAGCGAAAGTACTAGCAAAAATTGCCATACCCGTTAAAGAAAGTTGTAAAAAATTTCTCTGGAATACCATAGTAACTCCTCTTAAATGTTGACTTCACAGTAATTAAGTGAACACATTACATTGGACTTTTCAGCCACCACCTCACCTGACTGACTAAATATTTCTGAAGTTCCCTATTAAGTCAAAAATTTCTTTCAATAATTTACTTCTTAAGTATAAATATTTGATTAGGTTTATGTCTCTATAATCCGGTAAAGATTTAGTGAATAAATCATCAATAAAACTATATAAATAATAGAAGTATAATTCAATTTAAGTCATTTAGTACCTAGACAAATTCACTATAATGTGATTAGTGAAATTATGGGGTTATCCAGTAAAAATATTTAAGTGTATTCCATGAAATCTTTCTTTTCGCGGATGGAGGCGGTACAGTCGCCGATTATTCCTGTGGTTGGTGAATTGATTAAAAGTTGTCCGGAAACGATTTCCTTGGGACAAGGAGTTGTATCCTATTCTCCTCCCCCCGAAGCAATGAATTTTGTATCTAAATTCTTCACTAAATCCGGGAATAATCTTTACAAAGCTGTGGAAGGAATTCCTCCTTTAATCACAACATTGACAACAAAATTACAAACATTTAATCAGATTGAAATTCGCCAAGAAAATAGTATAATTGTGACTGCGGGCAGTAATATGGCGTTTATGAATGCCATCCTAGCCATAACTTCCCCTGGAGATGAAATTATTCTCAATACTCCCTATTATTTCAACCATGAAATGGCAATTTCTATGGCGGGATGTCGTCCAATATTGGTCAAAACCGATGATAATTATCAACTGCGTCCCCGTGCAATTACTAACGCAATTACCCCTAAAACCCGTGCAGTAGTTACCATTTCTCCTAATAATCCCACGGGTGCTGTTTATCCCCAAACAGCCTTACAACAAGTTAACCAAATTTGTAGCGATCGCAATATCTATCATATCAGTGATGAGGCCTATGAATACTTTACTTATAATGGGGTAAAACATACTTCCCCTGGTGCATTCCCTAATAGTAGCCAACATACCATTTCTCTCTACAGTCTGTCTAAGGCCTATGGTTTTGCGAGTTGGCGCATTGGTTACATGGTAATTCCTCGTAAACTCCTAGCATCAGTCCAGAAAGTTCAAGATACCATCTTGATTTGTCCCCCTGTAATTTCCCAGTATGGGGCTTTGGGTGCATTGCAAGCACAACCCAATTATTTACAGGATAACATTGGAGCCTTAGCACAGGTGCGAGAAATGGTGATGGAGTTACTCAAACCCTTACAAGGATTATGTACCATTGCTCCTGCGGATGGGGCTTTTTATTTTTTTCTCAAGGTTCATACTCCCATGGATGCATTTGAGTTAGTCAAAAAACTAATCTACGAGCATCAAGTTGCAGTTATTCCTGGTACAACCTTTGGTATGAATGACGGATGTTATTTACGGGTAGCCTATGGTGCGCTGCAAAAAGATACGGCGAAAGAAGGAATCGAAAGATTAGTTAAGGGTTTACAGGCCATAATAAGTAATAAGTAATAAGTAATAAGTAATAAGTAATAAGTTTGGG
>JASJCX010000126.1 GCA_030065255.1 Calothrix sp. MO_167.B42 | reverse complement strand
CGAGTGGAACGAAGTGAAACGACGCATAAGCCCTAACGGGCACGCTCCGCGAACACAAGGTCTTTGGGATTGCTTCCCTACTCTGCGAGAACGCTTTCAGCGAACGGTCGCAATGACGGTTATTTAAACGGACATGATATAAAATCCAAAATTAGCTCAGGTGGTTTGTTAAAAATTAGGTATTTGCCAAAATTGTCCTGAAAAATTACCACATTTAGCCATAATGGGTTTATTGTCTTGAGCATCATTAATGATATCTAAACATTTATCACTTCCGGTAAACATGGTTTTCAGGCGATAATATCCAGATTTGTTTGTTTTTTGTATTTGCCAAAACTGTCCTGAGAAATTACCGCATTTAGCCATAGTGGGTTTATTGTCTTGAGCATCATTAATGATGTCCAAGCATTTATCACTTCCGGTAAACAAGGTTTTCAGACGATAATATCCAGATTTGTTTGTTTTTTGTATTTGCCAAAATTGTCCTGAAAAATTACCACAGTCAGCCATAATGGGTTTATTGTCTTGAGCATCATTAATGATATCCAAGCATTTATCACTGCCGGTAAACATGGTTTTCAGGCGATAATTTGTTGCTCCTTGGGCAGTGTTGGCAACAGCAAGCACAGAAGAAGCAACAGCTATGCCAAAAGTAAAAATTGTTTTGATGTTTTTTTTGGACATGATAATATTAGACATTTTTTTAGATTAGTCTTAGGAATAATTTTGTCAATAATTGCTCCACATAATCAATCTGATTTATATAATTTAAACTTGATTTGTGGAACTTGATTTTTAATATACCTAGCAATCGAGAAAAACTAGGGATGAACTTGCTGGCAATTTTTTTAACTTATATCATGTCCGTTTAAATAACCGTCATTGCGACCGAAGGAAGCAATCCCAAAGACCCTGTGATTGCGTCGTTTCACTTCGTTCCACTCGCAATGACATACTATGGGTATGCCCCCGGACATGATATTATTCCTTATCCCTTATTACTTATTACTTATTACTTATTACTCGCGCGTAATGCTATAACTACTATGTTTATTTGGTCGAAACTAGAAAAATTTGCTTATCAAGCTCATTATGCGCCCTGATGTTGTCGTGGTTTACGAATATTCTTTCTCAGTTTTTTCACCAATAAATAAGCAGCAGGGGTAAAATACAGAGCCAGAAAAGGAGAACCGCCGATACCACCAGCAATGGCAATTGCTAGAGGTCGCCAAAAACTACCACCGTCGGTGATTAGCGGAATAAAGCCTACCATTGTAGTAATAGTTGTAGTTAATACGTGACGAGTAGCTTTAACTACAACCTCTTGCACCGCTTTTACATCTGCTTGACGCGCTTGTTTGTCTTCATTAAAAGCTGACAAAATGATAATGGCACCGTTAATAGCAACACCGATTAAACCCATTGTGCCTACAATTGCCATAAATCCGAATACGGAACCAAAAGCCCATAACGAAAATAAAGCGTAACCCACAGATCCAACACCAACAGCAAAGACAATACCAGCAAGTCGAAATGAACCTAAAGATAATACTAGTGTGATTATCATCATCAACAATAGTAATCCTACGGTTGACACTAGGTTTCCCACAGCTCGGCTTCGTTCTGCTTCTTCGCCGCCAAACTCGTACCTATATCCTGGGGAAAGTTCGGATGCAAATTTTTTGGCTTCAAGACGTTTCTGTAACTCTTCTAGAACCGTTGACGGTAGAATTCCAGCAGAAATAAAAGCTTGAACGGTGTTGACTCGTTGTTCGTTACGTCTAGAGATTTTAGCTAATTGAGGTACCAGGTTAAAATTACCTAACGCTGATAAGGGGCGCAGGGAAAGTTCCGAACCAACACCTTGTTGATTGGGTTGTAAATTAAGAGAAGCAATTTCAGATAAGTCTCCTCGGTTAGCATTTGCAATACGAACTCGCACTGGCAAGTTTTCCGTGGATTCGAGAATCGAACCCCCAACGGAACCTTCCAAGTAATTTTGTAACTGTTGAGCGATCGCTGTATTATCAAGTCCTACTAACCGCGCTTGTTCTTCGTCTACAGTTAATCCCAATTTAGGCAAAACTTCCGTCAAATCATCCCGTACATGGGTAACATTAGGTATCTGCGTTAAAATTTCCCTGACTTGAGCCCCTAATATTCGCAATTGTTGTATATCCGGGCCATAAATACGCATTTCCACGGGAGCATCAAATGGAGGACCTTGTTCTAATTGTTTGACTAACACCCGTGCTTGGGGAAAAGAATCATCTAATTCTTGCTGTAAAGTACGAATTAGTTTCGTAACCCCCTGATCAGAAGTTAACTGCACCATTGCCTGGGCATAGTAAGCAGCATTTTCCATGCCGCCAGTCAAGTTATAGTAGAACTTGGGAGCATTTTCCCCAACAAACCAGTGAACTTCTTCTACTTGCGGATGCTGGAGAATCAACTGACGAGCGCGCAGTACATCCGAACGAGTTTGAGCAATAGAAGTTTGAGCAGAAAACTCTACTTCAATCTGAAACTGATCGCGATCTAGGGAAGGAAAAAACTGTTCTGGTACGGAACTTATATTTATAAACCCGACTACGGGCAATGCAAATGTTAAGACAATGGCAATTATAGGTTGCTTTGTAGTCCAACTTAAAGTTTTGCGGTAAATCCGGCCTAAAAAAGCTGAAGAAAAGCCCCCATTCCACCAAGCATCCGGATTTTTTAGTTTTGATAATAGAGATTTACGGGATTTGCGGGTATTAACATAACTTTCTGGTTCGATTCCACTTTGACTGAGAAAACGCCCGGAAAGTGCGGCAATTATTGTTAAAGATATCGCTAACGAAGAAACCAGGGACATAATCACGCCCCAAGCAATGGAACCAACGAATTCGCCCGCTCCCCCCGACAATAGGGCAATTGGTAAGAAGGTGAGTATTGTGGTTACACTTGATGTCACCAGAGGAACTCTTAAATAATTAACTGTTTTCACCACAGCATCTTTCGGCTTTAGCCCTGCTTGCAGCTCAACTTTAATCTCGTCTACAACCACAATTGCATTGTCAATTAACAACCCCAAGGCGATAATTAACCCTGAGACTGACATTTGGTGAATGGGAATATTCAAAAATTGTAATTCCCCAAATACCGCAAATACAGTTAATGGTAAGGCAGTACCGACAATCAGACAAGAGCGCCAACCCATTCCCAAGAAAGTCACGATAATTACAAGGACACCACTAAATATTAAGTTAGAGATTAAATTATCTAGACGTGTTTCCACGTAGCTACTTTGATCAAAAATAACCTCTAATTTAACCCCATTTGGTAAGCGTGTCCGAAAATTATCTAATAAAGAGCGAATTTTTTTTGCCCACAAATCAACCCGATTCCCAGATTCCATCAACACTCCCAAGGCTACAGATGGCTTTCCACCTATCACAGCCAAATCTGTTACTGGTTGTCTGATACCTCTACTAACTTGCCCAATGTCTCCCAAGCGGGTAAACTGTCCGTTTGCAGTTGAAGAAATCGGAATTTGACGAATTCGTTCTAAAGAGTCAAGTTCCCCCTCTACCTCAATCGCTAAAGTATTATCGGGACTGCGAAGTTGTCCTGCGCTTGTTTTGGCATCACTTTGTTGGATTTGTTGTGATAATTGTTGAGTATTTAATCCCAATGCTGCTAAATTGGATGGGTTGATTTCAACAGTTATTTCCTCCGAAGGAAAGCCAAAGGTATCTACTTCTTCGGTTCCTGCTACCCCTCGCAGTTGAACATCAAGTTCTTCGGCAAAGCGCCGTAAAATTGCATAATTAGGTTGGTCTTCTCCTTCCCAAATCAAAGATGCAATTACGGTGAAAGCTCGCATCTGTGGTTGATCTAAATTTGGTGATAACGCAGCTGTAGGGAATTGCACCCTTGCATCAGCTAATCTATCCCGTATCTGCGTCCAAATTGGTTCTGCATCAATTACAGTTTCCTTAAGTTCAACCGAAACTGAAGATAAACCAACCCGAGAATCAGATGTGACAGTTCTAATTTCCTCAACTTCAGATATTTCTGACTCGATAACTTCTGTTACTAATGCTTCTACACGTTCGGCGCTAGCTCCTGGAAATAGGGTTGTAATCACAGCAGTCCGCCCTACTAATTCTGGATCTTCCTGGCGTGGTAAGGATTGATACGCAGAAAATCCCCAAAACAGTATTAATATGATACTTAGAATCAGCAAGCGAACATTACGAAAAAAGGGAAGAGTCATGATTAATAGGTAATAGTTAATTGGTAAAAAATTAATTGTTTTTCCTATTCAATTGGTATTTCCGAGCAAACTAGGACTAATATCAAATCCGCTTGCGAGACTTACCATATTGTCGTCACCTCACCCCGTCGGTGTGGACACCCCTTTCTCCTTAGTAACCAGAGGGGAAGGGGGTGAGGTTTTTGCGGTAACGTTCTCATCCGGATTTCATATAAGAGGATGTTGGTCAAGTAAAATTTTTACACAGGAACCTTTCTGGTAAACCTCTCTCCTATTTCCTTCTTTCTTTGTTGGTATTTTTCTATTTTTTTGATCGATTACCCATTACCGATTACCTCTGGTTCACTCCCCAATCTGACGTACCATCTGACCGGGAATTAGGCGATGAACACCGTTAGCAACAATCCTATCTCCGGGTTGTAGAGTACCCCGGACTAAAACTCTGTCGCTTTCTTGATGCAATATTTCTACGCTGCGCTGCTCAAGTAGAAATGCATTTTTCGGGATATTTGTATTCTCTGCATTGGGTTTAGTTAAAACATAACAACTCCAAAGTCCTCGCAATCCTTGAGTTAGGGCTTTATTAGACAACCAAAATCCTTGGGTAGGAATTGTATCGGTAAGTTTTAACCGGACTGTTTGACCAGGATTAACTTTTAATATTCTAGAAGAATCCAGTTTGAAGACAACTACTTGAGTGCGAGTAGTGGGATTAACTACTGGCAAAATCGATGTTACTTGTGCCGAATAATTTTGGTTATTAATCTCTACCGTTTGACGACTACCAACTCGCAATCGATTTACAACTGTAGTAGGCATTCCAATTCTGGCTTCTGGGCTAGTGTTTTCTACCAAACGCACCACTGCTTGACCTGAATTAACTACTGTTCCTTCATCGATTTGGCGAGCAGAAACAATACTCCCAAAGGGAGCTTTAATTGTACTTTTGGCAATTGTAATCTTTAAGTCTGATATACTCGCTTCTAACTGTTTGACAGCAGCTCTCTGGGCGGCTACCTGCTCTGTACGAGTTCCTGCTAATAGTTCATCTAAGTTACTCTGGGATTGTTGCAAACGAGCAACTAAGGAATTTGCACCGAAAGCTATTTCATCAAGCTGTTCTCGCGCAATCGCTCCCTCACCATAGAGATACTTTCTTCTCTTAAGCTTTGTCCTTTGCAACTGCAACTGCTGTTTGAGATCTTCAACTGTTGCGCGAGCAGCTGCAATATCTTGTTGTCTTGGACCTGCTATCAATTCATCTAATCTAGCCTGTGCTTGAGCTTTTTGAGCCTCCAACTGTAATTTCTGCATCTCCAAATTACTAGTATCAAGCTTGGCAATCGGCTGTTTCGATTTAACTATGTCCCCTTCTTTGACAAAAACATTAACTAGCTTCCCACTTCTCTCAAATCCTAACTCACTAGTCCGAATTGCTGCAATTTCACCAGTGTAAGTACGCAACACTTGATAGGATTTTACTGGTTCTGCCCGTAAAGTCTTTACTGGCAATGGACGAGCTGTAGTAACTTCCTCGGTTTCTGATTTTGTTTGATTATTAACTGCAAACACTGTTCCCATGACTACCATCAACCCGAGCAAAGCTAATATCCCATAGCGAGGTAGCTGGGAATTACCCTTTAAATTATTTGGCTGTTGAGGATATTCATTTAAATTCTTTGATTCTTGACTATATTCCTCCTCAAACGGTTTTCCATCTTTTGCTATCTCAGAACGCTGGGTAAAATCTGGGTTCATCATGTTTATCTCCAGTGAAGGAGTTATGTCTTAACAAAGGTTCTTCATACACATGATTAAAACTTAGGTCTTAACTATTGTCAATCATACGTTTGATACAAAATGGCTCATCCGTATACAGATTAGTCTATTGGGTAATTCCAATAAGTAATCACTGGTTGGAGTGTCACGCATCATCTGTTTATTGTGACAATTGCGTAAGTCCTGGATATAATCCCCTGTACTTTAAAACAGGTAGGTGAATCGGGTAAGCTGATAGAAGAAGATTCTGGGGAGGAAGTAGAAATTGAAATAACTTGTTTAGTTAAATTTGCTCAAGGAATGGAAGCTGGGAATTTGCAAGCCCTACATAGCAGTGTGATGTTATGGTAACGTACCAAAAAGTTAATTCAGTTCGGCTTCACTAGGTTCTTTAGCGAAAAATATATTCAAACGTTTTATTGAAATGAAAATAAATACAACAGGGACTGATACAAAAGAGCAAATACTTAACGTTGCCGAGCGACAATTTGCTGAAAAAGGCTATGCAGGGACAACTTTGCGGGGAGTAATTAAAGAAGCAGAGGTTAATATTGCTGCGATACACTACCATTTTGGCTCAAAAGAAGAGCTTTTCGTTGCTGTGGCGCGCAGAGTTGCCAGGCAAATGGTACCAGCTCAACTACAGCACTTGGCGAAATATCAACATCAAAACGAACCGCCATCTGTAGAAAATATAATGGAAGCTTTTTTTGCTCCTCCACTGAGGATGGTATCACAAATGGGAGAATCTGGAATGATTCGCGCTCAATTTGTAGGTCGTTCTCGTGTGGAACCTTTACCGATACAGGTACTTGCAGACAAGCAATTTCATGAAAGTCAACAACGTTTTTTGGATATTCTACAGCGAGCGTTTCCCAATCAAACACGTTTAGAGCTAGAGTGGAAATTAGATTTAGTAGTAGCGTTATTAGTCCGTACCTTAAATCAAATTGGTCAATCAGGAAAGTTGATAACGGGAAATTCCCCAGAAGAAGTAGAAAATGCCATTGCTCGCCTCGTTAAATTTGCTGCTGGGGGGATGAAAACTTAGGGAATTGAAAAAAGCGAAAACTTTGGGTATATATCTCCCAATTCCTAGTTTTCGCATCATAATCATGGTATGAGGATGCCCGTAACCATATAGGAAACTACGTATACAGGACTTACGCAATTGTCACAATCGGTGATTGGTGCGTGACGTTATAAGTCTTATTGCTACGTTCAAATATTTTCGCACCTCACGCAACGGCAATAATGCAGTCAGAAAATCTACACCGCATTTTGCCTCCCCTACGCCAAAAAATATGCCTGCGTAAGTCCCGCAAATTACCTACTGTCAACATCAAAAACGTCCTAACTATCGAATGCAACTGCTATAAAACAAGGAAACTTCCAGAAACAGCTTTACTATTTTTCGCTATATTCTAATCAAAGGATTGGATGAATCTTTATGCTATTAGAGTTAAGACAATTGAGGATTCAACCGGGACAGCAATTGCTACTTGAGGATGTTAGCTGGCAACAATTTGAAAATATTTTAGCGGAATTGGGAGAACATCGGGCTGCCAGAATTTCCTATAGTTATGGGTTTTTAGAAATTATGGTTCCCTTACCAGAACATGAAAAAGCCAAAGAAATTATTGGCGATATGGTGAAAATTTTATTGGAAGCAAAACAAATTGCTTTTGAGTCTTTGGGTTCGACAACTTTAAAAAGCGATCGCATGGCTCAGGGAGTTGAACCGGATGCCTGTTTTTATATTCAAAATCAAGCAGCAGTAATTGGTAAAAATCGCCTTGATTTGACTGTCGATCCACCTCCAGATTTAACTATAGAAATTGATTTTACTTCCCGCACCCAGTTAGATAATTACCAAATTTTGGCAGTGCCAGAACTTTGGCGATATGGGAAACAAGGGTTACAAATTAAGGTTTTAGAAAATGGAAAATATGCAGAGTCAGATTTTAGTCCTACTTTTCCAGATATACCCATCATTGAGTTAGTAAATCAATACATACAGCATAGTCAAGTTTATGGTAGAACCCAAGCAATTCAAGCTTTTAGAAATTGGCTGCGGGACAATATTTAATTTTAGTTTTAGTTTTTCATGAGGATTGAAAACTGATTAAAATAGAAGACAAAATAACATAATTTGATAATTACAGTTTATGTTAGATTAACCTACAGTAACTGATTTTATCTTGTAATATGAAATCCGGGTAAACAGTAACTAATATCATGTGCGGATGAATACTTATAAAACCTCACCCGCCTGCGGCACCCTCTCCTTAATAAGGAGAGGGTAAGAGAGGGTCGGGGTGAATCAAGCAGAAATTATAATTAATTAAGCTAACTTGATATAATTAAACGGATATTATATAACTTTTAATTTTTAACTTTTAACTTTTAACTTATTACCTCTCCCCGTAAGCGACGTAAGCAGAGTCAGCCACAATTCCCATTAAACTTATTGGTGCATTTACAGGAATATAGTATAAATCTACATATTCCTTTGCTAAATTATCTATTTCCTTAAACCGCCCCTTCACATAAATCACGAGAACAGTACTTGTTTCCAACCAATTTAATACCAAATCAATTTGTTCCTTAACGATTTTTTCGCGTTTATCTTCTACTTCTTGTGGTGATAATCCATTAAACTCTTGTTCTGATAGTAATTTAGAATTGATCAAATCTAGAATAAAAATATCACCTATTGGCTTTTTTGGTAGTTTTCTTTTATTCCAAAACCTAACTTTCTGAAAACCTCTTTTTTTTAACAATTGACAATCATTAGTTTCTCGCTCATTTATCGGTAAATAATAATCCACAACCGTTGAGCCAATAACTCTTTCCCTTTGTAGAGTACGCTTGACATTTTCAATCTCTGTTGCGACTAAATCAGTCACGTGTTTGTCTATTTCTTGGCGGATTACTTGACTAGCAACTTTCTTCGCATCATCTAAATTTTTCCCAAACATAAATGCTAGAAACCCACCCAAAAAGCCAAATGCAACTAAGGTAAATTGCATTGCAGCAACAAATCTATTAAAACTTTCAGTTAATCGCGCATTACCATCTTTGAGGAATTCTAACTGGCTTTTGAGAATTTCCACATCAACGTTTTTAGTTACTGTTGGTAGGGGGGATGGGGTGGGAGTTGGAGTTGGAGTTTGAGCAATAATGACATCCCAAAGGTGAGATATATCAATTGAAACTAACCAATCCATAGACATGACGACGATTCCTGGGGAAAGCTTTGCTAATGCAACACATTACCCTTTTTATTTAATCATATGTGATGCCGATCGCTATTCTCCACGAACCCATGGCCTCAAATTCGTCATTTTCCTCAAAAAACGCCCCTTATTGCTCAAAAGAAAACCAGGATGTAGTAAAACAACTTTAGTGCGAGGGTTTGTTTTATTATATTCAGTTTCCCTATTGGCAATTAGCTAAACATCCCCCATTTCAATGATTCCAATTCATCCGAGCAATCCAGGGAGGTGTTAGAATTCCGATTATATAGCCGAGGTGACATAATGTTTGCCGTTGTCACGCCCCAAGAAATTCATTTAGGTAAAAAAGTATAAATAAAAACTAAATTACAAATCCTCAATACAAATATTAAACGTGAAGAATTGCCTTTAAGCTTGGTTGCTTACGACTTAGGGATACATCTAGATAACCGAGGTTGTGCAAAAGGACAAAATCTGCAAAAGGCGGCACCCGGATTCGAACCGGGGGATAAAGGTTTTGCAGACCTCTGCCTTACCACTTGGCTATGCCGCCGAATTTGTGCTTATCTATAGTAACAGCATTTGATATGGAAATCCATTTTTTATTTAACAATTTTTTGGATTCACCTCCATATCGATTCCATATCAAGTCGCAAGGATAGAAAAAGATTAAGCTGGTAAGTAACACTTGCCAAGGGAAAAATCCCCCAAGCGATCGATCGCCAAAGCCAATGGCGAAATTCTGTTTTAATGCAATACCTGTAAGCACATTATGTTTGATGCACTAGCCGAGCGTTTAGAAGGAGCCTGGAAAAAACTACGGGGTCAGGATAAAATCTCCCCATCGAATATTCAAGATGCCTTGCGGGAAGTCCGCCGTGCTTTGTTGGAAGCGGATGTTAATCTCCAGGTAGTCAAAGATTTTATCGCTGAAATTGAAAATAAGGCCCAGGGAGCCGATGTGATTAGTGGGGTACGCCCCGACCAACAATTCATTAAAATTGTCCATGATGAATTAGTTGCAGTGATGGGGGAAACCAACGTTCCCCTAGAAGAAACGGAAACTGCTCCCACCATCGTCTTAATGGCTGGCTTACAGGGTACTGGTAAAACCACCGCCACAGCCAAACTTGCATTGCACTTGCGTAAATTAGAACGCAGTTGTTTGATGGTAGCCACGGACGTATATCGCCCTGCGGCCATCGACCAATTAATCACCCTGGGTAAACAAATCGAAGTCCCAGTCTTCGATATGGGAAGTGATGCCGATCCCGTGGAAATCGCCCGTCAAGGTGTGGAACGAGCCAAGGCAGAAGGGGTAAATACAGTTATTATTGATACCGCCGGGCGGTTGCAAATCGACGAAGATATGATGGCGGAGTTAGGCCGCATCAAAGACACAGTAAAGCCCCATGAAACCCTGCTGGTAGTGGATGCTATGACTGGTCAGGAAGCAGCTACCCTCACCCGTACTTTCCACGATCAGATCGGTATTACTGGTGCTATTTTAACAAAACTAGATGGTGATAGCCGGGGTGGAGCAGCCCTATCCGTCCGCCGCATTTCTGGAGCCCCCATTAAGTTTGTGGGTGTAGGGGAAAAAGTCGAAGCCCTGCAACCATTTTACCCCGATCGCATGGCATCGCGGATTCTGGGCATGGGTGATGTATTAACCCTGGTGGAAAAGGCCCAGGAAGAAATAGATATCGCCGATGCGGAAAAAATGCAGGAGAAAATCCTGTCAGCAAAATTTGACTTTACCGATTTCCTCAAGCAGATGCGTCTGCTGAAGAACATGGGTTCCTTGGGAGGGATTATGAAAATGATTCCCGGGATGAATAAGCTGACAGACGATCAACTCCAGCAAGGGGAAACCCAACTTAAACGCTGCGAAGCCATGATCAATTCTATGACCACCGCAGAGCGCAAAAATCCCGATTTATTATCCAGTTCACCCAGTCGTCGCAAACGAATTGCCAAAGGCTCTGGTTACAGGGATGCAGATGTGAACAAACTGGTGAGTGACTTCCAGAGAATGCGTAACATGATGCAACAAATGGGGCAAGGAGGTTTACCCGGAATGCCAGGAATGTTTGGCGGTGGAGGGAAAAACCCCATGGCTGGTGCGGGTAAGCGTCAAGCTCCTGGTTGGCGTGATTATGGTGGTACTGGTGCCAAAAAGAAATCCAAAAAAAGTAAAAAGAAAAAAGGTTTTGGCAATTTGTAAATCGCCTATAACTCAGTTCAGCCATTCCCCCTGCTTGTGTGGGTCAATTCTTTAATCTAAAATCCGTCTTGGAAAGTTTGCTCAACGGGGGGAACCCCCGCACCGCAACTTTCCGCAAAATCTAAAATCCAAAATTGATTGACCTTCAACTTCACAGATAATAGCGGCTGACACATGGTAAGTGCTAGAATGATCATTTCAGTATGCGCGCTTCCATATGTAAACTTATATTATGGAAAAATCAAAAACCTAGCAAATAGCAGAAAACAAGTGAAAAACACTAAACTTGTTTATGTATTGAGAAAGATAAATCAAATTCATTCACTTTCTCCATTGCTAAGTTGCAAACGACACTAGAAAACAGGAAGACGATTTCTCAAGATGATTAAACTGCGCCTAAAGCGATATGGAAAAAAGCGGGAAGTAAGCTACCGCATCATTGCTATTCATAGCCTCGCACGTCGTGATGGTCGCCCTTTAGAAGAGCTGGGTTTTTATAACCCCAGAACCGATGAAGTGCGTCTGGATGTCCCAGGCATCGTTAAGCGACTGCAACAAGGCGCTCAACCCACTGATACAGTCCGTCGCATCCTGGAAAAAGCCAATGTCTTTGAACAGGTCAGTGCAACATCAGCATCATAATCATAAGCTAACCAAAAAACCCCCAAATACCGGTCCTGATTATGTTGGACTGGTAAAATTTCTGCTGGAGCCGTTTTTAGAATCCCCAGAAGCTTTGAGCGTCGATTGGGAAACTTCTCTCAACAATAAACGTGTGTGGATTCGTATCGCTTTTGACAGCACAGATAAAGGAAAAGTATTTGGAAGGGGAGGGCGTAACATCCAGGCTATCCGTCAAGTAATTTCCGCTGCTGCTGCTACCGTCGGACAGTCAGTATATCTAGATATATACGGTAATACAGCCACTGAACGGGAAGATACACCCGTTGAAGAACCAGGGGAAGAAAAATTGCCACCACCAAAATTGAAGCCAAAAGGTGGAGATAAACCGAAGCTGATTGTCAAACCGCCTTCCCGTTAATCCCAACAATGATTAGTTCTTTCAAGCTTGGCAAACTTATTGGTTAGTATGATTAGGCAACATGGGGGTCTCTAGCAATCATAATAATGTTTCTTTTTTGACATCTTATCCGACTCTTATCGATCGGGTGTAAGGTTTGTTTTTTTAGCCAAAGTAGTCGTAATTAACAAAGCATAATGTAGATGCATGAGTTGATTTTCTTCCATGAAAACAACTTTTTGCCTCTACTTTATTTTTACTTTCTGGTTATCTACTACGGAGATTCTGTATCTTTATTTAAACCACCTAGTGATCAACCACATTAGTTATGAGGGGCGACAGATCCCCGACTTCTTTAAGAAGTCGGGGATCGCTCACACCCGCGACTTGTGAGCCAGCGCGTTGGGCGGGTTCCCCGACTTGAAGCGACTGGCGAACCCGTAAGGGTCAAAATTAATGTGGTTGAGTACTAGTACCCCAAAGCGGAAATCAAAAGTTAAAAATCAAAATAGTATGGCAGCTGCCTTAACAATTCAACTGCCGAGTATCGATAGTGCGATCGCTCTTGCAGGATATGGTGAAGAAAATCTGAAAATTATCTCCAGATTAACAGGAGCTAATTTAGTGTTACGCGGTCAAGAACTGCTAATTTCTGGCACCCAAAATCAAATGGATATGGCTGGAAAATTAGTGCGATCGCTAGAAAATCTCTGGAATCAGGGTACCACTATTGCTAGTGCTGATATTTTAACGGCACGTCAAGCCCTGGATACCCATCGGGAAGGGGAACTACAAGATTTACAAAA
>JASJCX010000125.1 GCA_030065255.1 Calothrix sp. MO_167.B42 | reverse complement strand
CGAATAAAACAATTTCGCCGTATCGCGACGCGATACGAAAAGCTTGCAGAAAATTATACCGCGATGTTGACGATCGCATTAATTTTATTGTGGTTATAGTTTGAAAACACGCCCTAGCCCAGTCTTTAGCCAGGGAATTTGGTCGCCAGGGTATTCACGTAGTACATATTCTGATTGATGGAATGATTAATACATCTAGGGTCAGAGCAATGGTACCAGATAGATCCGCACATACCTTACTTTCACCAGAAGCGATCGCAGACACTTACTGGCAACTCTACCAACAGAATAATACCGCTTGGACTTTAGAAATTGACTTGCGACCAGCAGTAGAAGAGTTTTGAGTTATTAATTAGACCGGAATGATACTGAGACGCAGGGATGCGGGGACGCGAGGATGCGGGGACACAGGGATTATGGTTGCTCCTCTCTGACAAAATCATACCGCAATTATGCAATGCCCAAAATTTATATGTGGAGTTTCTCCCCTGCTCCTTCACTCCCTCACTCCCTCACTCCTTCCCTCGTCTACCAATTCCTCCTGGGAATCTGACTTTTGGTGTTCTTCAGAAACAATCACAAACTTAGTTTCAACCTTAGATTTGTCCTCCCATTCATCCAAAACATCCTTGACTACCACCTCCTCCAACCAAATTCTGCCAACCACAGTCAAAGGAAGGGCCAAAAACAAACCTAAGAACCCGAAGAAATAAGCAAAAAATAGCTGGGAAATTAAAGTCACTGCTGGTAGTAATGACACTTGATGCGCCATGACTATGGGGGTAAGAAAATTACTTTCAACCTGCTGAATCACAAAATAGAGTGCCAAAACAGCCAGGGAGCGCCAAGGGGAATCGGGACTAAATGCGATCGCCATTGCCGGAATTAAACTGAGAGTGGGGCCCAAGTTAGGGATCAAATTTAAAAATCCTGCTAATACCCCTAAAGCCAGGGCAGCGGGAACTCCCAGTATCCACAAACCGAAAAAACTCATCCCTCCCACTATGAACATAGCGATAATCGCACCTGTTACCCATCCTTCCAATGAAACTTCACATTGGTCTAAAATTCCATCTACCCGTCGCCGATAAAAGGAAGGAAATAAACGCACAAAAACCTTACGATAAGCTAAAGGACCAGCAAGAAACATTCCCGTTAGTACCATCACTAGCAAAATTTTTAACAGTACTTCCAAGGAGCTAGAAACAAAAGCCACAGAACTTCCTGCAACCCGCTTTAACCATGGTTCTGCCTGTACAATTAAACTGTTAATATCGGGAATATAGGGACTAAGGGCAGTAGGGACACGAAGTTTAAGTTCTTCTAGCCAATTATCAAAACGCTCTAATCCTTGGGGAAATTGCTTTGTGAGGTCTTGGAATTGGTCAGTGAAGGGGGGGACTACTAACCAAAAGAAACCAATAATGATGGCGAAAAAAATACCCACTGACAGCAGAACAGCTAATCCGCGCTTCATTCCCAATTTTTGGAAACGTTGTGATAATCGATTTAAAGTTGTGGCTAATACAACTGCGGCAAATATCAGTAAAAGTACTTCCTTTATTTGCCACAGTATGTATAACGAAATTACAATAACAATTAAACCGATCCATTGTTCTAGATTCACGCCCTAACCCCCGGGTGACAATAAGATGTATTTCTCTCAATTCAGCTAGATTAGCTGATTTTCCAGAATTATATCTAAGTGTTTTTAGTTAAGTTTTCCTGTCCTCGCCATCGCCAAATCAAGCTAACCGTCAATAGAGTTATCGGTAATAAAACGATGATCAAAGCATTGCTTGATGTGGCCCGAACAGATAAAAATGGACATATATACTTAATTGTGATGGAAAGTCCAATGGAAAGGATAAGTACCTTGAGAATAAAGCCAAGCTGATTTTCCATAGAAGTACGGCTATACACATAGTTTAGTGGGGGAGACACTAAAGGTTTATTTGGTGCCTAATTTCTACAATAAGTTTAAGCAGGAAAAAAAAGAAGTCAGTCAGACAGTTTTTGTCTCTTTGGACTTAGCACGAGCAATTTCTGCTTCTACATGACTATGATTTACTTACCAGTTCCCCTACTCCTATTTCTGTTGTTATTACTGCTCTTACCTTTTATCTGGTTAACTGTAGCAGTAGACGTGGTGGGAATCGCTGTAGCCAAGTTAGGATTCTCTCCTAGTATTGCTTTATTTTTGTTAACTTTAGTCATTATTGGTAGCACCATCAATATCCCACTATATCGGACTCAATCTTCAGTGGAGGTAGCAGATGATTTTACTGATTTATGGTTGAGGGAATTTTGGGGCATTCCCTTGCGGAAAATTCAGCGTTCTACAATTGTGGCGGTAAATGTTGGTGGTGGGATGATTCCTGTAATTCTGGCTCTCTACCAGTTTACCCAAGCCAATATGTTGGCAATTTTGTTAGTAACTGCCATTGTTACAGGTGTTAGTTATTATGCAGCCAAGGTAGTACCCGGTATTGGCATTCAAATGCATCCTTTATTAGCTCCGTTTACTGCTGTTATATCTGCAATGCTGGTTAATCCAATTTTTACTTCACCTCATACTGCTCCTGTCGCCTTTGCTGGCGGTGTGTTGGGAACCTTAATCGGTGCTGATTTATTACATTTGCAGGACATTAAAGCTATGAGTACAGGGGTATTAAGTATTGGCGGTGCAGGAGTATTTGATGGCATAGCCCTGTGTGGTTTGTTTGCGTTATTACTTGCTTGAAAATGGTTTACGGTTGATGATTGACAGTTGATAGTTGACGGTTAACAGTTGACAGCTTAGGAGTTAGGACAAGAGTGTAAGGGAGGAAGTGAATTAAATTATTTTGACTGATAACTGTTAGCGCAGCTCCTGGTGTTGGCGTGCCTCTTTCAGAGGAACTACGTTAACGCGCAGCGTGCCGCAGGCTAGCCGCCCTAAAAGGGCTAGGAGGCTAACTGATAACTGATAACTGTTTTTAGCGGAGGATGTATAAAAAATGCCTGTAGAAACTAATGATAAAAAACAAGCCAAACCACCAAAAATGCGTCAGTTTGGAGGCAGTTTACTAATTTTACTCTCCCTACTACTGGTGCTAAATCTGATTATTCCTAGCTTCTTTGGACCCAGGTTACAACAAGTTGCTTATAGTGATTTTATTACCCAGGTAGAGGCAGGAAAAGTAGACAGGGCAGTGGTGGGTAGCGATCGCATTGAGTATTCGATGGAAGTTCAAACTCCAGAAGGAAAAACTCAAGAGCAGTTGTTCCAAACTACACCAGTAGGGATTGATTTGGATTTACCCAAGATTCTCCGGGATCATCAAGTTCAATTTGCTGCACCACCACCAAACCAGACTGCTTGGATTGGGGCTATCCTGAGTTGGGTGATACCACCGTTAGTTTTCTTCGGTATTTGGGGCTTTTTAATGAATCGTCAAAGTGGCGGGCCCGCAGCATTGACGGTGGGTAAAAGTAAAGCTCGCATCTACTCGGAAGGGACTACAGGGGTAAAATTTAATGACGTGGCCGGGGTGGATGAAGCCAAGGTAGAATTAGAAGAAATTATTGATTTTCTCAAGGATGCAGGTAAATATGCCCAATTAGGGGCGAAAATTCCTAAAGGTGCCCTATTAGTTGGTCCTCCGGGAACTGGTAAAACCATGCTGGCAAAAGCTGTGGCTGGGGAAGCAGCTGTACCGTTCTTTAGCATTTCTGGCTCGGAGTTTATTGAGCTGTTCGTGGGTGTAGGTGCTGCAAGGGTGCGGGACTTATTTGAACAAGCCAAAAAACAAGCTCCCTGTATAGTTTTTATCGATGAGTTAGATGCCCTAGGTAAATCCCGTGGTGGTGCTGGTCCGATGATGGGCGGTAATGATGAACGGGAACAAACTTTAAACCAGTTGTTGACAGAAATGGATGGTTTTGATGCCAATACAGGGGTGATTATTCTCGCTGCCACCAACCGTCCAGAAGTTCTTGACCCTGCTTTGCGCCGTCCCGGACGTTTCGATCGCCAAATAGTGGTAGATCGTCCTGATAAAATTGGACGGGAGGCTATTCTCAAAGTCCATGCCAGGAACGTCAAATTGGCTGATGATGTGGAATTAGCAACTATTGCTGTCCGTACCCCCGGCTTTGCTGGTGCAGATTTAGCTAACTTAGTAAATGAAGCTGCATTGCTAGCCGCACGACAAAACCTTCCAGCAGTGACAATGGCAGATTTCAATGAAGCTATTGAACGGTTAGTAGCTGGTTTAGAGAAACGCTCCCGGGTGCTGAATGAGACTGAGAAAAAGACCGTAGCCTATCATGAAGTGGGCCATGCCATTATCGGTGCATTGATGCCTGGAGCTGGTAAGGTGGAAAAAATCTCCATTGTTCCCCGTGGTGTAGGTGCATTGGGTTATACCATTCAAATGCCCGAAGAAGACCGCTTTTTAATGGTAGAAGATGAAATTCGCGGTCGGATTGCAACCTTGTTGGGGGGACGTTCTGCCGAAGAAGTCATCTTTGGTAAGGTATCCACGGGAGCTAGTGATGATATCCAAAAAGCTACGGATCTAGCAGAAAGGGTAGTTACATTATACGGAATGAGCGATCGCCTTGGACCGGTAGCATTTGAAAAAATTCAACAACAATTTTTGGATGGCTATCCCAATCCCCGACGTGCTATCAGCCCCCAAGTTGCCCAGGAAATTGACCGGGAAGTGAAGCAGATTGTGGATAATGCTCACCACATTGCTTTGACAATTCTCCATGAAAATCAGGAATTATTAGAAGAAACTGCCCAGCAATTGTTGGAACAGGAAATTCTTGAAGGTGCAACACTACGGGAGAAATTGAACCAAGCCCAAGCTCCCATGGAAATGGACGAATGGTTGCGTAGTGGTAAGTTGTTGACAGACAAGCCTTTGATGCAAAGTTTGTTGGTGTAGCAATTTTCGAGGCATTGCTGATTAAAGGGATGATTTTTATCTCACGCATTAGACGCACGGAGTGCGGCTTCCCGAAGGGTAGACGCAAAGGCGCAAAGGAGCAATGTTTATTCTCTGCTAAAAATGTAAATTCATCATTTGGCGTTGCATAAGTGCGGGATGAATTAGTATTTGAAACGATCGAAAAACCGTTAAAAATTGTGTAAAATCATTCCGTGATTCAGCAACGCCAATTTTCAACTTTATATTATTGCAATTAATTTACAGCGCTTCCGGCTATTATGCAATACAGCTTTTCTTTTAGCCCTCTCCTATCAAAGTTTTCAGCTTTGAGGATGTACCTGTTAGCTGCCGGAAGTGCTGTATAAGTAATGCTTAAGCTTATTAAAAGGCAATGGTGATAAATGTATCTCCTGTAACATTACATCTTTAGATTTAGGACTAACAACCATTATTCCGAGTCCCTTGAAAAGACATTAAGAGGTAATCAAATACTGATTTCGGAGGTAATATGTCAGCCAGTCCAACATCAGGTAACCTACCATGCTCAATTTTGTGATGTGTTCCAAACAGTTGGTCCCAAACAGGAAAAAAACCAGCAAAGTTTTTATCGAAATGCCTCTCTAATATTGAATGGTGAATACGGTGATATGCATTGTCTGCAAAAACTGCACTCAGTTTCCCAAAGTGAATGGAAGTGTCAGAGTGAATGTATTGTCCCCATGTAGCAACGAAAGCAGACAAGATAGTCATTTGTGGAGCATCAATTTTTAGTAGAAAAGTCATAGGAATTATTATGCAAGGGAAACGAAGTACCTCCTCAAGTACGTGATGATATGAATTAATACAGTTCATATTGACTATCGAATGATGAATTTTGTGAAAGTACCAAAGAAATGCGAAGCGATGCTGTGCCCTATGGAACCAGTAATAAAAAAAATCAAAGACCAGTATGGGTAACAAGATTCCAATGAATATAGCCTTTATGCCAACAATATCATCTGGATGGTTTTCGATACTCCAAGTAAAAAAAGGCGAAATTTGAAGCTTTGCTATTATTACAGCAGCCCCTTTTGACCAGTAGTATGTAATGACAATGTAAATAAGCCAATACTTTGCACCTTGGAGATAGTTACGCCTGCAAAGCCTTCCTGGAGAGAAGTACTCTGCTAATATCAGAGGAATGTTAATTATGACAAAAATAATTATGGTTGAGAGCAGTTCCTGTGTCCCAAATGGAAAGTCTAGATAACTAAGTAAGTTCGTGACTTCCCGAGAAAACCTATTAGCGATCTCAAATAACAAGAGTAATGTACACAGAGGAAATACTGCCTTAAGAACAGGACGAAACCATTTGTCTAAATGACTCAAATACATGGCTATTTTTCAGTCTACGAAACAAATATTATACATATTTTCACGTATTATTACTTTATTTGGAATGAATGCATCAACCGTCAACTATATATCCACTTGCTGTATATAGCAATCACAATGCAAGTGCAAACCTGAATGTAACTACCTAGTAGGTCAGGATTGAAAGGATTATTCCAATCAGGGAAGAATTATGGTAGTGTTCATGGATGAGTCCAGTTAGTTACTGCTGTTGTGAAACAATGGAAAGTTGTAATTAGCAATAATGCTAATTTCCAATTCTCGCCATTACTTCTAACTTGCACATTTCAAAACCCTTATCAGCTAAGGATTTGAGCTTTAATCGAATTTTATAATTCATTTGGGTCAATTCCCAAGCTTCTCAGTCTTTCCTCTAATTGTTCAGCCCGTTGTCTTTCTTGTTCAGCTCGTTGTTTTTCCTTTATAGCTGCTTCTTCAGGACTAGGAACTAACTCCCCTTCAGGAGTAAAATAACGCAGTTGTCTTTGATGAATTCCTAAGTATAATTCCAACTGCTGACTCCATAACCACCCTTGTTCATTGGGTTCAATGGGTTCATATGCTCCTCTCATCAAAGTAAACCCCTGAAATTCTAAACTCTCAGGATCAAACCAAAAATAATCCGGTGTACGGAATATATCTTGGTAAATTTGTTTCTTTTCTTCCCTATCTACCTTCGCAGTACTATCAGATAGAACTTCAATAATTACATTGGGATATTTTCCCCCTTCTTGCCACACCACCCAACTTTTGCGCTCTTGGTTGCGAGTTGTTCCCAAAACAACAAAAAAATCTGAACCACGGAAGTCCTCGGATTTCTTTTGATTCGGACTGTAGTAAATAGTGAGATTCCCTGTAGCAAAGAAATCATCCCTATCCCGCCAAGCCCATTCCAAACATTGAATGAGGATAAAAATTTGCCTTAGATGTAAATTACTTTCCAACGGAGGCTCATCACTCCAAAATTCCCCTTGAGGAAAGATTATCTCATCTTTCTTACCTGTTTGAGAAATCGTTAGGGGTGAGGAAGGGATCATAATTAATCAATTAAATGTAATTAGGACTTGCTGAAAAAGTCTTTGGGTGAGGGTAGGGAACAGGTGACAGGGGAGGTGGGGACAGTTTTAGCTGATTTATTTTTTATTCTTTTTTCATAAAAAATTGATAGATGCAAGAATTTTAAACTATTTATCCTAATTTTCTTGCACTTATTTTTGAAAAAATAGCCCTTATGCATTGATAAATCAATGTTTTATAGTTATTCAGCAAGCCCTAATTAGTTCTTGTCTGCCAGAAAACTATTTTGAGACTATTGTAGCTTTTATAGAACTTACGCACTCGCTATGAGAAATCAGGTGCTTGGGATTGCTTCCTTACGTCGCAATGATTGTACTTACGTTATTCGTGCGTAAGTCCTGTTTTAAAAGAATCAGTGAAAAAGGCGATCGCGTTAGGGTATTATTTCTCAATCAGGCTGGACATTCCCATTCTCTACATTTGCACGGCATTCATCCCGCAGAGATGGATGGTGTACGTCCGGTTGCTAACGGTAATGCAACTATTTATGAATTTGATGCCGAGCCTTATGGGGTTCACCTCTATCATTGTAAATTTGAAGTAGTTAGTCAGAAAAACTGGAAAAATTCCCCTAAAATTTCCTGATTTTACCCTTTAATTTTCCCCAACTGTATCCCAAAACAACTTCTCATAGGCTTGCAGCAACCGTGCTGCACGCTTGATTAAACGCGGTTCTGCACCACGCTTTAAGCCTGTTGCAATTACATTTAAAGAATCACATTCAAAGCTCGGTACCGGGCTGGCAAAGAAATCGAAAAATGCCGTATCTTTAGGAGTAAAACCATATTGTTTTTGCAATGCAGCACTCATCCTACCAGTATTTTCACCGAATATAGGGAAGTTGAGTAAATAGGCGGCTGCGACTTCAGCCTGGGAACCGGATAGGGCAAGGGAGGCTACATAGGCGGGAAATGCTTGTCCCCCTGGTAATGGTTCGTACTTTTTCAAGTCATCTTCATTCAGGTTCAAAGCTGTGGCAAAATCTAACAAGAAATCGAGGGCTTGAACCTCCCCAGAGAGAATATCTCGAAAGTATTTCCCACTACGAGTTCTACCGAAGCGCCGCACCAAAAGTCGATTGCTGCGAATATCGCTCTTAACTATGTTGTATTCCTCTCCAGTAAAAGCTTTGAGGTTGTCCTGGGACACTTGTCCGTTTTCTAGAGCTGTTAGATAGGGATGGTTGCGGATCTGATTTTCTACCCCAGCCAACTCAAGGCGCAGTTCATCGACTATCTGTCTGGCTTGATTGGCAATGGCATTATTTGTAGAAATGTTACATGCTTCTCCCTTGACAGCTTCTGCTTTGTTACCAAAGAAGAGTGTAACCATAAAAGCGATCGCTACTACCACAGCGATTGTAACTTGTTTGAGGCCATAAGTGTTGTATCGCAAATGTATATTTAACTTCATGGAAATTCCTCAGATTTTTCCACAGGTATACCAGTATAGTACCAGTCATTGATAGTACTACCCAGAAGATTCCCGGCGTTGCTGATTCAAAATATGAAAGCCCCCAACCCCCAATTCTGGGGGAGAAATATATTTAAAAGTTCCCCAAAATATCCCCAGATTCGTAGGTTGGGTGGAGCGTAGCGTAACCCAACAATACCGAGGTTTTTGGTTGTTGGGTTTCGTCCCTCAAACGCCACTTCCTACAATGGAGGGAAGCTCCCTCCGGGTTCTACACTTTGCTTATGCTGGGTAACCCTTCCACCGCAAGTGTTTCACCGCAACGGAGTGGCTCCCCAACCTACATTTAACTACAAGAAAATGGCTTAGATCGGTATAAAAATAGTTATATAAGTAATTGGTAATATTGCTATAGACCAAATATTTTAGCAATCATAGGTACTAGTGTTTTACCAGTTTCAGCTAATTTTGCAGCAGTTGGTAAACCAGCAACGATACCTTTGAAAACTAGAATTGCTGTTTTTGCAACCTTTTGCATTGCTCCTTCCTTAGGGTTCTGTCCTGCTTCTGCTAGAGCTTGCACCTGCTCTAGTGCAGTAGCTTTATCATCATCACTTAAGTTGGGTTCTGACTCAATTGCTGCTTTGAGTTGTTCTAATAATTCTTTGATTCCAGGTTTGTCGAGTTCGGGAGAAGCTGGTAATTGATTGATGGTATTGGCAACTGTACCACTTATCTCTCCTAAGTTAAATGCACCAGGGCCAATATTTGTTGCATCTCTACCTATGACAACCTTACGACTTTGGTCACTATTCATGTTTTTAATCTCCGATGTTAATTTTGCTTGATTATCATTATGAATATTAACAGTTAAATTTATTTCTCTCTCGCTTTCTAATTCCCGTTGCAATGGTGTGTATTGGAATTGAGATTGCCGATAATCCGGCTGTGGTGACAAATTCACATCATCAATTAATCTGCGAACATCAACCTTTTCATAACTATTTTCACACTCAATTTTGTATATACCTTTGTTTAAGCGTTTACGCAAATTTTCTAAAGGATAAGCATAAGGATTTTCACTGACTGCACATTCTTCACAGTTACAGGGAACCATCGTTTGATATTGCAAACGTTCAAAAGAACGATGGATTTTTTCTAATTCGTAAGTGACGACTGCAAGTAATTCTCTTTTCCGGTTTCCCCATAACCTAACTTTAATTTCTTGTTGATTGTAATTTTCGATGATTTCGGCGCGAGTTTCGTCTTTGTTGAGAACAACACCACTCCTCCAAACGAGTTTTTGTTGTTCAATCCAAGGGTGTGTTTCTACAATGAAGCGGGTGAGAATACCTTTGGGCATAAAATCATATTCATAGCGCAATATGAGATTATGGGATTTTTCCCAATTGTATTCGGGTTGATCTATATTCAGTAATTGTGGTGCAATATAATTACCGGGAAGATGAGGAATTTGGTAGGAGAGTCCAAATTCTGCTGGTAAACTACTCAGTTGATTTCTGCTGAGGTGGAGGGATTGCAAATTCTCCAATTGTCCAATTTTTGATGGTAAACTACTCAGTTGATTGTCGATTATCAGAAGTTCTTCAAGTTGATTAAGCAATCCGATCTCTTTCGGTAAAGCCGTCAATTTATTACCGATAATATCAACAAAACTTCCATCTTCGTCATACTCATATTTCCCGAGAATCAGCTTTTTGAGTTGAGTCAGCTTACCAATCTCAGGTGGTAAAGCCGTCAAATTTTTACCAGAAAGGTCTAACTTTGTCCATCCTTCCGTTGCTGCTTGTTCAATTACCTGTAGCAGTTCTGACTCGGTCATTACCCAGCACTGAGATATATATTACGGATATTTTACTACATTGCAATCCGCGTGAATTCTGCTAAAGCAGCAAATCGCCTAAATTTCTATGCCACCGACGGTTATAAAGCGTCGTCTCAAAGGAAAAGTACTCTGAGGAACCACAGATCCCCGACTTCTTTAAGAAGTCGGGGATCTAAACACCGCGACTAGATACTACTAAACGATCGCACCAAAAATGATAAATAATCTTAAATTGTTAACATATTTTAATTAGCTAGTTGCAAAAAACTTTCATTACCCTGAAAATAACCTAAGCTCAATTCGTAACCATAAATTCTAACTACTCGCTCCCGATTAAATAACCCCAAGTGCAAAAATGAGAAAATTCCGTTATGTATGTCTGGCTATTGCTGCTAATGCTGGTGAAAAATCCTGATGATGTGAGTAAATTAGTGAAAACTATTGAGGAAAACTCCCAAAAAGTGATTGATGCTGCTAGTACAAAAGCATAAAAATAGTAGAATCAATTGACCATAACTACATAAGTTTTGGGTTGGAATTAGAAAGGTGAGTTTAAAATTAATGGGAAGGGCAAAATAGGTTGAAAGTGAAGACAAAACTATGCTGATAATTGATGATTTTTAGGCATCAGTATCACCGATAACCTGTTAACTCATCACTAATAAACTCTGGCTTGTAACATTATTCATAACTAATGCAAGAACTCAACGATAAAAAGACAATTGAACTGTTAAATTCCATCATGGAATTTGAACTAGCAGGAGTGGTACGTTATACTCACTATTCCTTGATGGTTACTGGCCCTAACCGTATTCCCATCGTAGATTTCTTTAAGGCGCAGGCTAGTGAATCTCTCCTCCACGCTCAACAAGTAGGAGAGATACTCACAGGATTAGATGGACATCCAACCCTGAAAATTGCTTCTATGGAAGAAACTTATAAACATTCTGTCAAGGATATTTTGTCAGAAAGTTTGGTGCATGAGAAAAAGGCATTAGACTTGTATAAAGCACTACTTGATACCGTAACTAATGCTAGTGTTTATTTAGAAGAATTTGCCAGAACAATGATTGGGCAAGAAGAGATGCATAATCTCGAACTCAAAAAAATGTTACGAGATTTTAGTTAATTAAAATTAGTCATTAGTTATTAGTTATAATCATTTTTTGAACAGTACAAATGTCCTCAATTTTGTGATTGCCTCAATCGGAGAAAAATTAAGGCAAAAATTAAATATGTAGTCCATGTACATCAAAACTTGGCATAATAACTAATGACTATAAAAAATAACAACTAAAAAATAATGGATTTCAGTACAGCTCTACCTACTTTTGTCATTACCCTGCGAGAAGGAGTAGAAGCAGCCTTAGTTGTGGGAATTGTGCTGGCTTTACTGAAAAAAGCCGAACAATCTCGACTCAACCCTTGGGTATACGCAGGTATTTTCGTGGGGATTTTGGTGAGTGCATTGATTGGGGCGCTTTTTAGTTGGTTAATTCCAGCTGTGGGAGCGATTAACCCCCAATATTCCTCTGTAGTTAAACCTTGGTTAGAAGCAACCTTCTGTGTATTAGCGATCGCTATGCTCAGTTGGATGTTAATATGGATGACAAGGCAAGCCAGGTTTATGAAAGCTAACGTTGAGGGAGCTGTAAATCAGGCGTTACAAAATCCCTCTAATGGTGCATGGGGAATTTTTAGTTTAATTTTAATTGCCGTTGTTCGGGAAGGTTTTGAAACAGTCCTATTTATTGCTGCTAATTTTCAACAAGGGTTAGTTCCTGCTGCTGGTGCTTTGGCTGGACTTGCCACAGCTGCATTTATCGGGGTACTTTTATTTAAATGGGGGATTAAGATTGATATCCGTCGATTCTTCCAGGTGATGGGAGTTTTGTTGATCTTAATTGTGGCAGGTTTGGTAGTTACAGCCTTGAAACATTTCGATGGGGGTTTAGCTAATTTAGCTCTGAGTAGTCGCGCTTCAGAGAATCTTTGTTTGTATTACGAAAAGTTTACCGAAATTCACTCCTGTATTTTAGGCCCTCTGGTATGGAATACTTCTCAAATATTACCAGAGCGTCAATTTCCGGGGATTATTTTCAAATCTTTGTTTGGTTACAGGCAGCACCTCTACCTAGTTCAAGCAGTGGGATATGTAGGGTTCTTAGTTTCCATCGGTGGTTTATATTTTCGCAGTCTTGGTGGTGGTATCCCCAGAAAAACTGACAAGGTTTCAACTACCCAAATACCCGTTAAATCTAGTCAGGATTAATTGTTCGGAACACTGATTAAATGGATGACACTGATGGCTAATTAATTCATAATTATTAATTGATAATTCATAACTCATAATTAATGGTGCAAGCTCCTAAATTTATTTATGGATGATAAATTTTAAACAATGCTATTGTTCAAGCCCCTGGATTCATCCGTGGGCACTAATTATGAATTATCAATTATCAATTACCAATTATTTTGACACGGATATTTGATAACCCAACAATTAACTCCAGGACTTACGCAATTGTCACAATCGGTGGTTGGTGCGTGACTTTGTAAGTCTTATTGCTACGTTCAAATATTTTCGCATCTCACGCACCCTACACCAAAAAATATGCCAGTTGC
>JASJCX010000124.1 GCA_030065255.1 Calothrix sp. MO_167.B42 | reverse complement strand
TAATTGATGAATTTCAACGCACTTTTCCAGAACCGGGAACTAACTGAATTTTTTAGGAGTTAACACACGAGTCGGCAGAAACCATTTATGAAAGGTTCTGCTGACGCTAATTGGTATTAACAATAGCATCAATTACTTATAAGCTATATAAATATATTTACATTTACTAACTAGTTCTACAACTAAGACTATTTGCAGATTTTTGTCCTAATTGCCGTGCTAAAGCAATTAATTCTGCGGTGGGAATATCTTTTTGACAAAAAGCATCCCATTCTCCCATGATTTTTGTATCTTGCAGCTTAGTATCTTCCACCGAAGAGTAAGCAATAATCTGTGTATTAGGGTCAATGGCTTTGATTTTACAAGAAGCACTCCAACCATCCATGACTGGCATTTGCAAATCAAGGATAACTACATCCGGACGACTTTGTTTGGCGATATCAATAGCTTCTTTGCCATTAGTGGCTAAACCAACTAGCTGTATATTTGCTTGAGTGGAAAAAGCTAATTTGAGAGTTAAACGGGTTAGTTCGTGATCGTCAACCAAAAGAACCCGTATAGCAGAAGTATGGCAAGGCAACATTAAACTACCAGAAAATATACGAAACAACCTACAACAAATATATAGTGTATGGTAAAAAGTACTCGTGCCAACTCTATCTTATGGATGAATAAATAGTAGTTAGCGATCAAAACTAACTTTTTCGATGTTGTAGAACTAGTAACACTACAGGTAAGTCAAAATTATTAAATCTTTATTTATAAATAAATGGTAAAAGAAGCACTCAAAAGATTATAGACAATCTGCTTACCAAAAAATGTTACTTATAGGAATAATATTTATATTGTCTTCATGAAAAATTCACCATTTCAGGCTATGCATCACCCAATCAAAGCTCTATTATTAGGTGCCTTACTATCAGGAGGCAGTGTTTTCGCTCAATCCTTACCTCTGCCACCTAGCTTAATTGCCTTTAACTCTGTAAGTGGTCAACAATTATTAATAGAGAGTAAATCGAGGGAAGATTTTTTCCCTTTGAGTATGCATTTTACGACTCAAGATAATTTGGCATATTGCGGGGTTGCCAGTATTGTTATGGTTTTGAATAGTTTAGGGATTCCCGCACCAGCCACACCTAAGTATCGACAGTATCGGGTGTTTACCCAAGAGAATTTTTTTAGTAATTCAGCTACCCAGAAAGTCTTAAGCAAAGAAATTGTTTCCCAGCGAGGAATGACTTTGGAACAGTTAGGTGGGTTATTTGCTAGCTACAATGTGAAAGTCAAGATTGTCCATGGCAGTGAAATAACTTTAGAAGAGTTTCGTCGCCAAGTAGTTGAAAATTTAAAGCAACCAGGCAATTATGTGGTTGTTAATTACTTACGCAAAGCCATTGGTCAAAAAACAGGTGGGCATATTTCCCCCTTAGCAGCTTATAACGAAAAGATGGATAGATTTTTAATTCTTGATGTTTCTCGTTATAAGTATCCCCCTGTGTGGGTAAAAACAGCAGATTTGTGGAAGGCAATGAATACTAAAGATTCAGCTTCTGGAAAGACGAGAGGATTTGTATTTGTGGACAAAGGTTCATGATAAATTTATCTCATTACTAGTTCCGCGCAAACTTCATGTTTAAATTAAACCGGCGCAAATTTTTCTTGCGTAGTGCTTTGATGTTGGCTGCGACAACAAGCTATGCTCAAGTTAAAGCTCAAACACTCAAGACTCCAGGCGCATTACAAAAAGGAGCAATTCCTCAAAGAGTGATAATTATAGGAGCTGGGGTGTCTGGTTTAGTCGCTGCATATGAGTTAGCCGCAGCTGGGCATCAGGTGAGAATTTTAGAAGCCCGCAAGCGAGTTGGAGGCAGGGTTTTGACTTTGCGGGATCGATTTAGTGATGGGCATTTAGTGGAAGCAGGAGCAGCAAGAATCCCTCCTTCCCATGATTTAACTCTTGCTTATATTCAACACTTTGGTTTAGGCTTAAAGTCTTTTTATCCAGATAAAGGGCTTTACATTCAATTAAAAAATGGTCAACGCACCTTAGTTGATGCTGGTGAACTAGATAGAAATAGAAATAGAAATAGAGATAGAAATGGAGCAAGAGCAAGAGCAAGAGCAAGAGGTAAAATGTTGGAATGGAAAAAAATAGCTCAAGGTTCAGATTTGTTACCAACAGCTTTTGCTTCATCTTTAAAAGGGAAAATATTTCTGGGAGATGCAGTTACTCGCGTTGAACAAAACTCTTTAGGAGTTAAAGTTGTTTGTCAATCTGGGCGACTATACTATGGTGATTGTGTACTTTGCACTGTTCCGTTACCTGTATTAGGAAAAATCAGTTTTAATCCTCCCCTCTCGTCACCAAAACAGATTGCTGTTGACGGTGGTTATGATTATCGTGCTGCTACACGAATGTTTGTAGAATTTCCTGAACGTTTCTGGGAAAAAGACGGTTTAAATGGTTGGGGTATTATTGCCGATCGCCAAGAAGAATTATGGCACCCTACTTGGAATAGTTCCAGTAAAACGGGAATATTACATGCTTATCTCAAAGGGGAAAATGCTCTGGCCATGGATGCTCTCCCATCAAAGCAACAATTAACTGAGTTATTACAAAGATGGGAAAAAATTGTATTTGGAGTGAATAATTATAAAAATACGGTGAGTGCTGTAACTTATTCTTGGACAAATGACCCTTGGTCCTTGGCTGGTTGGGCATATCCCACTGAATCTCAAGAAGAAAAACTGTTTGATGAACTCAGAATTACAGAAGGAAAAATCTATTTTGCCGGAGACCATACTTCTGTTATAAGAGGATGGTTACAGGGAGCATTAGAATCTGGAATTAGGGCCGCTAAAGAGATTCATTATCACTCAGTATCAAAATGAAGAAATGTCAATCAATTTTGAATTTTGTATCCGTTATCCGTTATCCGTTGTCTATTTTGGATTGATTGCAATCAGCTGATTATATAGCAATGGACATATTGGTTAGTACAGTATTGTTCGACTCAAGAACTATCAACTGTCAACCATCAACTATCAACTATCAACTATCAACTATCAACTATCAACTATCAACTATCAACTGCTATAATAAACCCCGATAACGAATGAACAGTAAAATCGCTGCCCAAGAACCTAAAGCGACCTTAATTGTCACCAAAATATTCAGTAATGGAATTGTCCCACCACTAAACAATGTGCCAACTTCACCATGGGGTAACTCATAACCAATCAGTGTTATTACTGCCAAGACGATAAAAATTAGCACAGAGATTTTTTCTACAGTTGCTGCTCGCCATTTTTTGTAAATTTTTTCCATCAATTCTGTAGAAGAGGTAATTGCTATTAGACCAATAGCCGTTCCTCCTGCTACCCCCGCCGCAAACCCACCACCAGGACTCAAATGACCGCGAATTGCCAGTTCGACACTAATTAGGGCTGCAATGGTAGCTCCCAATCTTGCCAGAATAATCGAAGGGCGATCGCTAAACTGGTAAATTGTACAAGATGGTTGTTCGTTAGCTAGCAGGAAACGTACTCCCATAATTGCGAGGGTAAAAACTACAACTTCAAAGATTGTGTCGTAGAGTCGATTTCTGAAAATTATTCCGGAAACAGCATTAGGTACCCCGCTATCTCGCACAATGGATTCGACGATGGAGACATCGGCTGAATCTATGGTTGGATTAGGAAAAACAAGCATTTTAATATACAAAGATATGCCTGCTGCTATGTAGATCCACTTCATTGTTGAGCCTCCACTGAATCAGGTATGCCATGATTATTGGGTTGACTGGGGCTGGTTGGTTGGAGATAGGTCAAATTTGCCAAATCCGGTGAAAGTTCTCTGTGCATAATGTCATAAAGACGTTGGATGCGCGTCTGGATCTGATTAAGGGGTTTGTCAGGTAAAGGGAGGGATTGAAGAGAGTCCCAGTCAATCAAGTGCTCTGATGAAACATAGGTTGTATGAATCTCTTTTGCCATTAAAGCTGTTTGTAGAGCTGGAATATTAGTATAGGTTAATACTTCCACACGCATATGGTATTTGCTCAAAGTTTTGCGTAAACCACCAAGCAATTCCTCGAAAGATTGGGTGTTTGCCTTGGATTCATCTTCGAGCACACCAAGGCGCATACTTAAGGATGACCGCACCGCCACGGCGTATAGTGTAATAGATAGCATGGTGCCCACCAAGGCTTCTGTTAATGCCACATCCGCAGCTCCAAACAGAGCATAGACTAATGCTGCCACAGCTCCTAGGATACCGCGAATTACTAGGGCATGATATGGGTTAACCTGCAAAACTAAAATGCAAGCAGTTAAGGGAAGCAGTACTGTAATTGCGACAATATATGAATCCTCAGTCATTCCCACCTCCACTACTCGAACAGTAAGCTAACACGTATCCCAAAACCGTATTCCAAATTGCCAAGGAAATCAGTGCCAGGATTAATAGGGGCCATTCTTGGGGAATTTTCAGGAGTAACCCGACAATAATACTCATGGAACCTAGGGTATCTGCCACTGAAAGACTATGGAGCTTGAATAGGACGGAGCGATCACCAATTAGAGGCAATGTTCCCCAAAACCAAAAGATAATTCCCACTCCTATACAGATATAACTAAGAATATTAATCATATTTCATTTATCCGCCTGATTACTTGAGCTAACAGCATTAAAGCAGCATTCCCCACACTTAAAATAAGTACACCAACTACCCCTATCATCCAGTCATCCCGCAAGACAGATACAACCAGAATCATCATGGATGTTTTGGTCGAAATACTGGCAAAAGCCAACATTGTTTGCCAAATATTCTCATCCTGCCAAGCTTCATAAATGGGAATTAGTAAAGCCAAAATCATGGCTATTATTATCCAGTTCATTATCTTTTGGAGTCAAACAATTTTAGATTTTAGATTTTAGATTTTAGATTTTTTACAAAACTAGTGGTTCCAGCTCCCCGACTTCTTCAAGAAGTCGGGGAGCTCACTCCTTCCCTCCTTCACTCCTTCACTCTTTCCCTCCTCCTCCCACTCTTTCCCTCCTCCTCCGTCGTACCCGATGCACTTCATACCAGCCATCTTCGTGGTATTTGACAACGATAGTTTTTGGTGTAAATGTAATCACAAAAATATCTAAAAATATAAGTCCAGGTGTGCGTTTGGGTTTGACTCGTTCCATCACTATTTCTTCTTCAGTGTGGGGGCGAAACATAATTTCAAAGGCTTCCCAGTATGCCTGTGGGATAGCTACAATAATTTCCCACAGTACCCCTAGCCAATCTTGCAAAACAGCAAATTTGGTATAACTTCGCGGTATTAATAGTGAAACGCAAACACCAATGATGATATTTGGCAAACTCAAATCAGCAGTTAACAGAAACCAAATGGTTAATCGTAGCAGTAAATCCAGATATCCAATCATGCCAGCACCATCCAAAATAGTAGGGTTAATACCAGACTCATCACACCAATCAGATGCTCAAATTTCTCTACTACCCGTGGTAACTTGAGGGAAATTCGTCGAAAAATTACCAGGTACGCCAACCATCCCAGAGCAATGGTTGCTAAGGGCTTGATAGTATTGGCAAGGGTATAGGCCTCGTAATACACTACGTTGGCTGCAAATAATCCACCGAGCAAGAGAATTATTGCTAGCCAAAAACTAGGTTTTAATTCCTTTTTTTGTGCTCCTCCATAGGGCAAAAAAATAAACTTCGCAAAAGATATGGCTGTTCCCCCAGCGGCCAAATTCATGCCAATTATTTGCCAAGGAAGTAAATTTTTCATGGTTAACACCTTTGCTCCAAAACCAGATAAAAGGGGAAAGCCAGAAATCGAGAAGCTAGCTATA
Source organism: Calothrix sp. MO_167.B42 (assembly GCA_030065255.1). Lineage (GTDB taxonomy): Bacteria > Cyanobacteriota > Cyanobacteriia > Cyanobacteriales > Nostocaceae > Calothrix_A. The sequence goes on along the minus strand of JASJCX010000124.1, from coordinate 7,428 downwards.
ACCAAGGAAATCCACATGGGAGTATAAATTGGTTGATTGTGTAATTCTTTAAAATTGCGACTGGGTAAATTCCCTGCAATCAAAAACAGAGCTGCTTTGACTAGGCCATGGGTTAGGGCATAAAATCCACCGACTTCTGGTGCCGCAAGGACAAAACCTAACTGGGAAACGGTGTGAAACGCTAGCATCCGCTTCGTATCTTTCTCAAAAACTGCATAGCCGACTCCCAAGAGTGCGGTAGCAACACCGAAAATACGAACAATGGGATCTATCCCTTCCAACATCAAGGCACAACGTACAAGGGGAAAAATACCGGTTTTGACCACAACCCCTGATAGTAATGCTGATACAGGGGTTTCCGATTCCGAGTGTGTCAAAGGCAACCACAAACCAGATACAAAAATCCCCCCTTTGGTCAATAGTCCCAGAAATATTAGAGCGATCGCTTCTGTGGGAGCATTAGCCAAACCAGCGAAGGCAAAGGAGTTGTTGGCCTGATAAACTAGTACTGCACCAATCAGGTAAAATAGCATGGCTGTGTTACTGACAAATAGATAACGCAAGCCAACCCAAATTAAGCGGTCATTACGAGGGTAAGCAATCAAAAGAAACGTAGCAACACTAATAACCTCTAATGCCACATATACACTGATAAAGTCTGCACAAATAAATACGGAGTTGACACTGCCATGTAAAATGATTGCCTGGGCATAAAAAAAAGCCGTTTTATTGCTGTGCCAACAGTAACAAATAACCGCCATTGTGACTATGGCATTGGTAAAGATAAAGTAGCCACTGAGGGAGTCTACAACTAAAGTGACACTAAAACTATCCAATAACTCCAACTTCAGGGGTGAGGGGTCGAATATTCGCTGTAACCCATAACCAAGAGAAATAATTACCACACCTAGGGCGAGGTAGCGATCGAGTTTGGGAAGGAGGTAAATGCTGAACCCCACAAAAAACGGTAGGGCAATCCAGGCGATTGTCATCGTATTCATGGTGTGTTATTCTTCTCGATCTCATTGGTTTCTAGGGTCGGATTATCCCTTGACAGTTTCATAACTCCAACCAACATCAGAGCTTGGATGGAAAAGCCAATCACAATTGCAGTCAAAATAACCGCCTGGGGAACCGGATCTGCATAAGTAACTTTTTGTGTACTAGCAATTGGAGTAAATAATCCCCCCCGCGCTGCTACCAAAATATAATAAGCAATCACCCCAGTACTCATGACATCCATAGAAATGATTTTCATCATCAAATTCTGTTTGAGGATGATGCCGAAAAAACCACAGAGGACAGTTGCAAAAACGCAGGCTTCTAAAATGGATATGGACATTGCTTATACAGGCTTCAATAAGTCAAACAATTTTAAATTTTGAAAAGCAGATAATCCGTTGTTGATTTTAAATTTTAGATTAAAAAATTTATTCTACAAATAATTTTTTTTGAGGCTGGTATTCTTAAGGCATGAGTTCCCAAGTAATAAGTTTAATGAAGTAATCAATAATTAAGTGTTACCCTTGACCTTTAGGCAAAGTATTCAAAAAAATTAGTTTGGCTGACAGATTTTTCTTCATTCATGAAGAAGCCTTACCCCATATTGTTCTGACTTAATCTGTATTACTTATTACTTATTACTTATTACTTATTACTTATTACTTCAGCCCAAAGGGCTTTGGTAATTGCTGAAAATAATTTTACCAGTAACAAGGGCGCAATGTTTGCGCCCTGACAATGGATACTTTCCGTGGATAGTTTCCGTGGAAATTTCAATTCTGGAAATTTTTGTTAGGGGTCACAAATTAAACCTACTCAATCACTGGTTGAGTTGCTTTTTCAATCACTGGTTGAGTTGCTTCTTCTACTGCTAGGGATGGTTCTGCTTCCTGTCCTTTCAACGCCCACTGTAATAAAGGAGGAGCCAGGAATGTTGTGAGAATAACCATAACAATAATAGCTGCTTCCAAAGGCTTATCCAAAACACCACTGGCTGAACCAATACCTGCAAATACCAAGCCTACTTCACCACGGGGAATCATACCTATACCGATGGCTAAACGATTCACTCCAGGCTTACCAAACACACCCCAACCAGTAATTACTTTCCCAAGAATGGCAACTGTAATTAGGAAGGTTGCAATAATTAAACCGGCTCGATTTTCTGCAATGGCTGGATTCAATACCCCTAAATCTGCTTTGGCACCAACTGTAACAAAGAAAATTGGGACTAAAATATCAGCAATGGGCACTACCTGTTGATCGAGTTCTTTACGTTTGTCGGTTTCATCCAGCACCAACCCAGCCGCAAAAGCACCTAAAATCGCCTCTAGGTGAATCAGATTTGCTAACACAGCCATGACTAAAGCAAAGATGAAGGCGGGAATTACCAAAGCACCACGGGTCTGTAATTTATCTGCGATCGCCACAAAGCTTTTGTTAAAAAATTTACCCAGAAAAATCGCTCCCAGGAGGAAGGCACTGGCACTGACAATCAAATAGACTACATTGAGTAAATCCACGTCACCGGTTTTTGCCAAGCTGGCTACAACTGCCAGGACAATAATACCTAGCACGTCGTCAATTACCGCAGCACCAACAATAATCTGTCCTTCCGTCGATTTGAGATGTCCCAGTTCCGACAAAACTTTGGATGTAATACCAATACTCGTTGCTGTCAAGGCAGCCCCAGCAAAAATTGCGGGGATGGTAGAAACATGGAAAATGGTTACTAAACCAACAGTTCCTAATATAAAAGGAACAGCAACACCGATCACAGCTACAATCGCTGCTTGGTAGCCGACTTTACCCAGTTCCCGTAAATCTGATTCCAAACCAATTTCAAACAGGAGAACAATTACCCCCAATTCCGCCAGCACGGAAATAACTTCGCTTTGGCTTTCAAAAACGTGGGTGACGGTTTCTAGGTCTAAATTACCCAGGGATTGCAACGCCTTCATGATAACTGAATCTGTTGCGGCCCCACTATTTTCTGGAAACATAACCAGGTGTAGGGCCGAAATTCCCACAACAACGCCCCCAATTAGCTCTCCCAAAACTGGTGGTAAATTGACACGCTTAGACAACTCGCCCCCCAGTTTACTGGTGAGGTAAATTACAATCAAACTGAATAAAACACCTGTAAGTACCCATGGACCAGATTCTGGTGGTGGCGTTGTCGCCATTACCCAAGGCGAAGACTGCCAAGTATCCATTAAGTTTGTCATTGGTATATTGAAATCTAAATTCAGCATCATAAAAAACCTTAATTAAAGTAGTTAAGTTCAGCTGGATTAAGAGTTTCATGGTTATGAAACTCCTATATATTTCCAAAAGCTCAGGAGGTTAAATCCTTCATTTCCCCTAGGAAATTCAGTTTGTTGCTGATGTACCAAAATCTAGGATTTGATCTTGATCGCTTGATGCATCTGGGGTTTGCTCTTGAGTACTTGATGCTGAGAAAATTGCATTGACTGCATCCTTTAGTGCTTCCACGCGATTGGTATAGAGGTGGTGGGGTGGAATCAAGTTGAAGACTTTTAGCTTGTTAAGACGACGCTTGGTTTGTCCAGCAGCTCCCACCAAAAAGACATGACGGCCGTTTTCAACTGCTTCCTCGATGGCATTCTCTAGGGCTAAGGAGGCTGTAACACCCAAATGGGGAACATCGCTGAGGTCAAAAACTATGACATCACATTCCCCGATGGCATTATGTTCCCTGGAGATGGCCTTAGCAACTCCAAAAATCATCGGACCACTCAATTGGAATAGCAAAACCCGACCATTCCCTTCATCTAACCAGCGTTTTTCATCAGCATTTAAATTGATGGTGTCATCTGCATCGCTAATGGCTTTCACAGATTCTGAGCGCAACTGGCTCATGCGATCGATTGTCAGAATGTTGGCGATAAAAACCCCCACACCCACAGCTACAATCAAGTCCACCAGAACTGTCAGCAGAATCACCCCATACATAATCAGGGCACCCTTAACGGAAATTTTATGGGCCCGTTTTAAGAAATCCCAATCAATAATGTCAATTCCCACTTTCAGAGCAATACCTGCTAGCACTGCCAGAGGAATAGTTGCTGCTAAATTCGCTGCACCCAAAATCACAATTAGCAAGACAAGGGCACGAGTCAAGCCAGATAAGGCGGTTCTGCCACCAGATTGAATATTCACAACCGTTCCCATGGTGGCACCAGCACCGGCAATGCCCCCAAATAAACCAGAAACTAAGTTGCCCAAGCCTTGCCCAATCAACTCTTTGTTGGAGTTATGTTCTGTACGGGTCAAACTATCCGCAACTACGGATGTGAGTAGGGCATCAATACAACCCAACATACCTAACACAACTGCATCTACGAACATGAGCCGGAGTTGAGGAATCTCAAAGGTTGGCAGTTGCATGGCGGGTAGGGTGGCGGAAATTTCCCCAATCCGCCGAATTTCTACTCCTTGGAACAATATTAGGGATAAAACTGTACCAGCAACCAATGCAATTAACTGGGGAGGTACAATGCGTTTCAGCTTTGAGGGCATGAACCAGATGATTGCCACTGTGATGACTGCTAAGATGGTTTCTACTGGTTGGATGTTACCCAGTAGATCTGGTATGGCTTGGAGTGTGCCGATAACCCCTCCCTTGGGACTGGCTTGTCCTAAGAATGGAGCAATTTGTAATATGGCCAGAATGATGCCGATGCCGGACATAAAGCCGGAAACCACAGTATAGGGCATCATTGTGATATATTTACCTAGCCGCAGTAAGCCAAAAAGAATTTGAAAAATTCCGGCCATCATGACAACGGTAAATGCCATTGCCATACCCTGTTCGGTACTGCTGGCTGTTGCTGTTAAATTGGCAATGACAGCGGTCATAATTACTGTCATTGGACCTGTTGGCTCGGAAATTAACGTGGGAGTACCACCAAATAAGGCGGCAAAAAATCCCACTAGAACCGCCCCCCATAAACCACTGGCTGCACCAGCACCGGAGGCAACACCAAAGGCTAGGGCCATTGGTAAGGCAATAACAGCGGCGGTAACACCCCCGAAAATGTCACCCCGTATGTTGCGAAAATGAATTCTGTTGGTAAGTTGCATGGGTAGAATACCTACCTATATTAAATGAGCGAATTGGATTAAAATTCTACAGAGCAGATGCAAAAATGTATATAAATGTAATACAAGAGCTGACACCAGGCTCTATACCAGATTTGAAGTGAATTTGTTTATTGTTAAACAAATTCTAATTATAGATTTTTATCTATGCAAACTATATTATGTATAGATTGATATCTTTGGATCAATGTTATCACGGTTCGTAAATAAAAGATTAAGTTTCTATAAAAATTTTTTTATATCTAAATATAACTTTTGCTTATAAAATTTATCCCGCAAATATAAATTTAAATATATTTTTGCTTTAACAAGTCAGGAAGAGGCAGGGGCAGGGGAGCACCGGAGGAGGGTGGAGAAAGAGTAAGAAGTAAGTTGACAGTTGACAGTTGACAGTTGACGGTTGACAGTTGACGGTTGACAGTTCAAACTCCATCACTCCATCACTCCATCACTCCTTCCACACTTCCCACACTTCCCACACTTCCCACACCTCCCACACCTCCCACACTCCCCACACCTCCGGTGTTCCCCCCTGCCTCTTCGGTGACGGTTGACAGGGGACAGAAAAATGTCCTAACCCGAAAACGTAGTGCTACATAAAGAGCTACTTAATAATTCTTATTCATTTGATGATTTTGTATATCTGCATTCTCATCCGGCGTGAGAACGTAATTTGTTATAACAATTCAAATAATGTTTGCGACACAGAAATTCTTCGTCAGGGCACGGCACCAGTCGAGAAGAGGCAGGGGGCAGGGGAGCACCGGAGCATAGGAGAAACCCAGTAAGATAATCTTAGTATATTGGAAGATTGACCGATGTTCCCTACCCATCTTTAACCCATTCTTTTTTCAAAATGGTATTATCAATACTTACTCACTTTGGAACAAAGCATTAGTATTTCATTGCATTAGTTTTGATGGCTAGCTAACAGATCCCCGACTTCTAATATCAATATCCGCACACTTGTAGCAATTCCTTCCGAATAGAAGTCGGGGATATAAATGCCCTCTCAAACATCTGGCAATTTCTCACCCCTAATTGCATAATCCAACAACTCCATCGGATGCATAATCTCTATTTTCTTCCCTTGTAAATGTTTGCCAATTTGCAAACTACAGCCAGGATTAGGAGATGCAATCAAATCTGCACCAGTATTTAATAAATTCCGTACCTTTTGTTTACCCAACTCTTCAGCAACTTCCGGTTGCAACATATTATAAATACCCGCACTACCACAACAAATTGCTGCATCCAACGGTTCTTTTAAACTCACCCCAGGAATTTGTTTTAATAACTGACGGGGTTGGACACTAATTTTTTGTCCATGCAATAAATGACAAGCATCTTGATAAACCAAACTTAATGGTTTATCCCCCAAGGGTGATAACTTTGCAGTTAAACCAACATCCACTAAAAACTCCTGTGCATCTCTAACTTTTGCGGCAAATTCTTGGGCTTTCTCTCGGTATTCTGGGTCATCTGCTAAAATATGACCATATTCTTTCAAAGTATGACCACAACCAGCAGCATTGATAATTACATAATCAACACCAGTCCCTGCAAAACTATCAATCATCTGTCGAGCTAAGACTTGCGCTTGTTCGGTTTGTCCCTGGTGTTCTGGAAGCGCCGCACAACAACCTTGGGATTGGGGAATTACCACCTCACAACCATTAGCTGTTAAAACCCTAACTGTTGCTTCATTTACAGGGGAGAAAAACAGCCTTTGTACGCAGCCTAAAATTACTCCCACCCGATAGCGTTTCTTTCCTTGGGCGGGAATCACGTCAGGTAAATTATTTTGCCAGGATTGGAGGGTAATTTCTGGCAAAATTGATTCCATCGCCGCCAACCGGGGAGATATATTTTTGAGTAATCCTGTGGCACGGAGGAATTTAGCAAAACCTAATTTTTGATAAACTAATAAAGGAAAGAGCAGAATTCTTAATCTCTCAGGATAGGGGAAGAGGGAAAATATTAGTTTGCGGATGATTGTATCTCCCAAACTGCGGGGATAGTTGCGAGTCACTTGATGACGGGTGGCAGCAATTAATTTGTCGTACTCTACCCCAGAAGGACAGGTGGTGACACAAGCCAGACAACCCAAACAACTATCAAAATGCTGGACTGTGGCTGAATTTAAAGCTATTTCCCCTTCGTTGATAGCATCCATTAAATAGATTCTTCCCCTGGGTGAATCCATTTCTTTCCCAATTACTCTGTAACTGGGACAGGTGGAAAGACAAAATCCACAGTGAACGCAACTATCAATTAATTTGGGATCTGGTGGATGGTTAG
>JASJCX010000123.1 GCA_030065255.1 Calothrix sp. MO_167.B42 | reverse complement strand
CAATTGCCACAATCGGTGGTTGGTGCGTGACGTTATAAGTCTTATTGCTAGGTTCAAATATTTTCGCACCTCACGCACCCTACGCTAAAAAATAAGTCCTAATATAAACAAAGTAAAAGCTTTGTCTTATAAGATTCATAACGCTTAAGATAAATATAAGATTAACTTATATCCACCACTCCAGCAAGAGTTAGGAAGTGGATAAAAGCAGTTGACAATATTTATGGTGAAAATTACCATAAATATATCAAACATCTTTCAGGATACTATCCCATGACAAATTTACCAGGATTGGAATGTGTATCAGCAAATCCTCAGCATCAAGCCATGAATCTGTCTGTGGAGGATTACAGCCTACTCACAGACCTTTATCAATTGACAATGGCAGCTTGTTACACAGGGGAAGGACTAGAAACAAAAAGGGCAAGCTTTGAATTATTTGTCAGACATTTGCCACCAGACTTTGGTTATTTAATTGCCATGGGCCTGGCCCAGGCATTAGATTACTTACAAAATTTCCGTTTTAGTAGTTCGCAGATAGCAGCTTTACAGGCAACAGGAATTTTCACCCATGTACCCGATCGCTTTTGGTTATTATTAGAATCGGGGATGTTTACAGGGGATGTGTGGGCTGTGCCTGAAGGTACAGCAATATTTGCCAATCAGCCCTTGTTAAGGGTAGAAGCACCTTTATGGCAAGCACAGTTAATAGAAACTTATTTACTCAACACCATTAATTATCAAACCTTAATTGCCACCAGAGCCGCACGCATCAGGGATGTGGCGGGAGAATCAGCAAAGTTATTGGAATTTGGCACCAGGAGAGCGTTTAGTCCCCAGGGTTCCCTCTGGGCAGCCAGAGCAGCCCTAGCAGCAGGTTTCAACGCCACATCAAATGTGTTAGCAGCGTTACAGCTAGGGGAAAAACCTAGTGGTACTATGGCTCACGCCTTGGTCATGGCACTAGCAGCAATGGAGGGCAGTGAAGATGAGGCATTTGCAGCGTTTCATCGCTATTTCCCAGGGGCACCACTATTAATTGATACTTACGATACTGTTGCTGCTGCCGAGAGGTTAGCCAACAAAATCAATGCCGGGGAAATGCAATTAGCTGGAGTCAGACTAGACTCTGGGGATTTGGTAACATTATCCCAACAAGTGCGATCGCTTTTGCCGGGAGTATCAATTGTAGCTAGTGGTGATTTGGATGAGGTGGAAATCGCCAGACTCAAAGCGACTGGAGGGGAAATTGATATTTATGGTGTGGGGACAAAACTAGTAACGGGTAGGCCTGTAAATGGGGTTTATAAGCTAGTGGATATTGAAGGAATTCCAGTGATGAAAGTATCTCCGGGGAAAGTTACTTATCCGGGACGAAAGCAGATTTTTCGTGAGTTTGAAGCAGATAAGGTCAAAGCTGATAAATTGGGATTAATCACGGAAAATTCCCTGGGAGGAAAACCATTATTACAACTGGTGATGAAGGATGGCAAACAATTACAAGTTCCAGAAACTTTGGCTACGATTCGTCAGCGTACCGCCGCGTCGGTTGCTAGTTTACCGGCAGCAACTAGACGATTGAATAATCCTCAAACAATGACAATGAATATTTCTTTAGGATTGCAGGAATTGACTACACAAACGAAGAAAAGGATTGGCAACTGATGTGGCAACGGATGTGGCAACGGATGATCTGTCGCTAATCAATGTAGGTTATCTGCTATTAAGAAACGGATTAACGGATTATCTAAAATTGACAACTGAATTAATGGATTATGTAATATCTAAAATCCAAAATCCAAAATCTAAAATCTAAAATCTAAAATCTAAAATTGATGAGAATAGCTTTGTTTGGGACTAGTGCTGATCCTCCCACTGCAGGACATCAAGGGATTATGAGTTGGTTATCTCAATATTACGATCGCGTTGCGGTTTGGGCTGCTAATAATCCCTTTAAAGTCCAGACTACTCCCTTGGAACATCGAGCGGCAATGTTACAACTATTAATTGCCGATATTCAAACTCCCAAACATAATATTGCCTTGGAGCAAGAATTGAGCAGTTTTAGAACCATAGAAACTGTAGAACAAGCTAAACAGCTTTGGGGTGAAAATACTGAATTTACTGTGGTCATCGGTGCCGATTTACTTACCCAATTACCCCAGTGGTATCGGATTGAAGATTTATTACAGCAAGTCCAACTACTAGTTATACCAAGACCAGGATATGTAATAAATGATTCTAGCTTGCTTAAAATACAACAATTGGGGGGCAAAATTGCGATCGCTAACCTGACTGGACTCAATGTTTCCTCCACAGGATATCGGGAACATGGCGATGATCAAGCCCTCATACCTCCGGTAGTTGACTATATTCACCAAAAGAACTTGTACCAATGGCAGGAACAAACCCCCAAGAAATTGTCAACCCCCTAAATAAACAACTTTTGGCTGATTTTAAAGTAGGTGTGGATAATGTGATTTTCTCTGTAGATACCACCCAAAATCGGCTTTTAGCCCTGTTAATTCGGCGACAGCAAGAGCCATTTTGCAGCTCTTGGAGTCTTCCTGGGACTCTGGTACGCCATGGTGAATCTTTAGAAGATGCAGCCTATCGCATCTTAGCCGAAAAAATTAGGGTTAAAAATCTCTATCTAGAACAATTGTATAGCTTTGGTGGACCAGAGCGAGACCCGCGAGAAGCTATCAGCAGTTATGGGGTACGTTATTTATCGGTGAGTTACTTTGCTTTGGTACGATTTGAAGAAGCACAATTGATTACTGATGGTGTTCCCGATATAGCTTGGTATCCAGTTAAACAACTTCCGCCCTTGGCTTTTGATCATCAGGAAATTTTAGTTTATGGACATAGACGCTTACGTAATAAATTGGAATATAGTCCTGTGGCTTTTGATGTTTTACCAGAGATGTTTACTTTAAATGATTTATATCAGTTATACACCACAATTTTAGGGGAAAATTTCTCCGATTATTCTAATTTTCGGGCCCGTCTTTTGAAATTGGGTTTTTTATCTGATACGGGAATCAAAGTATCCCGGGGTGCAGGCCGTCCTGCAAGTCTATATAAGTTTGATGCTGAGGCTTTTGCCCCTTTTAAAGATAAACCACTGGTCTTTATTTAGTTGACACAAATTAAGTTGGCAGCTGAATATATGATTTTATTTTTATGCCAAAAAATAAATATTATATCCAGTTAAGAAAATACAGCTATACAGATTGATTTATCAATACTTTGGGCGTAGTTGTTTCACTCTCTAAAATATAAAGTTCTTATTACCGTAAACACCCCGAGGTAAGTTTAATATCATTTAGGCTAGCATTCCTAGTGATGAAAATACCATAGGGTATATTGTTATATTTATTACTAATTTTACTCAAATAAACACTGTATTACAAGCACAAATACTGAGAAAATTTAGTTAAAGTAATTAATAGTACACATCATGTCAAAATATCAGAATATCAGTAAAGTTTGACTTTCCAATATGAGCAACGGATTATCTATTTTTCACAATCTAAACTTCGACAGGACTTCGGCGTGAGCTGTTGACGTTCGGAGTTCGGCGAGCTCACCCGAGCCGTCGAACGCTCAGTTACCAATCTCAAATCGTTCGACTGAGCTCACGACGAAGTCTCAAATCTCAAATCCTTTGATTGATTGACGGCAAAACCGTATAGGGCTAGATATTCATGACTTCCATTATGAAACCCCTAAATTTATTTGAATACGAAGCACAAGCAAAAAACAATTTATCTCAAATGGCTTGGGATTACTATGTCAGTGGTGCTGGTGATGAAATTACCCTACGAAATAATAGGAATGGCTTTGAAAGTTTACAACTGCGTCCCCGGATGTTAGTTGATGTAAGTCAACGGAATTTAAGTACTCAAATTTTAGGAAAACCCCAGGAATTACCAATACTAATTGCACCAATGGCTTTTCAGTGTTTAGCCAATCCAGCAGGGGAAATTGCTACAGCCAAAGTCGCTGGCTCGATGGGTATCACCATGGTGTTAAGTACAATGGCTACTAAGAGTATGGAAGAAGTTGCTGCCGTCGAACAAGCAGGGAATCAATGGTTTCAGTTGTATGTACACCGCGATCGCGGATTGACTAAAGCCTTGGTAGAACGCGCTTATAACAGTGGTTTTCAGGCTTTGTGTTTAACAGTAGATGCACCCCTACTTGGTCGTCGGGAAAGGGATGCCCGCAATCAATTTGTTCTACCTCCAGGGATGAGTTTGGCAAATCTAGCTACATGGGAAGACCGGGAAATTACTCAAAAAGCTGGAGAGTCAGGATTGTTTGCCTATTTTGCCGAACAATTAGATCCGGGGTTGACTTGGGCAGATGTAGAGTGGTTGCGCGAGCTATCTCCTTTACCATTAGTAATAAAGGGAATTTTACGGGGTGATGATGCTGTGCGGGCAGTGGAACATGGGGTGAATGGGATAATAGTTTCTAATCATGGGGGTAGGCAGTTGGATGGAGCAATTGCAACTATTGATGCCCTAGGAGAAATTGTCACAGCAGTGGAAAATCAAGCAGAAGTCTTGATGGATGGTGGTATTCGTCGTGGTACAGACATCCTCAAAGCTTTGGCATTAGGAGCAAAAGCAGTGCTGGTGGGCCGTCCTATTTTGTGGGGATTAGCCGTAGCTGGTAGTCAAGGGGTACAACACGTGATTGAACTACTCAGGGATGAATTAGATTTAGCAATGGCATTAACTGGTTGTGCCACCTTGCAAGACATTGATTCTAGTTTAATTAAATCCTAGGGAAGGAAGAGAAGAGGGAAAGAGTGAATTACTTCTAATTAATTTTATTTGTCATGAATTGAACGTATTTTTATAGTGAAATAATAACCATGAAAATTGCGATCGCTCAACTTAATCCCATTATTGGTGACTTATCTGGAAATGCTCAAAAAATCTTGGTAGCTGCACAAAATGCCGTTGCAGAAGATGCACGATTACTGTTAACTCCAGAATTATCTTTATGTGGCTATCCACCAAGGGATTTGCTGTTAAATCCGGCTTTCATTCAGGCGATGAATCGGACATTACAAAAATTGGCACAGGACTTACCGCCTAATTTAGCAGTATTAGTGGGAACCGCCACAGAAAATCTCCAAGCATCAGTTAATGGCGGGAAAAACCTATTTAATAGTATGGCTTTGTTGCTAGATGGCAAAGTCCAAAAAACTTTTCATAAACGGCTGCTACCCACCTATGATGTCTTTGACGAAAGACGTTATTTTGAACCAGGTTCTGAGGCGAATTACTTTACCTTAGATGGGGTAGATATTGGTGTGACAATTTGCGAAGATTTGTGGAACGATGAAGAATTTTTTGGCAAGCGTAATTATGCAGCCCATCCCATTTCTGACCTATCAATTATCGGTGTAGATGTACTGGTTAACTTATCCGCTTCTCCTTATAACGTGGGCAAACAAGACCTGAGAGAAGCAATTTTTCAACACAGTGCAGTGCGCTTTCAACAACCAATTATCTATGTTAATCAAGTAGGGGGTAATGATGATTTGGTTTTTGATGGTAGAAGCTTTGCTTACAATCACCAAGGAGAATTAATCTGTCGCTCCCGGGGTTTTGTGACTGAAGTAGTGGTAGTAGAATTTGACCCGGAACAACAAGATTTAACCTTGGGAAATATCACCCCCCAATACCAATGCGAAGATGAAGAAATCTGGCAAGCTTTAGTTTTAGGAGTGCGGGACTATGCCCGTAAATGTCGGTTCTCTCAAGCAGTTTTGGGATTGAGTGGAGGTATTGATTCCGCACTCGTGGCAGCGATCGCTACTGCTGCCCTTGGTAAAGAAAATGTCCTCGGTGTACTGATGCCTTCCCCCTACAGTTCCCAACATTCCGTGGATGATGCCTTAGAACTCAGTAATAATCTGGGCATTAAGACTCAGATGTTACCCATAGGAGAATTAATGGCAGGTTATGACAAAACCTTGGGTAAGTTATTTACTGGTACCGAATTTGGACTAACAGAAGAGAACATCCAGTCCCGGATTCGCGGTAACCTATTAATGGCGATCGCTAATAAGTTCGGTCATTTACTCCTGTCTACCGGTAATAAGTCAGAAATGGCGGTGGGTTACTGCACCCTTTACGGAGATATGAATGGTGGTTTAGCGGTAATCTCCGACGTACCCAAAACCCGCGTTTATTCTCTTTGTCGCTGGTTAAATCGTCAAGGGAAAAACCTGGTACTGAACTCTGTTAGCAGCAATGGTATGTGCCAATCAACAGAAATCATCCCCCATCATATTATTACCAAAGCCCCCAGCGCCGAACTTAAACCAGGGCAAATTGACCAAGATTCTTTACCTAGCTATGAAATCTTAGATGATATTTTGCAACGTCTTGTGTGCGAACACCAATCAGCCGACCAAATCGTAGCTGCTGGACAAGATGCAGTGGTAGTAGATCGAGTCATGCAAATGGTAGCACGAGCTGAATTTAAGCGCCGCCAAGCCCCTCCTGGACTAAAAATTACCGATCGCGCCTTTGGTACTGGTTGGCGAATGCCCATCGCCAGCAATTGGTCAGCAATTAAAAATAGCGATCGCACTCAGTATATTCCTGCCCTGAATGCAGATATCCAGGGTAAGGCCAGTTGTTCATCGGAAAATTAAGACAATGTTTCCGTTGTTGATTTTGGATTACTTTGGGTAGCTTGTTCCTAATCAACTCTAGGATTGTTCTATATGGGACAAACTCACATCATTGGGTCAATTTTAGGCACTGCTATCGGTGATGCAATTGGTCTACCATATGAAGGCTTATCACGCCGTCGCGCAGCCAAATTACTGGGCATACCTCACCGATATCGCTTCTTCTTCAGCTTTGGCATGGTGTCTGATGATACTGAGCATACCTGCATGATTGCCCAGTCATTGATTGCTGCTGGAGGAAATAAGCTGAAATTTCAGCATCACTTAGCATGGCTATTTCGGTTTTGGTTACTGAGTTTGCCAGCTGGTGTTGGTTTAGGAACTCTACAAGCTATCTGCCGCCTTTGGTGTGGTTTTAGTCCTGCCAAAAGCGGAGTTTTCTCTGCTGGGAATGGTCCTGCTATGCGTGCAGCTATTTTGGGTGTGGCGATCGATAATGTCACCCACCTGGGAGAATTGGTCAGGATTTCCTCTCGCATGACTCACACAGATCCCAAAGCTGAGTATGGTGCTTTTGCGATCGCTTTAGCAGCACGAATTGTCTGTCAAAGGTATCAAGTATCTGGTGATGATTTCCTGTGTCAATTAAAATCATATCTAGGTCAAGAAGCCAGTGAATTTACTTATCTGATTCATGAGGTAGTAAGTAGTGTTAACAATGGTGAGTCTACAGTTGAATTTGCTGCCAAACAAGGACTGAGTAAAGGTGTCTCTGGGTACGTTTATCATTCCGTTCCTGTGGCAATTCATATTTGGTTGAGCCATCAGCATGATTTTCGCGCCGCAATTATGACTGTGGTTGAATGTGGCGGTGATACCGATTCAAATGCAGCGATTGTTGGTGGTATTGTTGGGGCTGCTGTTGGTAAGGAAGGAATTCCCAGAGAATGGCTAAACAGATTACTAGAACCGTCTCGAAATGTGAAATGGATGGAAAATTTAGGGATACAACTTGATTCAAGCATTCAACTTGGTATACCAAGGCAACCGATTAAATTGTTATTCGTGACTACATTATTACGCAATGCCTTTTTTTTATTAATTGTGTTGTTTCATGGTTTTCGTCGATTACTGCCACCCTATTAGTTAATCAGTTATAGCACTACGTAGCACTACGTTTTCGGGTTAGGACATTTTTCTGTCCCCTGTCCCCTGTCAACTGTCAACAGCAAAAACGTCCTAACCTGTATGCTTACTGCTATAACTGCATAGACACCCCTGCTGTACCCAATAAATCCAAATCATAATCAAATTGATGACAACAATCCGGAAATTTTTATTAGTATTAATTATTATGGTTCTGAGTACATTAATTGACCAACCTGCTTTAGCAAAATCAAAGTCCCTTGTTCTCATTGGTGGTGGACTCAAAAAAGTCACTGGTAATTCTCCTAATCCCCATAGTTTAGCCATTTACAAAACAGTTATTGAACTCGCTGGTGGTGCAAAAGTCGCCAAAATTGGCATAATTACCGCAGCCTCTCGTCCTCCCAGCCAAGATAGAAAATCTGGGACTCCACAAGCTAAAAATTCCCTGGTTAACGGGGGTAAGTATGTTGAAGAATTTAAAACATTGGGTGCAGCCGATGCCCAATGGATTCCCATTGACTTAGATAACATCCACAACAACTCCAGTCCAGCGGTAGTTCAGCAAGTCAATCAAATGACTGGCTTTTTTTTTGGCGGTGGTGACCAATCCCGGCTAATTGAATGTTTTTTAAACAACAACAAGGATGGCGAATATACTGATAGTCCCGTTTTGACAGCCATTCGTCAAAAGTATGCATCAGGGGCAGTGATTGCTGGCACTAGTGCAGGAACAGTGATTCATGCAGGGGGTACTTACGTCAGAGATAACACTAGAAATATTCCCATGATTACCAGTGGGGAAAGCTATGAAGCCCTCAAACATGGCTTCCATATCTCTACTGCCAAAAAGAGTCGCAAGAAATCTTCCTATGACAAACAGGGTGGTTTTGGCTTCTTCAAATACGGCACCCTTGATACCCACTTTGCAGAACGAGGCCGGCAGGGGCGGATAGTACGTTTAGCATGGGACACTGGTATTCAGGATGCCTACGCACCCGATGAAAATACAGCTTTAGTTGTGACTGATGTGGATACGCCCCAAGCCAAAATGTCAGTGATAGGGAAGGGAGGAGTCAACATTTTTGACCTTTCCTCCGCAGGCTTAAACATAGGTGCTTGTAGTAAAGTTCGCAGCAGATACTGGAAATTGTGTGGCATAAAATATACTTACCTCACCCAAGATGACCAGTACGATCCTCTGACTAGGAAAGTTACTATTGCTAGTTGGAAATCTTCCTTAACTGGTAAAGAAAAATACCGTCAGCCAAAGTTTCCTAGCGAGGATATTTTTACTAGTCCTAAAAACCGTAACTCAAGAAAACGCCGCGCCCATCCCCACGAAATGGTGAATGTGGCGAATAATTTGTTCAATAGTCAGGCAACTTCCACCTATGGACTGACTTACGAATCTTTTCCTACCTTCAAAGTCACTCTCACCAAAGAAAAATCGGCGGGTTCAACTGGATATTATGGCACTAACATCGCCTACGGCAAATTTTACTCCTTCAAGAATCTTTTGGTAGATTTCTATACCTATCCTTCTTTGTTAAGAGTAGAATAATTGCGTCCACTTGATTAAATTTTCACACATTTTATGAGAACTTTATTAGAACTTGAAGTTGATAATAGCCGTAGCTCACGGTCAACCGAAAGAATTCGGGAATACGAAGATATTTTAGTTGTTGGTCAACCATTGCAAATATCTTTACAAAATATCGCTCCCGATGGTAGTAAATTCGTGAGTTTAGAAACCCATGGAGAAATCGAAGTTTCATCCCACGGCCAGCCTCTGATTGCGGAAAAAACCTTGATTCCCCTAGAAGAAGTTGCAGAAATGACCCTACTAGGGAGAACCTCTAGCGATCGATTAGAAGACCGTTCTTTACAAATAACCTTTCTTGATGATACTGAACATCAGCTAACTCAAGTCATATTCAAACTAACTTGTCTGAGGATTTGTTTAGACGTTGATGCAGATAGGGATGGAATTATTGAAGAAAACAACCCTCATAAAGGGGATTGGCAATGGGGAATTAATGGTCATGGTGCAGTTTTATTAGTCAATAGCGATCGCGACATGATTGATTCCGATCAACGGCATGATGGCGAAGAAAACAATATTACAGGACTTCTGGACATTAAAGATTTTAACTTTATGATTATTCGTAAAGTTGGTGTCAGGAATTTACCCTCTGGATATGATTTTTACTTATCAGTCAATCGAGACACTGCCAAACGAATTCGCATTTATGATGAATTAGATCGATATGGCTATGAATTAATTGGTCCTAGGAGAAGAAAAGCAAGAATTGATAATACTGACCGGGATATTATCCTGGGTATTGAAGCATTGAGCTATCCTGATGTTGACTTCGATGGTTTAGTTGAGATTAATTTAGATCTGGTTAAACATGGAGAAATAATATACAGCGATCGCGTAGTTTTTCGAGTCGCTCCTTGGATCATGACTCCTAATACCTTATCACCAATCACTGTGTATGTTTCCCGTTTATCTGAGGGATTTAATGCAGAGTTTATCGAAGAATTGAGAAAAGTTGTGGGTAAAGCTAACGCCCAACTAGATATTATTCCTTATAAGTTTCATCAAGACGATCCTTGGATGCAAGACGAAATTGAAATTGGTTACGCCCAAGCTCCAGGACACCTGATGCATGTAGTATTTGATTCCCCCCGCGATCGAGGATTAATTGATTTTCCCAAACGCCACCTCCTAGGAATCGATTTTGGTTATGTAACTCGTAAAAGCCGCCATAAAGCGACAAAATTAGACTCTTTTGGCAATTTAGAAGTTTCCCCTCCAGTCACCGTAAAAGGGGTTGATTATCCCTTTGGTCGTATCCTCTTTGGCGGAACTCGCTCGGAAATTATTCAAAATCCCCGGCGGATGTTAAAAGTGTTACGCAAATTTCTCTACGCTCAAAAAATTCAAGCTCCCATAGAAATCTTTTCCGACTGGCTCAGTGTAGGACATATTGACGAGTTTATGACCTTTGTTCCCACACCTAGTTCTAAAGGATTTAAACTGCTGTTAGCTAGCCCTGACAAGTGTTATGAGCTGCTCCACAGATTAAGAAATGAAGGACATTCTCAAGTACTATTGCGCCAAGGAAAACGGCTGTTTGGCAAACCTGCTGATATTAGTGTGGCAGATATTCTCGACGATGAAGAATTAGCCGCTCATAACCAACGCTTTCAGGAATATATTAATTGGAATCGAGAGGTTTTGAAACAGGAACTAGGTTTAAGCGAAGAAGATATTATTGACATACCTGGTTTGTTTGAAGATGATGGCGCTGGGCGAGCAGAAACCTTTTTCCCCAACATGGTAAACATGATCGTTTTGCAACAGCATCTTGGTATTCCCAAACCCTTTGGACCCAAAGTTAACGATCAATGTCAATTTGAAGCTTACGTGAAAGGTCTTTTATCACCCCTGGATTTAGTTTGCCACTTTATTGATGATTGGGATCCTTATTTTCGTGGACGAGGAGAAATTCATTGTGGTACTAATGCAAAGCGAAAACCTTTTACTCAAAAATGGTGGGAAGTTGAATCTGTTGTCAGTTGATAGTTGATGGTTGTTAGTTGACGGTTGACAGTTGACAGTTCTTGAGTCGAACAATACTGTCCTAACCAATATGTCCATTGCTATACCAAAAATTATTCGGTAGGGGCACGGCATCTAAAATATCTCGGGTTATAGAATAATCTGACCCACGCCGTGCCCTTTGTATACCAACAGGACTTACGCAAAGGTAACATAAATGCGTCATTACGAGCGACAGCGACGTAATCGCAAAAATCCTGGGATTGCTTCCCTACACTTCGTTTCGGTCGCAATGACAAATTTTCGTTGCGTAAGTCCTGACCAATTTAAATAAGGCGTTGCTGAATACTGGAGAAACTGATAACTGATAGCTGAAATTATAGCAATACGAAGGTACGTTAAGACATTGTTACAGGCTCAAACCTATGAGCAGTAAACTCATTACTCATTACTCATTACTCATTACTCATTACTTATTACACGGTACTAAGGCAAAAATCTATCTAAAGCTGCCTTTAACTGTTCCAGCTCCACTTCCATATTACCCTCTTGGGCAGCCCTACCAATACATTCAGTTAAATGCTCATCCAGAACAATACGTGCTACCCGGTCCAATGCTCCCCGGACGGCGGCTATTTGCAACAACACATCTGGACAAGGGCTATTTTGTTGTACCATACCCTTGATACCACGAATATGCCCTTCTATGCGTGATAGCCGATTCACTATTTTGCGTAATGACTCTTCACTATGAACGTGAGGATGAAGCGAATCTTCGTGGTGATGACTGCTGTGTTGATTGTCTTGATTGTTGTTGATTTTTTTATGCTTTGGTGACGATTCCCTATGCTGATGATTGGTTATGGATTCTTGTTGAGCTAATCGGTTCGATCCATTCATGGGCTGTTGTGACACTTGTGGCAGTAGTTAAAATCCTAGCCTATTTAAGATAGCTCGCTCATATTTTTTATCTTCCTTACTTTGAGGAAAGTACACAAAAAAAATATTTAATTGCTTTTGAGAATCGAATAATTTCTTGATTTTTCCTCATTTATTTTCCATATGTAGTCCAATAGTGACAGAAACCGCACAATCCCAGACGGACAACACTACAGTTACAAAGATTAAAAATAGTTAACACTTCGTTACAATAAATCCATAAGCAGAGGTGATTTTCACCTCTAAACGTAACAATCACAAGGTGAAAGCCATGAATAACACAATTCGTGTTGGTAATCTCTTTGGCATTCCTTTCTATCTCCACCCTTCTTGGTTCTTAGTCTTGGGTTTAGTCACCTGGACTTACAGTAGTGGGCTAGCAGGACAATTTCCTCAATTATCAAGCGGACTGGCTATACTACTAGGATTAATGACAGCCCTATTGTTGTTTGGCTCCGTTGTCGCCCATGAACTAGGCCATAGCTTTGTTGCCCTTGGCCAAGGAATTGATGTAAAATCAATCACATTATTTATATTTGGTGGATTAGCCAACTTAGAAAAAGAGTCAGAAACCCCCAGCCAAGCTTTTTGGGTTGCGATCGCTGGGCCCTTAGTTAGTTTAATACTATTTGGTGTATTTACAGCCATTGGTTTCATGACTGGTGTATCTGGACCATTGGCAGCAATTTTAGCTCTTGTGGCTTCAGTTAACCTGGCATTAGCATTGTTCAACCTGATTCCTGGATTACCTTTAGATGGGGGTAATATACTCAAAGCTTTAGTATGGAAAATTACTGGCAATCCCTATAAAGGAGTCGTCTTTGCCAGTCGTATCGGACAAATTTTCGCTTGGTTAGCGATCGCATCTGGATTAATACCCCTACTATTATTTGGTAGCTTTGGTAACTTTTGGAATCTGTTAATTGGTTTCTTCGTACTCCAGAACGCTGGTAATGCGGCTCAATTTGCCAAAGTCCAGGAAAAACTCACTGGTTTAACAGCAGGGGATGTTG
>JASJCX010000122.1 GCA_030065255.1 Calothrix sp. MO_167.B42 | reverse complement strand
CTTCGAGATTATGAAGAAATGGCCATTGAAGAATATTGGATTATTGATTATGCAGCATTGGGAGCAAGAAAGTTTATCGGTGACCCCAAGAAACCTACATTTTTTGTTTGTAGTTTAGTTGATGGAGAATATACAATGACGAGCTTTACGGAAAATACTCCCATTGTCTCCTCGACTTTTCCCCAGTTCAACTTATCTGCACAGCATATTTTTGATCTAGCTTTGTAATATTGAAAGAGCGCTCGCTCTATTAATCTATTGACATCCTCACCTCCCTGAAGGGAGTGTGATTCCCAATTCTGACTACGCTGAAGGCGCAGTCATTTGAGCAGGTTCCTGGGCTAGCCCTCCGATGAGGTCTATATCTCCACAGGCTATCCGGGCGTGTCCCGCCCTTAGCACATTAAGTGCGCCTACAAAGTCCGCATTTTCTTTGTAGCCACACTCAACACAGACAAAACTGCTTTGAGTCTTGCGATTTTCCCCCGACGTATAGCCGCACTCAGGACAACAGCGGGAGGTATTTTTGGGAGCAACCAGCACCAGCATTCCCCCAAGCCATTCAAGCTTATAGTTAAGCTGACGCTTAAACTCGTGCCACCCCTGATCGAGTATGGCTTTATTCAGTCCCGATTTGGCTTTTACGTTTCTCCCCGGCTCTTCTACCGTACCTTTTGCCGAACTGCTCATGTTGGCTACCTTGAGGTCTTCCAACACCACTACCGCGTGGTTTTTGCTTAAATGGTGCGAGAGCTTGTGCAGGTAGTCAGCACGGGTGTTGGCGATGCGGATATGGAGTCGGGAAATCTTATGTTTTATCTTCTTCCAGTTCTGAGAGCCCTTTACTCTTCTGGCTAAGGTTCGCTGGAGTCTGGCAAGCTTTTTCTCAAGCCTTTTGAAACTGTTCAGGGGTTTAAAATACTCACCTGTTGAGAGGGTGAGGAATCGAGCAATACCCAGATCACCTCCTACTATTGAGGTAGCCCCGCTCAGAGGGTCTGGTATTTCTCTTTCAGTCTGGATTGAAACATACCAGTAGTCACCCCGCTTTGAGACGGTTATGTTTTTCGGCGTGCCGGTGATGGGCTGGCTTTTTCGATATCTTATCCACCCGATTTTCGGCAGATACACCCGCCTGTTGGCTTCGTCGATTTTGAATCCCTGCGGGTAGCGAAATGAATCCCGGTGTCCTTTCTTCTTGAAACGTGGGAATTGTTTGGGGCTGGTTTTGTTAAATGCTTCCTTGATGGCTCTGTCGAGGTTCATCAAGGTTTGCTGAAGAGGTTGAGAATGACACTCTTTAAAAAACAGAAGGTTATCTTCTTGTTTCCATCCCTTCAGCGCTCCTGCAAGCTTGTTATACGACATGCAGGATTTTCCCTCTGTTAAAAGTTCTTTTTGTAGCGCGAGAGCTTTGTTCCAGACCAGCCGACAACATCCGGCAAACTGTGCCATCAATTGCCGGTCTTTGCTTTTTGGTTCCAGCCTGAATTTGTACGCCAGTCGGATGATCATATTCCCAGGCTACCAGGATTTATGTCTCATCTCAAGGTGCTGGATGCTCGTTTTCATCCCTCCCCGTGAACGGGTGAGGGTATTCTCACTCGCTTCTATAATTAATTTTGAATTTTAAATTTTGAACTTTGAATTGAATAGCGATCGCTAATATTTTCGGCTGAGTTAACCATGTGCGATCGCCCCATCAAGCCATTGATTAATTGGCAATTTTAAATTATGAACTTTGAATTGAATGGCGATCGCTGATCTTGCTGGTCTTTGAGAGAGCGAAACCCAAAAACTTTATAATTCTAGTAGGCTAGTAACAAAAATTAGAGCTTATGGATAGAACTAACGTAGAAGAAATTGAACGCGCTGTCAGCCAACTTTCTGACGAGGAGCTGGTACAATTTAGAACTTGGTTTGCAGAATTTGATGCAGCAAATTGGGATCGACAATTTGAAAAAGATGTGGCTTCTGGTAAGCTAGATGCACTAGCAGACAAAGCACTTAAAGATTTACGACAAGGAAACTGTACTAATTTGTGAACCATCGAGCAACCCCGGATTTTTGGTATTATTATCGACAGCTGCCATCAGAAATCCAAGAGCTTGCAGATAAATGTTATGAGTTGCTCAAACAAGATCCTCGATATCCATCACTACATTTTAAGAAAGTAGGTCGATTTTGGTCAGTTAGAGTGGGTTTACACTACAGAGCTATTGCAGTGGAAGATAATAATGATCTAGCTTGGTTTTGGATCGGAACACACGCCGAGTATGACAGGATATTAGGTTCAAATTAGCTCTTATGGTAGGCACTCTTACCAAGAGAACGGCTAACTCAAACCAATTCTGTTTAAAAATTCCAGTAAAGGTTTAGTTAATTTTTGCCATTTCAATTGAACTTGTGCAGCAATACCCTGGAAGTAAAAAGCTTTGTAGTAGTCAGGTTTAATTTCAATGGCTTTATCATAGGATGCAATCGCATCCTCATATCTTCTTAACTGACGTAGAGCAATACCCCGAAAGTACCAAGCTTGGTGGTAGTCAGGTTTAATTGCAACTGCTTTATCATAGGATGCGATCTCTTGTTCATACCTTCCTAACTGATGTAGAGTAATACCCCTGCTGTACCAAGCTTGGTGGTAGTCAGGTTTAATTGCCACAGCTTTATCATAGGATGCGATGGCTTGTTCATTTCTTCCTAACTGACGTAGAGCATAACCCTGGTTGTACCAAGCTCGGTGGTAGTCAGGTTTAATTACCACAGCTTTATCATAGGATGCGATGGCTGCTATATAATCTTCATCGGCAGAAAATAAACGTCCCAATTCAAAGAATAAATTTGCTTTTCGGCTTGGTGCTTGATAATCTTGTACAATTAATTCTTGAATTTTGACTATTTCCTTAGTTCTAGCTTCCGGAGTCCAACTGAGATATTCTTCATAACTCCTTTTTTGAAGAATACGAGATGACTCTTGCTCTAAAGTTTCTAAATCCGTGGGAAACTCAAAGGAGCCAGAACGCCAGTCAAAAAAATCGGGAGCCCGTTGGATAAAATATTTAATCCCAAATAAGGGTAAGAGGAAAACGAAGCAGATATTAAAATTATCCTTAAACCGTTCTCGTTGTTGGTTGAGGTTCATTAAAACAGGAGGTACGCTTTTCCAACTGTAGGAATAAACATCTTTACTAAGCCAATTTACTAATCTTTTAGACTCCTCATAGGCATAAAATGAAGACTCCAACCCCGTAATAAATAAAATATCAATTTTGTCTCGGTTTTCGAGTGGTGAGCGTAGTCGAACCACTAATTGCTCAATGCGCTGATATAAATTATCAACGGGTTCTTGCAAACGCAAAACCTGAATATTTTTATCCTTAATCTCCCCTTGAACCTTGGTAATTAACTCTTCTCCTTTCCTGGGAGAGCAGCGAACAAACAACAAACCAAAACCATCCGTCCATTGGAGAGTGCGGACAAGGGCTTGATATTCTTCTTCTGGTTCCGGTGGTAAATCTTGATCCCAATCCGTTAGTTGTAGGTTCATAATGACGGTTGGTTGGGGATAATTTTTAGGATTCTCACTTAGCATTCCATACCGCCTAGGATTGAAATCCCAGGCTCATATGCGAAGTCTGATAAATCAGACTGGGTAAAGTTTTCAGTGCGTTTTAACGTACTTGGTTTATTAGCGATTCGGCTACGCTCATCGCTAACACTGAGCGAAGTCGAAGTGTTAGCCTTAAATTTATTTCAAGGTGGGAATGTGGACTAAACAAAATTTATGGCTTATTCATCGCCGTATAAGCATTTTGAAATTCCTTAATCCCCTTAATCAAAGGATGAATATCATACCAACATTGAATCTCATCTTCTGCATTGATATAACGATATTCCAACACACATCGCTGAAACAACAAATTGCGGTACAATTCCTGATTTTCTATTTGCTTAGTTTGATAAACTCTTGCCAACGCTTCCCACTCATTATGGTAAACCGTATTGCGGTAAGTATTGCGAGCCTCACTAATGGAACGCTGCAAAGCCCGATTGCGAATGGGGAGAGTATCGCTATACTTAATCGCTTCCTTCATTAACAGTAACAAATTCCGCACATGACCCCCACTCATTAAGCATAATTGCTGTAACCCTTCTTGTGCCTCAAACATATCCACAATGGACATTTCCGGCTTCACGCGGTTAATGCGTTTTTGCAGTACCTCCGTAATTTTATCAATTCCCCTTTGGAAAGGCTGATTATCAGGAGTTTGTACCATAATCATCGGTAAAACTTGAGCATCCGCTCCATATATATCCCGTAAATCCGTAGCTCGGTTAGAGTACACCATAGAAATGGGTACGGTGTAAATTACATGACAATCTAAAGCCTTGAGTTGTTCGCTACGATCTATAAAAATCTGGTCGTGATTATTACGTCCATCTTCTTGGGGTACGGGAACAATCCGGTCTAAATTATCCGCAATAACTACCAGTTGCTCGTATCCCTCCGGTAAATTCTTTTTCCCATCCTTGATAAATTCATTCAACGCCTCAATCAAACTTACAGTGTGGGGATTAACTAACTGGCGAATTTTATGACGTTGGGTGGGTTCGGTTCTCAGGTTAGCCGTAATCTTAGCGAATTGAGCAATTTGTAGATTTAAACTCAACTTATCAAAAGCTACCTCAGCCAGAGCCAAATCTTGTAAATCTTGCCAACGGGACTTTAACCAATTTAACAAAGGTGCGGGGTTAGCATTCTTCAACCCTTCAATTAAATGTCGGGTACAAGCCAGGAGAATATCAGTATATTGAGCATCTTCCGGTTCAATATCTTGCTCATCAGCAGGGAAATACACCACAAAACAGCCATTGTTATCTAAAAACTCTTGCAGCCGCAACAACTCCGTAGATTTACCCGCACCACGATGGCCAGCATACAGCTGAGTTGTCATCCTCTCGGAATATAATATATCCCTCCCCACCTCAACCAAAATATCCCCATCTCCCCGCACTTCTTTACAATCCACATAGGCGGGATCACCTGCGGGTAAGGGTTGAAATGGATCGAAAGAGTTGTATATTTGCCGTAAAAACTTAAAATCCCCAGCCATCGTTAGAGAAAGTATCAATGACAGTCAGTATATCAGGAGTGAGGGAGTGAGGGAGTGAGGGAGTGAGGGAGTGGAAGAGGGAAGGAGGGATGGAGCGAGGGAGTGAAGGAGTGAGGGAGTGGAAGAGGGAAGGAGGGATGGAGCGAGGGAGTGAGGGAGTGAGGGAGTGGAAAACAACATTTGTGTGATTTTGTTGGGTTGTGCTGTCGCTTCGCTTAATCTATCTATTGTTCTCCCCAAGCACTCAAAAATTCTACTTGATTTTGCATTTCTTCTGCGGATTTATTGGCAATTATCCTGATAATCCGACGCATTTGCTCACCAATTGAATAGTTTTGAGCACCTAAAATAATTCCAGCATGGTTTTGACTATTTTCTACTAAATTAGTATGAATTTTGTAAAAATCTCGCACATTAAAGCTATAGATAACTCGCTGATTGTTTAATGCCCACTTTAATTGTTCCTCATCACTGCGAGACAACATTTGAGCTTCTCCCACCGATAAAACATCGACTTTCCGAAGACGTAAAGCTTCTAGAAGATCGTTATCCATGGTATCTTCATCTAGATAAAGACGAATTTCGGTCATTCCTGGGATTGGGCTTGCTGGTAATGTTGTTTGGCTAATTCTTCATAGGCGGTTTGTTCAGCTGCGATGTCTTTGTCTATTTCCTCTCGATTAGCATGATAATAGGTCAATGCTGCATAAACTTGAGTGATTGTGAGGTGATTTAATCGTCTTGCTATCTCTTCGGCATTATTGCCTTGATTGTATAAACTAGCAATTCTGCGAACCGATGTTTTAGTTCCCGCAATCACTGGACGATTACCATTAGGATTGGGAGCGTTGGTGATAAGTTTGCTAATGTCCGTAAGGTTTGCCAAAATTTTTTCCAGTAGACTTTTGGTTTCTTTTCTTATTCTAATTGGGCACAAGCATTACGCCCCTACACAACTGGTATGACAATTAACCACTCCCTAACCATTTGAAAATCAACAATCTGAAATTTCTGTTTCCCAACACATAACTCCGTAGGGGCACGGCATCAACATGATAACTTGATAAACGAGAAAAATTGACCACGCCGTGCCCATGGCCTTGATACCATTGAAAAATCAACAATATTTTTGTTCATGAACATCGAATCGGGGAGGGCACGGCGTGGTTCAGATTATTGCATTATCAAACAATATCTTGGATGCCGTGCCCCTACAGTAAATTTATTGTTCTATGTCTGTTGTGTGAGCTGAATACCAATTAAAACATATTCTCATCGCCGAGATTGTGCCCTTTCCCCATAACTCAACAATTTCTCGATCGCAATCAGCCGATTTTCCCACACTTTAACTTGATAGGGATTCTTTTGGCCATGTACTCGCATCCAAATCCGGAATCGAGATTGGAAACGAGCCAATGTGGCTTTTGCTGCAACCACATGACTCTGTTTCGGTTCTGCGGCTAATTTATTTAAAATACTTGCTAAACTCTTGGCCTGGGATTTAAATGTTGATAAAGTGCTTCCATCTAAGTTCAGTTGCTTGTTCTCCTCTACCAACTGCCATTCTTTTTGCAAAACATCATAGCGAATGGCTGCGGTTTTAAAAGGTTGACGATAGGCAATGGGTTCATCTTTGCTCCCATTGGTTATACCTTGGGTGCTGCTAAAAACTTTGTGTAAGTCGTTGTGTAAGTTCTCCGCCGCAAACAGAGCATAACCGTTCACAGGTAAGTCCCTAATCAACTGAATTTGATCCACTGCTCCCAAGGTAGGTAAGGATAATAGACGAATTCCCGGCACTAACAAACTAGAACCTAATTTACTCGCAGCAATCCAAGGTTTAGCCAGTCGCTGAAAACGGATGGTATCTAGGGCATAAGTCATGGGTACAATCATGTCTACATCCCCACGCTTTGCCCAAACTTCCCAATCTTGTTGCAGCTTTTGAATCCGTTCCCTTTCTGGTAAGGGAAATACAGCAGCCGATATAATTAATTTAGGGTTTTTCTTCCGTAGTCTCTCTGAAACCTGAGCAACAAAGTTATCAACTTGCTGGGTACGAAATTTTGTCCATTTGTCCCACATCTGCCGCTGCCGGGGGGTAATATTAATTGGATCGACCCCAGTTAATTGTCTAAATTTAGACCTTGATGCCGCACCATATCCATAGGTTTGTCCCCTAGCGGGATCTTGGAAAGGATAGCGAATATAGTCTAATTGCAAGCCATCAACTTGATAGCGGGTAACTATCTCTTCATAAAGGTCGAGCAAGTACTTTTGTACTTGGGGATTGGCTGGATCGAAAAATGGCTTTTTCTTCCCTTGGGGAATCATTCTACCTTGGCGATCGCGGTTTGCCCAAGTTGGATGGGCTGCTAATACTGGCCCTGGATAATTGCTGGGGAGATTGAGGAGTTTATTATGGTTGCGATTACCTGCGGCAAATACCCATACCCAAGCGTGTAATTCCATACCCCTAGCCTTGGCTAATTTCACTGCTGCTGCTAGGGGGTCCCAACCGCGAATCAATGGATTTGTCTGGGGGGCAATTTTACTCGGATAAATCGGGTAACTGGAATTTAAGGTTTCAAAAAATACCGTGTTAATTCCCGATTGTGCCATGCGATCGAATATCTTCGCTAATCCCTGCTCACTACCCGCACGAACTATGGTTCCCCTATCTAACCACATGGCGCGAATTTCTGGCTGTGCTAACCGGCGATCGATGGGAAATTCTCGCAATAAGGCTACTTTAGCATTTGACCACTGTTGGCGAGCCTGGGCATATCTCCTTTGTGCTACCAACCGGGGTAAATTATTGGCTATTTCCTGGGCTCGTGACAGTGCTTCCTGGGTTTTATTGGGTATAACTCCAGGTTTCGCGGCAGCAAATTGCACGGGCTGTGCTTTAGTATAAATGGGATTATTGACAGTTGCTCCAGGATTAGCAGTTAGAGCTGCTAAATGGGAGCTTTTTACCCTGCCAATCAAACTGTTCAGCTCCTGTTGGAGAATAGAGGCTTCCCGGCGACTAATTGGTTTCCCGGAATTGGGGCGCACATCCACCCCGACATTTTCCTGTAAGCGATCGATATCTTCTTCAGACTTGAACTTAGGAGGGGAGGGAATAGCCCTGGGTATGGGAGCAACTGCTGTTTTCCGGGGGGTGACGGAACCAGGAAGATTCTCTGGTTTAACGGGGGTAACTTTATTCACCCTGGCTTGCTGTTCCTGTAACCCTTGATTACTCTGCTGTGGGGACTGTGGGGAAGAATTAGGGATTTTGGCGATGGAAGTAGAACATTTTGAGTCAGCCCCTGCAATTTTTCTGGGAGCAACTTTACCCCTAATTCGATAACGTTTGAGGGTGGCTTGTAACCATGCAGAATCTAAATCCACCGTTGTGACTTCATCTATCCCCCAACGCCAGCCAAAAAAGGTAGAACGGGAAGTTGCAAGCACCGCAGCAGCATTTTGCGAGTTCCAAACCGCAGCCGTCGCACCAGTGGCATCATTAGGAATAACAACTCCACCCCTAACTGAACCAAATAGCTGATTATCATTTGCCCATCGTTGGGTTTGAACAGAGGGTTTTTGTAATTCTCCAGGTTTGTTGAGACTAAATCCCCAATAACCACCCAATAGGGATTGCATTAATTGTCTCACTCCGGGGGAAGATGAGCTACCTACTGGTCCGCTAGCAATTAACCGTCCCCCTTTACTCATCCATTCTTCTAAGGCAATGGCTTGGGTGACATTTATTGCCTCTATATTAGGTAAAAATACTATGGTGCGATCGCCCCAGTCTGCCATATTCTTGACACTATCTAGGGGAATGACACAATATTTCACACCGGCGGCTTGCAAGCGTTTGCTAATTCCTTGCCACTGCTGGGTATTTTCTGGGGTTTGAATAATACTTAATCTAGGCTGATTGTCTGTTGCTGATGCAGGTGCAATGTGGCAAAAACTAAACAGTAAAAACTGTAATTTTAAAATCAAACATCCTGCTGTTTGTAGCTTTGATGTTTGCTTTTTACTATTGATTTTTCTTATTGCCACTATAATCTCCTAAGGTGCCGATTCATGTCAGGACTCACTTTTATTAAAGTATTGTTGCTATGTTTTACTGTATTTTTTTAAATTAAAAATTCTGATGAAAATAACTAATTTTATAATTTATATTTGTGGTGTAGCCAGGGGAGAAATACAGGTTTTGATAAATTCTTCTGCCCCTGATACTGGAAATATTGTAGTATGCAACTGACGGGATACCTCTTCAACACTTATATCATCTAAGAATACCAATTCTCCATGTTTGAGCATGACTGTTGGTAATAAAATTCCCGCTCCTAAATTTCGCCCTTGTAACTTGGTAATTAAATCATGGCCTGTGAGTAAACCAGTAACCGTAATTTTCTGTCCCCAATAATCACTAGATAAAGCACACATTTCCACCTCCAACCCCGAAACACTATTCAAGCGTGACAAGATGGGTTGAAATGCCCTTTCCACCGCATTACCAACTACCCAACTAAATTTGCGGGGTGGTACTTTCTGTGGCAACAATTGATTGGCAACATCCATAAATTGCTTGACAAACAACTGAATAGAACCCACACCATTATCAATTTGGGGATAGTCCTCATATTCAGATTCATGTGGTAAATCCTCACCCGCAATCAGAAACCATTCATCCGCTAACCAAGCAAAAGTAGAACCAAATTTTTGCCGAAACTCCTGTTGTAGCGATCGCACTTGAGAAATCACTTCCCTAGCTTTTTCCCTACTCACAGGTATCAATTCATCCTCCTGGGGACGAAACTTAGTTAACCCCACGGGAACCACTGCTACCGAAGCAACCGCAGGCAATTCACCGGTGTGAAAAGACGCGAGATCCCTAAGAGTTTTTTTCAAATGAGTGCCATCGTTAATACCAGGACAGAGAACTATTTGTGCGTGAATTTGCAGTCTTCGTTCTTGAAACCACCCCAATTGTGACAAAATTTCCCCAGCCCGGGGATTTTTCAACAATCTTATCCGTACTTCCGGTTCTGTGGCATGAACGGAAACATACAAAGGAGAAAGACGCATTTGTTCAATACGTTGCCATTCCCTGGGGGATAAATTAGTTAAAGTGAGATAGGAGCCATACAAAAAGCTCAATCGGTAATCATCATCCTTGAAATAAAGGCTTTCTCGTTTTCCTGGGGGTTGTTGATCGATAAAACAAAACGGACAGCGATTATTACATTGAATCAAACCATCAAACAAAGCCGTTGCAAATTCTAACCCTAGGTCATCATCATAGTCCTTTTCAATCTCTATATGATGAATTTTACCAGCTTCATCTAATACTTCTAATTCTAAAATTTCATCTGCACAGAGAAACTGATAATCAATTAAATCCCGTAGTTGACTACCATTAATACTGACAATGGCATCTCCAGGGGTGAATCCCACCTCAGCAGCGATGGAATCTGGTATTACTTGAGAAATGCGAGCAGGACTAATCATGGGAGGATGGAAGGAGTGAAAGAGGGAAGGAGTGAAGGAAGTATTACTTCCTTCGGTGTTGTCAGATTATCTATCTTCTTTTTCTTTTTCTTCTTCCTTTGCGTTCTTTGCGTCTTTGTGGTTAATTAAATCGGTATTCTTCTGGCGCAAAGGGAGTAATTACGAATTAACTATTAGTTGTGTGCCAATTGCACCTAAAATTACGATACCAAATATAAGTCGATACCAAACAAATACCCATATACTTCTGGTTTGGAGAAAGCGCAGCAACCAATCAATTGCTAGGTAGGAAAACATCGCTGATGAAATTATTCCAGCAATCAGAGTGGCTATTCCAGCATCTCCTAATCCTATATCTAACAAATCTTTTAGCTCCACCACACCTGCTAAACTAATAGCCGGAATCCCCAACAAAAATGAAAAGCGAGCAGCAGTTTCCCTCTGTAAACCAATAAATAATCCCCCGGTTAAGGTAGAACCAGAACGAGAAACTCCTGGAACTATAGCCAAAGCCTGGGCTAAACCCATCATTATACCATCGTTCATACCCAATTTTTCAAAATTGCGCTGACGTTGACCTATTTTTTCTGCTAACCCCATTAATAGGGACATAAAAATAGATGCTATGGCAATTGTTGCCATACTCCGCAAGTTAGTATCATAAAACTGAGAGAAAAACCTTTTAATTAACAACCCCAAAAATACAATGGGGAGAGTACCAATGGCAATTCCTAAGGCAATGCGAAAGTTATTGTCTTGATAGTCACGGCGAGCTATTGCACTCCCAGCTCCTTTAATCACTTCCATCAACAAACCCCAAAAATACCAGAGGATAGCAGCAATACTACCCAACTGAATCACGGCGGTAAATGCTACCCCCGGATCTCCCCATCCCAACATCACTGGTACTGCTTTTAAATGAGCGGTGCTGCTGATGGGCAAAAATTCCGTGGCTCCTTGCACAAAACCAAGAAATATGGCTTGCCACACATTCATTTGAGCAGCAGTGTTAGCTGTAGCATCTGTTTGGCTAAAAGCTGGTATGGGGGATGCTGCGACAGACATCACAGTGGATGTTGCTGTTAAAAGCACGAACAATTGACGTTTTGATAGAACCATTTATCTGTGAATCTCAATAACAGGGAAATTTATGTGTTCTTGTATATGTACTGTGTAATGGCTACATGGAACATTTACTGAAAGTTTTTCCAGTAAACCATTGCTCCATGAGCATTACACTTTACACTATTTAATACATATATTTGGGATAATTTGTAGCATATATTGCTCTTATAACAGTATAAATAGCTATAAAAGCACCATACAAAGGCAGTAGAGACAACTGTGGAGTCTTTCATGGTAGTCCTAAAAACTCCAAATATCAGCATTTTAATTCCGTCCAGAGGCACTAGTAATCTTAACCGAATTATCCAACCTTACATTTACAGCATGGAAGTTTCCGGGTAAGACAACATTCTAGTATAATCAAAATGCCCCTGGGGGGGATTTATCCGTATGATATCTTGAGTAAAGTTAAGTTAAGTAACAAATATTAGGGATTTTGATTAACAACACCTTGTCTGCCTACGTTCCCAATAAATCCTCAGTCCCATGCCTAGAACTGCAAAAAACAAGTGAGTTCTCATGGTGGAATAAATTACTAGCTCAACAAACTTGGTTAGTATTTTCAGCAGCAGTTTTCCTGGTATCTGTACCAGTATTTATCGAAGCGCCATTGGTGCGATCGCTACCTTGGCTGAGTTTAGGATTAACAGCCGGTTGGGTGTGGTTAAGCTTCTCATTAATGTTACATTCCGTAACATATACTTGGGGGAACATATTGTATGGCTTTAGTTGGAGTTGGTTAGCTGGTGGTATTTACTGGGGTTGGTTGCGTTGGGAACCCCTGTGGCATTTACCAGTGGAATCCATCGGTTTACCATTTGTGTTGTGGTTTTTATTGACTAAGAAGGGAGGTAAGATAGGCAACTGGTTTTATCTAGGTTCTTTACTGGGTACAGTTATTACAGATGTCTATTTTTATGCAGTTGATTTGATGCCTTACTGGCGACAAATTATGAGAGTGGAGCCAGATAGCATCGCGCCAATACTGCACCAAGCACTGTTACAAGTACAAACACCTTGGGGTGAGGCATGGGCTGTGATACTTGGCTTAGTACTATTGACTGTAGGTATATTTCCTTTAAGGACTGGTAAGCTCCATTGGTATGCCTTTAGTGGAGCAGTTGTGAGCACTATATTGGTAGACAGTCTTTTTTTGCTAGCTGCCATTGCGGCTTAATTCTCTCGTAGCCTGCTTATTGCCCTTAAGCTTTGTTGAGATCAGCTATTTCAATCCTCATTTTTCAAATTTTTAAATCAAATTACTAGTAGTCTTTATTCATTAGTTTTTGATGAGTCGCGGGCCTAACCGATCCCCGACTTCTATCCTAGGAATTGCTGTAAGTGTGCGGATATTGATTTGTGAAGTCGGGGATCT
>JASJCX010000121.1 GCA_030065255.1 Calothrix sp. MO_167.B42 | reverse complement strand
CTGGCGAGATTTGTTATCACAAGTGGGGTATAGCGACAAAGATATACCGAAAGAATGGGATGCTTTTTGGGGATTTTGGCAAAAGGTTCAGGATGAATTACAAGCCCAAAATAAATCAAATGGTAAATCTAAAATTTATGCTTTGGGCTTTACCCTTTCACCAGAAGCTGGGGATACTTATTACTTATTTGAACAATTTTTATCAGCCTACGATGTAGAAATTATTAGCCCTGAAGGAAAACTACTAATTGATGATCCCAAAGTAAGTCAAGGGATTATCAAAGTTTTGAGGTGGTATGAAAACTTTTATCGACAAGGTTATATTCCCCCCGCCGCTTTGAAGTGGTTAAATCCAGATAATAATCGCAGCATATTAAATCGGGAGATAGTGATGACTCCCAATGCAACTCTGTCAATTCCTGTGGCAGTGCGTCAAGAACCTGATATATATAATCGTAAATTAGGGATTCTTGAGTTTCCTAATAAACCAAGTGGTCAGCCTACGGCACATTTGACTATGGCAGAACAAGCTGTAATCCTAGCTGAATCAAAAAATCAGAAATTAGCTAAAGACTTCTTGAAGTATATAGTACAAACAGAAGTTATGAAAGATTATCTCACGAATGCAGGAGGAAGAAATTCGCCAGTATTGAAACCAGCTTGGAAAGATTCTTTTTGGACAAATCCCCAAGATCCCCATATTTCTACAGCCACAAAAACTTTTACTCAAGGTAATATTCGTTATTTCTATATTGCTCAAAATCCTGCTTACAGTCGAGTTTTAGATAGAAATATTTGGGGTAAAGCAATTAATAGAATTATTGTCGATCGCATGACACCAGAACAAGCAACGGATGCAGCAATTGCAGAAATAAAACAAATTTATCAAGAATGGGATAAAAATTAACAATTCATACCTATTTTTTCGATCTCTAGATTTTTGATGCAATAATGAGATTTTGGCAGCAACACCTGACAACAAAAATTGCTAGTTCTTTTTTATTACTATCTCTTTTCACCGTTGGTGTGGTAGGAGGGATAACATTTTTTAATGCGCGCAATGCCCTGCAGGAAGCAGCTTTTGACCGTCTTCATGTTGCATCAACCCTGAAAGAGCAAGAAATTATTCGTTGGTTTGATTTACAACGAAAAGATTTTCTGTTTATCATTCAGTACCCTGGTGTTAGGACGAAATTGGACACAATTCTACGCTCCCAGGAATCAAAATGGGAATATCAGACAGCTTATCAATTTATTAGTTACTATTTTCAACAAATAAATCAGAACAAGCCTAATTTACAAGACATCTCTCTTCTCAATCGTAGTAATAAAATTATTGTTTCTACTAATAAAAAGTATGAGGGTAAGTATGAATTGTTAGCCAATGCTAGTTATATTGAAGAAGTTTGGCAACGAAATAATTTTGCACCTATTTTCTATGTTTCACCAGAGACACAAAAACCGGCGGTGACTTTAGCAAAAACTTTACGCAACAGTGCGGGGGAACGCCAGGGAATTGTTCTGGTAAATCTGAATTTGGAGCGCATAGATGAGATTGTTCGGGAACGTGCAGGTTTGGGTAAGAGCGGTGAAACCTATCTAGTTGGTTCCTTGGGAAGGAGTAAGAAAACATTCATTGCCAAATCACAAATCAGTAACCAAGAAAATCCCCAAAATATTAGTTCTGAAGGTATTGATTTGGCCATGGGCGGTGTTAGTAGTTCTGGAGAATACAACAATTATGCAGGAGTTCCCGTATTGGGAGAATATCGCTGGCTAAACGATCAAGACTTGGCATTATTAGTAGAAATAAGCCAGCAGGAGGCATTTGCTCCAGCACGTCAATTGGCCAATACTATCATGTTAATTAGTTTAGCATCCGTAGGGGTTTTGTTAATCGGAGTATATTGGTTATCTAGACAGTTAAGTATTTATCGCCAGCAGTCAGAAAACTACAGTCATCAACTCGAAGCCAAAGCCCAAGAAGCAGAAACTGCTAACCATGCTAAAAGTGAGTTTTTGGCTAATATGAGTCACGAATTACGCACTCCTTTAAATGCAATTTTAGGTTTTGCTCAATTGATGCAACGGGATAAAATGTTGTCCTCGGAACAAAGAAATTCCTTAGCAACTATTAATCGCAGTGGGGAGCATTTATTATCATTAATTAATGACGTATTGGATATGTCAAAAATTGAGGCCAGGCGCACTGTTTTATCTTCAGAACCTTTTAATTTACATCTTTTATTGCAGACTCTCCAGGAAATGTTTCAACTTCGAGCAGCCGCAAAAGGGTTGTTTTTGCAGTTTGATTTAGACTCGAATTTGCCAAGGTGTATTATTGCTGATGAAGGTAAGTTACGCCAAGTTTTGATTAATTTATTAAGTAATGCAATTAAATTTACCGAAACAGGAGGAGTAACTTTAAGGGTAGTTTTTAAATCCTTACATTCCTGCTTAAACTTTGACATAGAAGACACGGGAAAAGGAATTGCACCGGAAGAAATAGAGCAAATTTTCGACCCATTCGTCCAAACTGCTAGCGGGATTCAAGCTAGGGATGGTACGGGGTTGGGGCTGGCTATTAGCCGCCAATTTGTCCAGTTGATGGGAGGGGATATCTATCCTACTAGCATTTTAAAAAAAGGTTCTACTTTCAGTTTTGATATGGAAATTTCCTTACCCCAGACACCAGCGCAAACATGTCAGGAAAAGAAACGAGTTCTCAAAATAGCCCCATCTCAACCCAATTATCGCATCCTGGTGGTAGACGATCGCTTAGAAAACCGAGATTTATTAGCCAAATTGCTCAACACCGTTGGTTTTGATATCCATACTGCTAGCAATGGGGTAGAAGCAATTGACATTTGGCAAGTCTGGGAACCGCACTTAATTTGGATGGATATGCGGATGGCGGTGATGGATGGTTATGCAGCGACAAGACACATTAAAGCCAAATCGGCAAATAACCAGACGGTGGTAATTGCATTGACTGCAAGTGCTTTTGAAGAACAGCAGTCAGAGATTTTCGCCGCAGGATGCGATGATTTGGTGCGTAAGCCATTTCGGGAAGAAGTGATTTTTGAGAAGATGAGCCAGTATTTGGGGGTAGAGTATATTTATGAGTCAGATTCTGGGGAATCTGAGCAGAAATTACCGGTTAATTCCACCATAGAGCTAACGGTAGAAGAATTGCATATTATGTCTCCACAATGGATAGCTTCATTGCATCAAGCAGCACTAGAGGTAGACGCAGATTTAGTTTTACAGATAATTGAGCAGATTCCCCCACAGCATCAAACTTTGGCGGAAAAGTTAACACAATTGACTTTACAGTATGATTTTGATGCGATTATTGAGTTTAGTACGGTTGGGTAAAAATAAACTCTGAGGCGCTAAGTACGCAAAAGAAAGAGGAAACAAGAGCTTATCAAATCTAGTAGTCCACCACACCAACTTTGCCGGGTGAACCAAATTCTATACCTGTCCTCTCTTCCTCTTCCTTCGCGCTCTTTGCGCCTAAAGCCCTTCGGGCATGGCTTCGCTAATGCGGTTTTATCCTCTACCCCTGATAATTAACGTGGTGGAGTACTAGTATTCGACCAACTTAATTTTGCCGGGTGAACCAAATTCTAGACTTATCCTCTCTTCCTCTTCCTCTGCGCTCTCTGCGCCTCTGTGGTTTTTTCCTCTACCCCTGATAATTAAATTGGTGGAGTACTAGTTATTAATAAAAATATTAAAAAGCGATCGCAAAATCTCTCACTTAAGAACAAAACCATGGGATTGCTTCGTCGTTCCTCCTTCCCTAAGAGGGAACATTCCGTGAACGCAATGACAGTTATTCCCATCTGGTACATATTTTTATTTGCGCTTTGTGGGAAAGAATTGTGATTGATATCAAACCTGATTACACCTCATAACTTACACCATTCTCAACTAGCCCAAATGTCCACCTAGGAATTAATTCCTAGGCTCAAAAACAAAGTCTGATAAATCAGACTGGAAAAGACAGAGGAGCGCGTTTTAACGTGTTTGGTTTATTAGCGATTCGGCTACACTCAGTGTTGCCTTGAAATTTATTTCAAGGTGGGATTGTGGGCTAAACGTGATTGCTGCAAATTATCAATTATCTGCTCGCTATTCCCCAAACCCCGATTGTTAAGGTTTTTTGACCAAAAGCTGATTCTAAATCAAAAAAATCTCCAATCTTCCCTAGTTCTTCCCGATCGCTTGCTACTCTCATAATTAATAATTATGCTTGCTTGCAAATCACTGGTTGTAGAGATATGACATATCATATCTCTATCACCTTTTTCTTGCATAGTCTTAATTAGAGGACTTGCAGCTGTGGGGCACACAGTCAAGATGCTTAGTGAGGGTAAACACATTGGTGTCCCTGTGAACTAAGAATCCCCCGGCTTGTAGCCGTGGGGAGTGTCAACATATGCCTAGATGGAAAAATGCGTATTCTACTTTTGGAGGATGACGAAGTTTTATCTGATATACTGGTCCAGTCTTTGACCGATCAACATTACATTGTAGATGCAGTATATGATGGTGAGAATGGTTGGGAATATGCTCGCAGTGGCAATTATGAACTGCTCCTCATGGATGTGGGATTGCCTGTTTTAGATGGAATTACCCTATGTCAACGGTTGCGTGCTCAAGGTTGTTCCACCCCGATTTTACTCATGACTGCCAAAAATGCGATCGCTGACCGAATTCGCGGTTTGGATGCGGGTGCTGATGATTACCTGAGTAAGCCTTTGGATTTGGGAGAACTCCAGGCAAGGGTACGGGCTTTATTACGCCGGGAAGTAGTGGCCACAACGGCAGTTTTATCCGTAGGTGAATTATCTTTAGACCCCCATAGCGCCCAGGTAAAATACGAAAATCAAGAGTTAAAATTAACACCAAAGGAATATAACCTATTAGAACTATTTTTACGCAATCCCTCCCGGGTTTATAGCCGTACCCAAATTGTCGATCATCTGTGGAATTTTGACGATCCTCCTTTAGAAGAAAGTGTGAAGGCTCATATTAAAGGATTGCGACAAAAGTTAAAAAAAGTGGGTGCTGTTGATTGGATTGAAAATGTTTATGGTTTGGGATATCGCCTCAATCTCCAAGTGAGTGAATCAAATCAGCCCCAAGCACAGGAATCTGTGGAACAGCAGTATAGTGCGGCGGTGGATAAAATGTGGTTGCAATACCAAGATGTGATGGTGCAAAGAATGAAGGTTTTGCAAACAGCCGCCACCGCAGTCCAAACCGGGGAAATGAGTGAGGAATTACAGAAGTCGGCTCAAAAGGAAGCCCATAAACTCGCAGGGGTGTTGGGGATGTTTGGGCGAGAAACTGGAACTAATTTTGCCAGGGAAATTGAGGAGTTACTTGCACAGCCAGATAATTTAACCCCCAAAAAATTACCGTCTTTGGTGCAAGAATTAGATGAGTTATTAGCTTTATCCCTAGATGATGCATCTCCCACCGCAAATACACCACGATTACTATTAATTGATGGTAATGGGCAATTAATTACAGAATTACAGCAACTCGCATCCACCCAGGGAATGGGTTGGTATCAGGTAAAAAATATTCAGTTAGCTCAACAGTGGTTGCAGAGTCATTCACCGGATTTAGTCGTATTGAACATCAATCAAACAATTAAATCTGAAGATTTGACACTTATCAGTAATTTAACGGCACTTACCCCGGCGATTCCTGTAATAGTTATAACTGAAGCGGATAACTTGAACCATCGCGTCACAGTAGCTCAAGCCGGAGGACGTGGCTTTTTAGTTAAGCCCGTAAACCCAACCCAAATATGGGACCTAACCTGTCAGCTGCTACAGGGCGATCGCAATTTGACCACCAATGTGTTAGTAGTAGATGATGATCCCATGTTTTTGTCTGCGTTGCGTCCCCTATTAGAACCCTGGGGAATCAAATTCACGGGTTTACAAAATCCTGGGAAGTTTTGGCAAGTATTAGAATCTGTCGGGCCAGATTTATTAATATTAGATGTGGAAATGCCAGACATTGGCGGTATAGAACTTTGCCAAGCGGTGCGCACTGACCAAAAATGGCAAAGTTTACCGATTTTATTTCTCACTTCCCATCGTGACGGGGAAACCATAGAACGGGTATTTGCTGCGGGAGCGGATGATTATGTAACTAAGCCGGTTGTGGGAGCAGAGTTATTAACTAGAATTACCAATCGTTTGGAAAGAAACAGGTTATTAAAGAATATTTCGACCAAAGATCCCTTAACTGGTATTAGTAATTATGCGGAGTCAACTAGAAATCTAGACAAATTATTTACCCAAGCCCAAGGGAATAATACCCCTGTTTGTCTGGCAATGTTAAGTGTCGCACAATTAGGTAACCTGAATTTTCAGTACGGTCATATTATAGGCGATCGAGTATTACAAAGATGGGGAAAATTAATCCAAAAAGTTTTTCGTAGTGGAGAGGTATTAGGATATTGGGGAAATGGGGAATTTATTGTGGGAATGCCAGGATTAAATAAAACCCAAGCCAAGGAGCGGGTGAGTGAAATTCTTGCTATCCTCAGACAACAAATATTTACCGCAGTCGATGGAAATCGCTTTCAAGTAATTTGTAATTGTCAGTTAGTGGAATATCCCACCGCAGGTAAAACAATACATTCTCTATATCAAGCTTTGATTATGCAAACTGATAAATATAAATTATAGCAATGGACATAGAAGAGGCAGGGGGGCAGGGGGCAGGGGGAGTAATGAGTAATGAGTAATGAGTAATGAGTAATGAGTAATGAGTAAGTTTCTTTAATACCATCAACTACCAACTGTCAACCGTCAACTGTCAACCGTCAACTATCAACTATCAACTATCAACTATCAACTTTTAATGGATTAACTGGTGGACAATGAATTAAACAATCAAGAAAATCATCTGTATAACCTTTTAAATCGCAATAATGCTTTATTAAAGGCCCAACAAGATGCTGCCCTTGATGGTATTTTAGTCGTAGATGAAAATCGGCGGGTTATTTCTTATAATCAGCATTTTTGTGAGTTATGGCAAATACCAGAAGATGTTCTCAGCGAAAGTAGTTCACCACAATTGCTAGAGTATGTATTAACTCAAGTTGCACAACCAGAGTTATTTCTGGCAAAAGTTAATTATCTGTATGAACATCTTGATGAAGTTAGTCGGGATGAAATTTACTTCCAAGATGGGCGAATTTTTGACCGTTATTCCAGCCCAATTAAATCAAATACGGGAGAATATTACGGTAGAATTTGGTACTTTCGAGATATTACCGAACGTAGACGCAGAGAAGAAGCACTGCGATTAATTGTAGAAGGAACTACAACCCAAGTTGGCAGCGAATTTTTTTGTTCCTGCGTTCGTTCCTTAGCCAATATTCTCAACATGCGTTATACTCTCATCGCCGGATTTATTGATGATTGTAAAGATAAAGTACGCACCTTAGCTTTCTGGACAGGAGAAGAAATTGGTGAAAATTTTGAATATGAATTAGCACCCACTCCTTGCGGAGAATTAATGAATGGAGAAATGCGCCGCTATAGCAATTTCATTCAATCTTTATTTCCCCAAGATCCATATTTAATTTGTTTTGGAGCTGAAAGTTATATCGGTATTCCCTTAATAGATAAAAATGGAGAAATCATCGGTTTAATCGCCGCATTAGATACCAAACCTTTACCAGAAAATACAGAAACGGAAGAATCAATTTTAAAAATTTTTGCCGCCAGAACCGGAGCTGAATTAGAAAGAATCAATTTAGAAACAGCTTTATTAAAACAGTTAGAACGTAATAATCTATTGAATCAAATTACTCAAGAAATTCGCAATAGTTTAGATAGTCAGCAAATTTTTCAAACCACAGTTAATCAAGTCGGCAAAATATTTCAAGTTAGTCGCTCTCACATTCATACTTACATTCATTATCCCCAACCACAAGTACCCGTGGTAGCAGAGTATCGATTACCAGATTACCCTTCAATGCTAGATATCAATATTCCCATTCATGGTAATCCCCACGCTCAAAAAGTTTTAGCTCAAGATACAGCTTATTCCTTACCAGATGTTTATCGAGAACCATTATGGCAACCAATTATAGATATTTGGAAGCAAATACAACTTAAATCATTATTAGCAATCAGAACATCTTACCAAGGCAAAGTAAACGGAGTTCTTGTTTTACATCAATGCGATAGTATTCGTTACTGGACAAAAGATGAAATCGCGCTTTTAGAAGCAGTCGCCGCCCAGGTAGGTATTGCATTGGCGCAAGCCAGAAATTTGGAACAAGAAAAAGAAAACGCCAGACTTTTACAAATCGCCAAAAACCAAGCGGAAGCCGCAAATTGTGCAAAAAGTACATTTATTGCCAATATCAGCCATGAATTACGCACTCCCCTGAATGCAGTGCTGGGTTTTTCCGAGCTAATGCAACAAAATTCTACCCTTAACCCCCAACAACAGGAATATTTGCAAATTATCAACCGTAGTGGTAAATCCCTCTTAAATTTAATTAATGATGTCCTGGAAATCACCAAAATCGAAGCTGGACAAACTAAATTAAATTTAGCACCCTTTGATTTACATCTTTTATTGCAAACTTTATGGTCAAATTTTCAACCACAAGCCGAAGTTAAACATTTATCCCTTCAATTTGACTTACCACCCAATTTACCCCAGTATATTCTCGGTGATGAAAGTAAACTCCACCAAGTTTTATCCAATCTCCTGAGTAATGCCATTAAATTTACTGGCAAGGGTAGTATTGTTTTTAGAGTGAAAATTCCGCAATTAGCAGACAAACAGACACATCTGAACCCCATTCAACTCTTCTTTGCAGTAGAAGACACCGGATGTGGAATCGCCCCAGAGGAAATTGAGCAACTGTTCCAACCCTTTGTCCAAACCTGCTGCGGCTACCAAGCTGGAAATGGAACTGGTTTAGGATTAGCAATTAGCCATGAATTCGTGCAGTTAATGGGAGGAAATTTAGAAGTAAATAGCACCCTAGGGAAAGGTAGTATTTTTTACTTTTGTTTCACGGCTCAATTACCAGAATTTCCTCAATCTTTCCAGCCTGCAACTCAACCAACAGAACTTGATTTATCAGACAATTTGCAGTCAGAAACTTTGACAAGCCAGCATTTAAACATCATGTCTGCTGCATGGATTGCCAGCTTACATCAAGCAGCCATGGAAGTAGACGGGGATCAAATTTTTCGACTCATTGAGCAGATTCCCCATCAATATCAAATTTTAGTCAATAAACTGACAAAATTGACCCGTAACTATGATTTTGATGCAATTATCGCATTAACTAGGGGGGATGAAAATGTTTGAATCTGCCACCAACAAATTTAAAGCAGATATCTTAGTAATTGACGACACTCCAGAAAATTTAGCTCTACTATCACAAATATTGAAAGATAAGGGATATAAAGTACGCAGCGTCACCAAAGGTTCTACGGGTTTGCGGGGTGCAAAAGCCGCACCACCGGATTTAATTTTGCTCGATGTGAAAATGCCAGAAATGGATGGTTACCAAGTGTGTCAACATTTAAAAGCCGAACCATCCACTAAGGATATCCCCGTGATTTTCATTAGTGCTTTAGGAGATGTACTAGATAAAGTCAAAGCCTTTAAAGTTGGTGGGGTAGATTATATTACTAAACCCCTGCAAGTAGAAGAAGTTTTGGCTCGCATCGAAACCCATTTAACAATTCGCCGATTACAACTGCAACTGCAAACCCGAAATAAACAACTACAGCAAGAAATAGCTGAACGAACCGCAGCAGAGGAAAAATTTGCTAAAGTATTTCGTGCTAGTCCAAACCCAATTGCCATCACCACATTTGCAGAAAGTAATTTTATT
The DNA here is from genome assembly GCA_030065255.1 of Calothrix sp. MO_167.B42. Taxonomy (GTDB): domain Bacteria; phylum Cyanobacteriota; class Cyanobacteriia; order Cyanobacteriales; family Nostocaceae; genus Calothrix_A. The sequence continues at coordinate 3,267 of JASJCX010000121.1, read as the reverse complement.
GATATTAACCACAGGTTTCTAGAAATGAGTGGTTATTCCCGAGGAGAAGTTATGGGAAAATCAGCTCATAGTCTCAATCTTTGGGTCGATCCTGAAATTTACAATTCTGCCATAAAAATATTATCAACAAATAATTCTTTGCATAACCAAGAATGTCAAATACGCACTAAAAAAGGCGAAATAAAAACAATTTTACTTTCTGTAGAAACAATTGAACTTGATGGAATTAATTATATTTTAAATATTATTAACGACATTACCGAACGCAAACATTTAGAAGATGAATTTATTTCTTTAGTTAGCCATGAATTACGCACACCGATGAGTTCAATTATTGGTGCATTAGACTTATTAAAAACCCATCATTTGGGAACTTTCACCGAAAAAGGAGAACAAGTTATTAATATTGCCATTAATAACACCGAACGTCTGATTCGTTTAGTCAATGACATCCTCGATTTAGAGCGGATTAAATCGGGTAAAATCACAATGCAACCAGCCAACTATAATGCGGATGAATTGCTCAATCAAGCAAAACAAGCAATGCAGTCAATGGCAGATAAAGCCCAAATTAATTTAAATGTAGAATCGGTATCAGCTGAAATTTTTGTTGACTCAGATCGGATTTTGCAAACTCTAACTAACTTACTGAGTAATGCGATAAAATTTTCAGAACCTGGTAAAACCGTATGGCTGCGTAGTAAGGTTTACTCCCCTTATCTACAAATTGAAGTCCAAGATAGAGGCAGAGGAATTCCCCCTGACAAACTACAATTAATCTTTGAGCGTTTTCAACAAGTAGATGCTTCTGACTCCCGCAGCAAAGGTGGTACGGGCTTAGGACTTCCCATTTGTCGCAGCATTGTCGAACAACATAACGGAAGAATTTGGGTGGAAAGTACTTTTGGGAAAGGAAGTACTTTTTATGTTCTTTTACCTTTAAGTGATAAAACTATAGCAATCCTAAATCATCAGTGAAAAGTTAGATCCCCGACTTTTCTGTAAAAGTCGGGGATCTGAACCTCTGCATATTTTATTTGGAGAATGAAACATGAGCAAATGTATTTTAATAGTTGATGATGAAGAAGATGTGAGAGCAGTGATTCAGCTAGGTTTGGAAATGCAAGCAGGTTGGCAGGTGCTGAATGCTAATTCTGGAGCAGAAGCCATCAAAACTGCTGCTAGCCAGCAACCAGATGTAATTCTGTTAGATTTAATGATGCCAGATATGGATGGTAGAACAACTTTACAAAAGTTAAAAAATGACCCCAAAACTGAGCAAATTCCGGTAATTGTTATGACTGCTAAAAGTAAATCTGCCGTTGAGGAAAGTTTCGGTAATTTAGATGTAGCGGCAATATTTACCAAACCTTTGCGTCCCTTAAATCTTGCCCAAGAAATTAGCGAAGTGCTAATAGATAATTTGTGAACAATCACACTACCAACTTTTTAGAATTTATTACTCATAAATCATAACTTATTACTCATTACTTATATAAAAAATAGAAGTGGGAGGAAGCATATCAAAAGCTTTCAACTCCCACTCCCGCATTTGCCGCTGGGGCGTTCAAGAATATTTACAGATATTACCATTTATTTAGGGGGCTAATGTGTTGGTCAATGGTAATATTTGCATGGTCTTAATATTCTTGACACGACAAATGCAAACTTTTATTATTTTATATGCAGACAAAAAAGATATATATTAGAAATATAATATTTTTTTGTGCTGAGACATTATTGCTAGACATTTAATTAACAATAATATTGAGGTTTGATACATCCTAATAACCACAGGCTTTAAGTCGTTTATCTTCAATTAATTTAACTGAGTTAAGTAGAGTATGGTTGCCATTTTGGCAATTTTTTGATTTTTTTGATCAATATCTGAAATCGTATAAAGAATCAAAGCATTAATCAAATAGCCAGTAAATACAAGCTAATATAGGTTTTCTGCCGTATCTACCATAAATGAATGCCAAAAGCCGCAGATACCAGCACTAAAAAGCTGATTAGTCTTGCACCCGATAATTGGGTGCGATGGGTGACAAGTATACCCAATATTCAAGCAGGAGAAATTTTATCAGGGGAATTTCAATGGATTAGCCGGGAAACTGATGTGTTAATTCGTGCTAGAAGTCCGGAATATGGGGATTTTTTAGTATTAAATGAATTGCAATTACGTTACACCAACAAAATGCCTCGAAGAGTGCGCTCCTATGCAGCACTAGCAGAAGAAAAGTATGGGTTACCCACCTATCCAGTATTGATTAATATTTTACCAACTGGGGACGTAAAAATACCAACAAGTTTTACATCAAATCTTTATGGGTTAAGAGCAATTCAAGATTATAGAGTAATTAATTTATGGGAAGTTGATGTTAATGTTCCCTTTCAACAATCCTTGCCATCATTATTACCATTTGTGCCTATTCTTCAAGGGGGAAATGATGAGTCTATAATTAGGGAAGCATTGCAAATACTGCGTCGAGATGAAGACTTAAACCAATTGGAAACGGTTCTGGCGTTTTTTGCAACCTTTGTGTTAGAGAGTGCCGTTGTTCAAGAGATTATGAGGTGGGATATGGGAATTTTACGCGAATCACCTTGGTATCAGGAAATATTACGTGAGGGAGAAGCAAGGGGAGAAGCAAGGGGAGAAGCAAGGGGAGAAGTTCAAGGCCTCATCACAGGTATTGCAATGAATTTAGATGCAAAATTTGGTAGCAAGGGTTTGGAATTAATGCCACAAATCCAGAATATTAATGATGCAGAGGAATTAAAAGGTATTTTACGGATTATTATTACCGCAAATACAATTGATGATTTGCAGCAGATTTGTAAATCCCGTCCTTTCAATCAACAATAGTCAATGTTAAACATCCCAAAATATCCCCGGTAACAGTGATTTTGGTTGTAATTCAGGGACTATCCCAACGAGTTGCACTGCATTGGTTGCTTGCGATTGCTCTACAACCAACTAACCCACCTTCCCCCATGCAGACTCGATGCGGGTGATAAATTCTGATGAGCGATGGGACAAGCGTAGATGTTCAAGGGGCGATGTTTCGCAAAAACCGACTGAAGAGCCATGTATGGTGACAAGCCGCTGTTGCGTCTACTTACAGTACTTTACAGGTAAACGAAGTACTGTAAGTAGACGCAACAGCGGCTTGTCACCATACATGGCTCTTCAGTCGGTTTTTGCGAAACATCGCCCCTTGAACATCTACGCTTGTCCCATCGCTCATCAGAATTTATCACCCG
>JASJCX010000120.1 GCA_030065255.1 Calothrix sp. MO_167.B42 | reverse complement strand
GCAACGGATGATTTGTTGGTGAGCTACCAATATTTTCGTTTTTGGTAACGGATGATTTTTGGCAACGGATGATTTGTTGGTGAGCTACCAATATTTTCGTTTTTGGTAACGGATGATTTATTGGTGAGTTACGGATATCTGCAATCCTTGTAGAGATATAGAATTTGACATCTCTACATTTTTCCGGAGATGTTGATTTATTTCACCCACACAGTTTTAACATTGACAAATTCATGGATGCCTTGAATACTTAATTCCCGTCCATATCCAGAACGTTTAATCCCACCGAAAGGCATACGGGGGTCAGACTTCACCATCCCATTAATAAAGACTGCACCGGCTTCGATTTCATTAATTAAACGCTGCTGCTCTTGGGGATCGTTTGTCCAAGCACTACCACCTAAACCGAAGGGGGTATCATTAGCCAGCTTAATTGCTGCATCAATATCTGGAACCCGGAATAACATTGCTACCGGACCGAAAAATTCCTCTTTGGCAATGGGGTGCTCTTGGGGTATATCAGTAATTAGGGTTGGTGGGTAGTAGTTCCCAGAACTATTGGCTACAGGGTTTCCACCTAAAACCACCTTTGCCCCGATGTGAACCATTTTTTGCACCTGTTGGTCTAAATCTTGGAGAATTTTTGCAGTTGCTAAAGGTCCGATATCGGTTTCTGGAACCATAGGATCCCCGAGTTTCAAGGCTTGAAATTTTTCTAATAGTAGTTTTTCAAATTTATCTGCGATCGCATCTACCACTATAAAACGTTTGGCTGCAATACAAGATTGTCCGTTATTCAACATCCGGGCTGTAGTTCCTGTGACAGCAGCTGCTTCTAAGTCAGCAGTTGATAAAACGATAAATGGATCGCTACCACCTAATTCTAAAACTGTTTTCTTAATTTGTTTCCCTGATGCCATGGCTAAAGATGCCCCAGCTGGTTCGCTACCAGTTAATGTGGACGCTTTTATCCGTTCATCTGCCATTAAGTCTGCTACTTGATTAGCACCAATTAATAGGGTTTGAAATACTCCGTCGGCAAAACCTGCTTGATGAAAAATACTTTCAATTGCTAAGGCACATTGGGGTACATTAGAAGCATGTTTGAGTAAAGCCACATTCCCTGCCATGAGGGCGGGTGCAGCAAAGCGGAATACCTGCCAAAAGGGAAAATTCCAAGGCATTACTGCCAAAATTATCCCTAAGGGTTGGTAACGAATAAAACTCTGGCTAGCATCGGTTTTTGCTGGTACATCGGCCAGAAACTCTGCCCCATGCTCGGCATAATAGCGACAAACTAGGGCACATTTTTTTGCCTCTGCGATCGCACTTTTGTAAGTTTTGCCCATTTCCAGGGTCATCAATTTGGCAAACTTTTCTGCATCCTGCTCTAAAATATCAGCACAGGATTGCAATAATTGCGATCGCTCCTGCAAACTAGTATGACGATACTTGTCAAAAGCCTGTTGTGCTAAATCTAATTTTGTAGCAATTTCTGTATCTTTGAGTGGCTCAAAGGTTTTCAATAATTCCCCAGTGGCAGGGTTAATTGTGGAGATAGCCATTGTCTAGCCTCCCGTAAAAAATATTTTGGTTTAGCATCCAATTTTAAATCTCAATTATGGACGCTACTACCCAGATTCTAGTCTTTTTCAATTGTTTTAGTCGATTAATGTTAAGCTTTCTCAACTTTTAAATAATTAATCAACACATATTAATTAATATCAATTTACAATGAAGCTGCATAGAAAAGAGCCGCGTTATCTTTGATCGGTTCCGTGCTAGTGCTCCACCACATTAGTTATGAAGGGTTGTGGGTTAGGCATCCTTGCCTGACAATATACACAGGCAAGGATGTCTGTGCTACGGGTTATTATTTTTACTATCATATTTTATGGGACAAATCACCAGAATATAGGATGAACAGTGTCCACCCTATGCTGATTGAAAATGCTATATTTGGCAATTGAGTCTCCTCACAATTTGTTATTTGGGTCAATTAAAATAGCATCTATTACTAATTATTTTGCTTTGGGATCTGCAATATAGCGACCATCTTTAGCCACGTGATATATGATTGATTTGTTTTTACTCCTAACTTTCACTACCCAACCATGAATAGGGTTATATTCCCGAGTACAAATTTGACCGAATTCAAAGATACAGGGATTACCAAAAGTCTTGGGTGTTACTTTATATCTCAGTCGTCTTTTAGGTACACCCAACCGTCTGGATGCATTTCTGAGAACTCTTCTGAAAATTCTTCTTGGTGAAGCAGATGAATGTCTGGATTTAGGAAGAACCGTAAGGGATTGTGATGGAGCGGTGGTTTGAGCAGTTGCAGTATTATTGAAATTGAGTCCAATTACCCCTGACATTAAGCCTGTTAATGCCAGCATTGGTAGAATACTACGTGTAGAAAACTTGATTGTATTTTTCATCATTTTTGTGTGAAGTTATGAATAAATCAAGCTACAAGTGACAAATGTAGTATTCCGAAAATACAGAGCAATTGTAAAAAAGATGTTACTAAGCAAAGTTTCTTTAATATCTATTGTTTTACAATCGTAAACAGCTTTACTCAGGGAATATTCCCCCTGCAAAGAGCTCCCTTCCCCCCTGCTTCTTGTTAAAGTCAACTATCAACTATCAACTGTCAACCATCAACCCTCAACCCTCAACACACAGCTAGGAAACTGACGCTTTAATGCTGGAAATACAGGACAAGGAGCTTGTTCTTGTAAATTACCTGGCTTACTCCATGTAAAAGGTGCTTTCTTAGCCGCAGACATCCATAATAGTCGTTTTGCCCTTGTCATCGCCACATACAACAAACGATATTCTTCTGCTGTTTTTAAATACTTGGCTCCCTCCCAAGCCTCAGCAACATGGGGTAAGTTAGGCTCCTGGTGGAGATGGGCACGAATTTGAGCCCGGGCTACTTCTGATAAAGTAAAGTTACCCAAAAATTGACTTTGGGGGGGAACCCAAAATCTACCTGGTATTAAATTTTCATGCAAAAATGGGATAAATACATAGTCCCAATCTAGCCCTTTGGCTTTGTGCATGGTAATTATAGTTAGTTGTCCGGGGTTTGTATACCGGGCTTCGGTGTTACCTGTTTCCACTGGTTCAAAGCGTTCGGAACGAACTATATCACTCAAGGTATTGAGCATAGCTCCCATGGAAATACCACCAGCTATTTGTTGGTTCACCCGTTCTGCTAGTTTGTCGGCGGTGGCTAGTTCGGCTTGGTCGTAATTTAGTACTAATCCCAAGAAGGAAATTAATTGATACAGAGGTAATTGTAAACGGGCACGTAGTAAACTCCGACACAAATGAGCGCCTTTTTGGATCGGTTCTGGTTGGGGTGGAGCCAGGGGACTGGGGTATAAAAATTCCTCTGGCAGAGTAGCTAGGGCGTTGAGGTCTTGGGGTTCCATCAATCGCCGTTGTACCATGACTGTGAGAGCCGCTTTCAGGTAATCAGGGGAATGGGGGCGATCGCAAAATTGTAGTAAAATTAAAATCTCTTCGGGTACGTGGGAATGGCGCTCTTGTTCTCCCACGTCATAAAGTTTGATTTCATGCTCTTTACATATGGGGCGCAGTGCATCTGACAACCATCTTCCCTGGCGGTGTTCTCTGACTAAAATGGCTGCATTGACTTTATCTGCATTATCTTGGCTAAATAATTCAATTATTCTTCTTCCAAGTATTTCTACTGTCTGCTGAGTATCTTGGGGACTCAATAGTTCTAGACCCTTACTTACTGGTTGGGGGTTAGCATCTGGTTGGGGATCCCCTGGAGGAACGGGATGGATTTTTTGCAGAAGGAAGGGGGTAATGGTAGGAGTAAAGGAAGTAGGGGAATGGGGAGGAGTCTGTTGTTGTTTAGTATAAAAACTATTCACCCATGCCAAAACAAAGTTAGCTGCATCAATAACTATTTTAGTACTGCGGCCAGCTCGATCCATAGTTGCTAATCTGGCTTGGGCGTGACATTGTTGGCAAAATTCCCGAAAATAAATCGGATCTGCGGGGGTGAAGGTGGAGTTAATTGCCTGGTTGGGGTCGCCCACACGTACTAAATTAATTCGCGGCTGGTGACTATGATTACTTTCGACCTCCGTTGCCAGAATTTCTAATAATTTAGTTTGCAGGGGACTAGAATCCTGGGCTTCGTCTTCAAAAACAGCAAATACCTGAGTCTGCTCAATCCTCCGGGCACTAGGGTTTTCCAACACCCGTAATGCTGCTAGGATCATGTCATCATAGTCAATGAAACCCTGCGATCGCATCAAGTTTTCATATTGTGTATATAATCCCGATGCTATCCGTAAAATTGCGTATTCATCAACAATAAGCCGACTTAATTGTTGCAAATCTGCGGGCAACATCCCAGAGCTTTTGGCTTCATGAATTACGGTAGATGCCAAATCTGGTAATACTTCCGTCCTGAGAACCGATTGACGGCGCAAGCGTTCCGTTTCTTCCCCATCAAATTGCATTCCGGACAACAACCGGGAATATTCTGCTTGATGTTTGCTAATCCATTGCTCTACAGCAGTACGAATGAAGCGGTGGGATTGATTGGGTGTAATTAAGGTGACATTTTCCAACTCCAAACCCGATAAATCTGGGTGGCGGTTGGCAATATTTAATGCTAACCCGTGGAGGGTATGAACCACAAAACCCGTTTGGGGTAAAGATAAATCCTCCCGTAGATATTGACGAATTTTCGCCTTAATATTTGCCGCCGCAGAACGGGTAAAAGTGACAACCACCAACTGACGATGTTTTGGGGGACGGGAGGTGGTGGCGAGATGGAGATATTGTCTGGCAATGGCAATTGCTGCACCGGCTGCCATGCCCGTGGATTTGCCAGCACCGGGAACCGCAGATACCGCCAGGGGGCCAGATTGCCAATCAGCCATTTGTTGTTGTCCCATACGCAGGCTGTTACGAATGGTTAAAATTGCCTGTTCTCGTAGTAAAGAACTAGGGGATAGGGATTCGATTTTAACGGAGTGGGGTTCTGGCGGCACGTTATCTGTAAAATTACGGTCTGATCAGATTTTAGATTTAATTTGAGTTTTGTGAGTAATTTTTGACGAAAAAAACAGGAATTTAGGCAATAGTGAAATATAAATTACCCAATTTATGGACTTGAACTCCCTGGAGTCTAACTCTTTTGCTTGGAACTACAACAAATATTTATAGTCGTAAAATAAACGTGGATTCCCATAAATTTAATTTACCTCACCAAGGCAACAGATCCCCGACTTCTTTAAGAAGTCGGGGATCTGTTAGACCCACGACTCACCAAGCTTAATCGGATAAAAAATTAAAATTATCCGTACAAGATAATGCTAGAACAATTAGGAAATTATTCAGTATTAACAGACTTAAGGGGCGTTTGTTGGCTGAAATCTGAAATTAGTAAACCACAATTTGTATCTATATTTATTCGAGTACTAAACCTTGGATTCTATGGAGTTGGGAATTTCTCATACTTACTTAATTAACAACTGAGGGGAGTGTCAAGTGTTGAGGATTTTAGTTGACGCTGATTTAATTTTAGAAATTTTAATCAATCGCCAGGAACTAATGGTTGAGAACTGGGAATTACTACAGGGAGTCTATCCATTAGTTCAGATATATTTAACAGATTTAGGGTGGCAGAAAATATATAGTTATACTAGCCGTTTAAGCGATCGCACAATTGCGGATATTGTAGTTAACTGGTTACAACAAACAATATTGATTTGTACCGTTGAGCAAACAACAATCCAGCAAGCCCGGTTATCCCGACTGGAAGATTTTGAATCAGCCGTAGAAATCGCCTGTGTTGAGGATTATCAACTGGATGCCATTGTGACTCATAAATTAGATGACTTTGCGGCGGACTCCCATGAATGTTTGATTTGGTCCTTAACTGAATTATCGCTGCGTGTAAATTTAGAAAGTCAACTCAAAGCTGTAGGGACTCTTGAGGATGACTTTAGTATGAATTATGAATGATGAGTTGAAGTGGTGATGTTCCAGGGGAGCCGTTACGCGAACGCAAGGAAGCAGATGCGATGCTACCGCGTCGTGAATCAGTACTAATGGTTAAAAAGCACCAAAAATCGAGGTTGGAAATAATATTATTTTTGGGGTAGGTGATGAGCTAAATGCTTACTAAAAATGGCTTTCAAGGATTTTGTGTTTTTTTAGCATCAAGTCTTTTTATAGAAATCGAGTAGTTTTTATATTCCAAACCTGAGATATTATACACAACCTTATGAGTGCAACGGGAAGTAGTTACTACTTCACCTAGATCAACCTTGTATCTCAAGAGCAGCTCATCTCCTTTAATTTGATAACTTCCAGTCAGGGTAGCACCATCACGTACTTCCTTAACATACCCTTCGATATTCAGTGTGTTTTGAGATGTCCATCTAGAACTGAGAATTGCATCACGCGGTGGCTTATAAGGATCAAGATGATCGAGATCAAGAGCACAGGATTCGGTGAAGAATTTCAGGTTTACACAACTCATAGCAGTTGCAAAAGGGAAGAAAATTAGAAGGAGAATTGACAATAAGATGATCTTTAACTTTCTATTCATAGCCGATCTCTCTTGTTTAAATCAAAGATTATCTCGATTAATCAAACAGCCTGCTAAATAAATTACTTATCTAGCAGACCCGATACAGAAGACAAATACTCAACTCGTCTTCGTCGGAGGTTCAATATTAGGAACGACCAAACCCCCATCCTCACCTACTGTGACAACTTCCTCACTCACCTCCGTGGAAGGTTCAGTGTCACTGGGTGTGACAAATTCTATCACTTCTTCAGTAGTCTCACTCCCTACAGCGCCTACTGTATCTGCACCTGCGGGAGGTTCAATATTAGGAACGACAAGAGTTCCATCCTCACCTACTGTGACAACTTCCTCACTCACCTCCGTGGAAGGTTCATTGTCACTGGGTGCGACAAAGTCCACCACTTCTTCAGTAGCCTCACTCCCTACAGCACCTACTGTATCTGCACCTGCGGGAGGTTCAATATTAGGAACGACCAGAACCCCATTCTCACCTACTGTGACAAATTCCTCACTCGCCTCCGTGGAAGGTTCATTGTCACTGGGTGAGACAAAGTCTAACACTTCGTCTGTCATCCCTGGCGACGTAAAGGTTTTTACATTTGTTTCCATTTTTTCCTTCCTGGCGTTCTAGAAGACGTACATTGTTTTGATACGACCATTCTCCTCGTAGACTTTAACAGGACGGTTATCATCTCGTGCATGAGCAGCCATTACTGCCATTGCTTCCGACTGACAGTCGTAGTCCGACCAAAGCATTTTCCATCCAGTCCCACCGTCTAAATTAATCCAAACATTACGATTCTGAGGACCGTAAGCATATAACTGAATAATCTTTCTGTCTAACCAAGCCATTTTCAGCCTCCATTTATGCGTAAATGTATTTTACTCGACCGTCATCTTCCATAAAGGAAACGGGACGATTCTTTGCCTTAGCAGAAGCAAGTTCTGCCAGCATAGAAACAACCTGTGCATCATGGTCTGGCCACAGTCGTTTCCACCCTAAGCCAACGAAATGTACAAAGACATTCCTGTTTTGTGGGCCATGAGCATAAAGACTATTCACCCTTACATTCGGTCGCCAGATGACAACACGATTATGGGAGTTGATCGTCATGTTTGAAGCCTTCTTGCGTAGTAGCAGGCGCTTCAAGTTATAGTCAAAAAGCCAATGGGCATTCTTATTATCAGCATAGGCTGTTCGTAAAATCGCTTCTGCTTGTTCTAGGGTTTTTCCCTCGGCGAGTGCAGTGATATAAGACCAAATCACCGCTTTCAGTTTCTTGAATAGGGATGAATTGGGATCTGTAAACACATAGACTGGCTCTGTATATCCGAGCCAGGAATAACATTCCTTCTCCAATGCCACTTGCCCAACACATCCGTCTCCATTGGTAGAGCAGGCAAAGGTATACATATGTAGGCTTTGGGTAAGATCCTGTGCATTGGATTTGGTGATCACAGCTTCGGTGGAGTTGTTCTTTTCTCCATAAAAAGCACTACAGCTACCATGATCAAAGCCGATAATCAGTTTTTTTGTGCGATTATTAGTAGAATTGAGCCAGTAAGTTACATTTTCTGAACTCGCCTGAGTATCCGGGAGATCAGTGACAGAGCAACCTTTGCTCTCTAGATGAGCTTTCAGCCCTTCGCCAATGTGATAGGTACCTTCGGTTGCCGCATCACATCTGTTGCGAATGATTAAAATATCAACAGCCATCTTAAATTTCCTCCAAATTCTCTATTACAGCCACTCGGCTACACGCTTCTTTAGCTCGACGAGATCTTCGTCAACAATTGCCACCCCTGTCTCAGCTTCCTCTTTCATTGCTGCTAGCAACTGTTGGAGCGATAATTTCCTTTGCTTAGTTACATTCATGAATGGCTCGTTTGCTTCTGCTGGGTGTTCACTAACCCATTGCTCCAGTTTTTCTAAGGTAGTCATTACTTTTCCTCTTTAAATTCATGACTTTTACTTGCATCTAAATTAATTCTCCTCAAAATCAACTTTGGGGACAATACGGCAATTTACGTATAGGATTATGACGAAATTGCAACAAACGATCCTTTCAGTAGCCCTAACTTTTCCAAAGCAACCATCACAGCAGCCGTCCGGGTTTGTACCCCCAGTTTCCCGTGAATATGCTCCAGGTGTTTTCGCACCGTTCCCGTACTGCAACCGAGCACTTTAGCAATTGCAGCATTGCTTTTATCCTTGGCAACCCAGAAAAGTACTTCTGCCTCACGTTTGGTAAGTCCTATTAATTCCAAAGAAGAAATTGAGAAGGATTGTAATTCTCGTTCTTCCAGCAGCACAAGATATTGATTCTCAATTAGATCGCTGCAAATAAGGCGAACGAGCAACTGCTTTCTTGCTTGCTCAATGTGTAACGGTAAACAGGGGGATAGAACTTCGCTCTCAGATTTGAGTAACAAAATCTGATGCTTGAACCAATATTGTAATGATTCTGGCAATGATTGTAGGGCATACTGGGAAAAGTACTGGTTCAGCAGTTGTTCTCCTCGTTGAGTCATGAACTGCACCTGTCCCTCGGTTGTCACAATTATCGCACCCAGCCGATCAAAAACTTGCTTGATTTGTGTCAGTATTTGTTGCTCTTGATTGAATGTAGAGGCATTTTTATCTCCCTGTATTAAGTGTTGACGGACTAGGTTTAGGATACAGCGATCGCAATTTGTGAACTTTTGGCGATCGCAACCCAATGAAATCCTGGGCTTCAATACCATCGGTTTACGTTTCCTTGCTATTCAAACATCAAAGAAATGCACGCCCTAGATCTTAAATGCCCCAAATTCACTGCCAAACATAGCTTCTCGGATATAGGGATTACCACCATCGCCCATCAAAACACAGCCCCCTACCGTAGTCGGTAGATACATGAGATGTCCAGCGTCAGAGCATTTAGTTAAAGTCGAGTTAATTAGGGCTTGCTGAATAACTTGAAAACTCTTATTTTGTCAGCTTTTGTTAGCTATTTTTGTCGAAAAAAGTGCAATCTTAATAGGGGTATAAGGCTTAAAAATCTTGCATTGACCATTTATTGGAGTTCAAAAAATTGTCAACAATAAGGCCCAAACTGTTGCCTGTTAACTACCCCCGCCAAGGGACTTTTTTTTGCAAGCCCTAATTAATCATTACGTTGCTATCGCTCGTAATGAACGAAGAAGAAAAGGATACAAGTCTCTAAATTTACTTATGGGGATTGTAATTTTGTTAGCGTAGCCCCTATGTAAGAGGCATTTTGAATTTTGAATTTCCCTTTGGCGCAGCCGCCCTGTAAGGTATAGGGGTTGACGCAATTACGTGGATTTTGCGTAAGTCCTATTAATGACTGATTGAGTATCGCAACATTTGTATTATATGCTACCAGAATTTATTGATAAACTGTTTTTATCAAAAATTACATATATCTTGAAATTTGGAAAAAATTTGTAACCCAAATTCCTCACCCTAGAGCACCAATTCAGTAATCAAGAGCAATCATCAATTGAGGAGAGTGTGGAAGGTGTGGGAAGTGTGAAGAGAAATATTCAGAAGGCAGGAGGCTCCAAGGGACTCACCCTTAAAAGAGTGAGATTGAAATAATGAGGTTTTATACCTAGCAGTACAAGCAGCCTGGCGTATAATTATTGATTTTTACTGAGCTTTAAACTCAGAACGCACATTTTTAATTAATACCTCTTACCTTCTGCCTTCTGCCCTGGAGCCTCCTGCCTTTTTTTGTAAGCTTTTTGCCTTCCCCTTCTCCCCTCTTTCCCCACACTCCCTCATCTCACCTAAAAAATATCTTTACCCCACTCACCCACAATAATTCCCATAATCTTTACAATATTAAGTACAGTTAAGATTAGTATCAAAAATTAGAGTTAGTATCCACCATGATATTTGGATTTGGGAAAAAAAAATTAAGCCTACCTAGCCCCTCAGAAGCTTTACCAGGAAGGGCACAAACCATGCCAGTAGCCGCACAGCACTACGTAAACCACAATCCACTCAAACCCCCCTTTCCTGAAGGTATGGAAAAAGCAATGTTTGGTATGGGATGTTTTTGGGGTGCGGAACGTAAATTTTGGCAACTCCAGGGAGTTTATAGCACCGCTGTAGGTTATGCGGCCGGTATTACTCCTAATCCCACTTACCAAGAAGTTTGTACTGGTATGACAGGGCACAATGAAGTGGTGCTAGTCATATTTGACCCCAAGGTAATTAGTTACCCGGAACTACTCAAAGTATTTTGGGAAAACCATAATCCTACCCAAGGAATGCGTCAAGGAAATGATACTGGTACTCAGTACCGCTCTGGAATTTATGTATATTTAGAGAGTCAAAAACAGGCAGCGCAAACATCCCAGCAAATGTACCAGCAAGCTCTCAAAGATGCAGGCTACGGGGAGATTACCACAGAAATTCTTGATGCTCCGGAATTTTACTATGCTGAAGACTACCACCAGCAATATTTGGCTAAAAATCCCGGTGGATACTGTGGCTTAGGTGGAACCAATGTAAGCTGTCCCGTGGGAGTGGTGGAAGCGTAGTTAGGTCTCAAGCATAAGAAGAATCTATCCAAGAATCTATCCATTAAGGGCATAACATCATGAATTTTTTGATGTTGTGCCCTTGTTATGGGTTGTGAAGCCTTCACCTACCCTTGCGCTAACCACCCGATCTACGGTTGACTCGAACTCAATTGAAATCTCTTTTCTTTAACAATCTGGCAGTAGTTGGGGTTTTTTTCGCCTGTTCAAGCAGGCTTGATGGCAATAGTTCTCTCAGAAGCGGCAACCAATAATTAAATGTATCATTTGCTGTGGTTTCACTGACACCAAATTGAATCCCAAGTAACTGAAATGTTGTCGTATGACGCAGATATGTTAACGTCAAAATGATTTGCTCTTTAGGAGATAGTTTCGGTTTACGACCACCCCCCGCAGCAATAATTCTGACTTTTTTTAACGAAGATAATTCTCGCTTATGCTTGTTTAGCTCAATCGCTTGTTCTAACAGTTTTTCTAGTTGCTGGTATTTTATACCAACTAAGCGTTGTGCATCCTGTGGGTTGTTTTGGATATGCTCTAATACTTTACTCATATTTATTTAATGGCAAAAAACACCCGTTTATATTTTTTCACCAAGTCTTACTTCTTATATTGTCTAGATGTCAAAATAAAGGAGAATATGATCAATAAAAACTAATTATATCGTATCATATTTCTCCCTAATGTCTGCAAGGAACTTTGTTCTAGTTTAGGTATTATCCTATTAGTTTAAAACCAAAAAAGCTACTATTTTCTTTTTTTTCTAAACTGTTCTACTAGCTTCATTTGATCTTCATCAAGAATAGACTTCAATTGTTTTTTCTGCCAACTCATTAACTTCTGCATTTTTCTCATTTGTCCCCAAGACAAAGAACTGGCCATTCTTCGGGGACTTTTTCCTGATGCCATTAATTTCTTAAAAGTTTCTAATTGCTCATCCGTGAGAATTTCGCCCAAACGACTACTCATAGTTGCTTGAACTTCCTGGAGTTGATTTTCTTGTTGTGACGTTAAATTCAAACCAGGTATTTCGGAAAAATTTTGACCAAAACTACGAGCTACTCGTCTACCTGCCAATTTATTTTGAATCTCGTAATTTGGGGTGCTATCCGATGTAGAAGATAGTTTTGCTTGTGCTGTAGGTGCAATTACAGTTAGTGCTATCGCAGAAACAAAGAAACCAGAAATTAGTTTGCTTGGCATATAATCCTTATGCATTTTTCAAGTTTTACGTTTTTCATCCCCAGGACTTAAAGACTAAATATTCATTCATTGTAATTTTCATTAACTTTTTCTGAACGAGCATTTTTTTGATAGCCTAGAAGTATGTTGTTGATGAAACTACTGAAAGTTAACTATGTGTTAGTTAGAAAAAAGAGTTTACTCTTTCTCATAATGCAATTGTATAATTCTTTTCTTAAAAGTACATGGTACTACTGGTCTAATTCAAATTAGTACTTTATACCCATTTATTGTCAGGGTAAATAGTACTAAAGCCACTAGGCATAAAAAAACAGTAAATATATTCAATTCACCCAGAATTTGCATTATCAAAAAATCAGCTATTAATTAAAAAAATATGAATAAAATACCAGTAATTAAAATTATTCAAAAAATTATTCAAAATCTTATTTTTAAAAACCATCCATTTCCTTTATTTTTGTATTTGGAATGGTTGCTGATATTGATATCTTTCTTTTTATTTCGGTTGTGTCGTGTTCCGATTGATTTACCATTCTTAGAATCAATAGAAACTATTAACACAAATCATAAAATTTTTGCATTTATAGTTATGCTATGTTTTCTGGCAATGGGATTGAAACGACCTAGCAAAAAAACATTTTATAAATTATTTGATATTGGGTTGGGGCTATTACTGATTTTATTATTAAATATAATTGCTGGTCGTGG
>JASJCX010000119.1 GCA_030065255.1 Calothrix sp. MO_167.B42 | reverse complement strand
TTCCCTGTTCCCTGTTCCCTATTCCCTGTTCCCTATTCCCTGTTCCCTGTTCCCTATTCTCCGATAAATCCACCAACTTCAAAGGTACTATTTCCCCATCCCCAGCATTACTTTGCAACCATTGTTCACCCTGTTGCTCAAACCTCAGACGCAAAGCATCATGGTGTCTGAGCAATTCCCCAAGTACTGTTGACAATAATTCTGGCTGGAAGTCACATGGAACCTCTAACAATACAGATTGGTTAAAATGGGCTTTTTGGGGTTGCTCCTGCTGAAAAAACCAATGTTGAATCGGGGTGAGGGGCAAGGAACCAGTAACTAAACCTTGTTGTGCTATGGTTCCTGGGGTTGTACCAGCCACCGCAGCTAATTCCGCTATGGTTTGATGCTCGAACAGTTGTTTGGCAGTGAGATAAATTCCCTTTTGGTTGGCTCTGGCAATGGTTTGCAAACCGAGGATGGAATCTCCCCCTAATTCAAAGAAGTTATCTTCAATCCCCACTGAGTCTACCCTTAACACCCCAGCCCATATTTCTGCTAAGGTTTGTTCAATCCCATTGCGGGGAGCCACAAAACTAGCTGTCAATTGCCGATGGACATCCGGTGCTGGTAATGCTTTGCGATCTATTTTCCCATTAGATGTTAATGGTAATTCTGACAAGAACACAATAGCTGAAGGCAACATATAACTAGGTAGCTTTTCTTTCAGGAAGCTATGCAAGTCACTGGCCGTGGGTGTTTGCTGCCCATGGGGTACTATATAGACAACTAAACGTTTGTCCCCAGCCACATCTTCCCGCACAATGGCTACGGTTTGCCCCACACCATGGTGTTTGCTCAGTACGGTTTCTATTTCCCCCAACTCGATGCGGAAGCCCCGTATTTTTACTTGGTTGTCAATGCGTCCCAAGTATTCGATACAACCATCATTGAGATAGCGGGCTAAATCTCCAGTCCGATATAATCGCGCTCCTTGGCTGCTGTCATTCAATTTTAGATTTTGGATTTTGGATTTTGGATTTTGATCAACAGATAATCCGTTGTTGATTTTGGAAAATAGATAATCCGTTGTTGATTTTGGATTTTGATCAAAAGGATGGGGGACGAATTTCCCATTAGTTAACTCTGGATGGTTGAGGTATCCCCTGGCTAATCCAGCCCCAGCAATATACAACTCCCCGGGCACACCCAGAGGAACGGGTTCCATCTGAGCATCCAAGATATAAACTTGAGTGTTACTGATAGGACGGCCAATGGGAATTGACTGTACCTGTGGATCTAGGGTTGGGGGAATAGGGTAACAACAGGTAAAAGTGGTGCTTTCCGTTGGCCCATAACCATTAATAATTTGGGTGTCCGGTAAAGCCTGCAAAGCTTTGTGAACATGAACCACTGATAGGGCTTCTCCACCAATGAGTAGTTGCTTAATCCCTGACAACCCTTGGGGAGTATGATCGATGATGGTGTTGAACAAGGCAGATGTCAGCCACATCACGGTAATTCCATGTTTGTGAATTTGCTGACTCAACTGTTGGGGGGTAGGAATTCTACCAGGGAAGAGAATACACTGCCCGCCATGTAACAAAGCTCCCCAAATTTCTAAAGTAGAAGCATCGAAGGAAATGGAAGATAATTGCAAAAATCTCTGGCTTCCATCTAGGTGAATATAATCTACCCCCATCAGCAGACGGTTCACACCCCGATGCACAACCTCCACTCCTTTGGGTTGACCCGTGGAACCGGAAGTATAATTAATGTAAGCTAAATTATCTGGTGTGATCCCGTTCACCAGATTTTTCTCACTTTGTTGACTAATCTCTTCCCATGTGCTATCTAAACACACCACAACAGCCCCATGGTTAGGTAGTTGCTGCACCAGTTCCTGTTGAGTCAACAGTACCCCCACCTGGGCATCTGATAACATCAAACTCAGACGCTCTGGGGGATAATCTGGATCTAAGGGTACATAGGCACCACCGGCTTTGAGGATGGCCAACAGTGCCACAAACATGTCTAAGGAACGTTCCGCACAAATACCAACTAGGACATCGGGTCCCACACCCAATGTTTGCAAGTAATGACCTAATTGGTTGGCGCGACGGTTCAATTCCTGGTAAGATAGGTGGTTATCTTCATATACAACCGCGATCGCATTTGGTGTTTTCCCTACTTGCTCCTCAAATAACTGATGAATACATTTATCCCAGGGATATTCCCTTGCGGTATGATTCCATTCAACTAATAACTGGTGTCGCTCATGGGCTGTTAATAAAGGTAATTGACTAATGGACTGTTGGGGATGAGCCACAATTGCTTCTAGTAATGTTTGAAAATGACCAATCATTCGAGTTATGGTGCCATCATCAAACAAATCCGTGCTGTATTCCCACCACCCCGTCATCCCATTAGTGGTGTTCTCCACGGATAAAGTTAAATCAAATTTTGCTGTTTGGTTTTCCACCTCCAAGGGACTCAGGGTTAAGCCAGCCAAATCCATATTTTCCCCAGGGGTATTTTGCAGGGCAAACATTACCTGGAACAAGGGGGTATGGCTTAAATCCCGTTCTGGAACCAATGTATCTACCAGCAGCTCAAAGGGTATATCCTGATGGGCATAGGCGGCTTTGGTAGTTTCCTTGACTTGCGCCAATAATTGCTGAAAACTGGGGTTCCCTGATAAATCCGTGCGTAGGACTAAAGTATTGACAAAAAAACCAATTAACCCTTCAATTTCGCTTTTGTTGCGGTTGGCAATGGGGGAACCCACTAAAATATCTTCAGTACCTGCATAGCGGTAAAGTAAAATATTAAAGGCCGTTAACAGGGTCATGAACAAGGTAGCCCCTTCTTCCCTGCTTAATGCTTTTAGTCCTTCACTTAATTGTGGGGGAAAGGCAAAGGATTGACGTTTTCCTTGGAAAGTTTGCACCCCAGGCCGCGGTCGATCCGTGGGTAGGGATAATAGGGTGGGGGCGTTTGCTAGTTGTTGTTTCCAGTACCCAAGGTGGGAATCGAGTATATCACCTTGCAACCATTGTCTCTGCCAAACTGCATAATCTGGGTATTGAATGGGTAGTTCTGGCAGTTTTAAGGTCTGACCATAATACAAGGATGAGTAAAATGTGGTCAATTCCCGCACAAAAATACTCTTAGACCAACCATCAGCCACAATATGGTGGAGACATAGTAATAATATATGTTCTGTGGCTGAAAATTGGACTAAAGTCCCGCGAATTAAAGGCTCTGTTGCTAAATTAAAGGGGCTTTGAGCTTCCTTAGTTGCTAATTCTTGCCAGCTAGTTTCTTGTTCCTGGCCAGACAATTTTTGCAAATCTACCACTGATAATTTCCAATTACCAGGGGGACGAATAATTTGCACTGGTTCTTCATTTTCAACCACAAAATTTGTCCGTAAAGCTTCATGGCGATTAATAATTGCACTGAAGCTTTGGGATAAAAATTCTCGATGCAGTTTACCTTGGAGGCGCACTACTCCAGTCAGATTATAAAAGGCATTATCTGGATCTAACTGGGCAATCACCCACAACCTTTGTTGACCAAAAGATAGGGGTAATGGCTCATCCCTATTGGCAGGTAATATGGAATTATTTTGAGATTTACTTTTACCACCATTGGTATCCCGTTTGAGGAAGGCAATAATTTCCGTTTTATATTGTTTAATTTCCTGGAGTAGAGTGGGAGTCAACACCTCTTGGGGAGCGCGATAGCGGAGCTTTTCCCCTTCAACCCACAACTCGACATTTTTGGTCGCCAAATGTTCGAGAAATTCACCTACATTTATTTGTAAATTCATATTTAAATCCATATTTAAATTCATATTTAAATTTATATTTAAATTCATATTTCCCCCTCTATTAAATTGTCTGCAATTGATCCAATCCTTGGGGGAGAAATAATTGAATCATCAGTTAATTTTGATTGTAAAAATTTTGCCAGTTGCAGAATACTCGAATCATCAATAAACTTTTCAATGGGTAAATTTACCCCTAAGTCTGTGGAAATCCAATTCTTCAGTTGCACAGCCATCAAGGAATCAAAACCTAATTGCAACAAAGATGCTTGTACTTCCAAATTTGTCGAAGATTTAAATCCCAACACTTGAGCAACATACCGTTGTAAATAATTTACCAATAAATCTAAATGTTGACTTCCTTGTGCCTCCCGTAATTGCTGTAAAATATTAGACTTACTATCCCCCTTACTCGCCGTAGGGGATGCAGCATCAATCACAGCCCCGAGAAATGCAGATTTAATCTGGGGGAAAAACTCCAAGTATTTAGACCAATTAATTGGTATCACTCCCACCTGGGCAGTATTCCGGGACAATAAATACCCCAACGCCCCTAATGCTGCCTGGGGTTCCATGGGTTCTAATCCTTGGATCGACCACTGACTTTCCCTGCCACTCCCCACCGTTGCCGCCATTCCCACCTGTGCCCAGGGTCCCCAATTAATACTGAGTGCGGGTAAACCTTGGATTTGCCGGTAATGGGCCAGGGCATCTAAAAAAGTATTAGCAGCTGCATAGTTACCTAAACCAGAGCCACCAGTCATGGAAGCCATGGAGGAAAAAAGCACAAAAAAGTCTAAGGGTATATCCCTGGTTAGGGCATGCAAATTCCACGAACCAGTCACCTTGGGAGCAAACACTTTCCGAAACAGCTCCCATTCATGGTTCCGCAACAAACGGTCATCATTGATACCAGCCAGGTGCATAATACCCCGTAACGGTGGCATAGAGACTTTGATTTGCTCCAGGACTTTAGCTACTTGCTCCTGACTAGTCACATCAGCCCGAGCAACTACAACTTCCGCCCCTAGGTGTTCTAATTTTTCCAGGGTTGCTTTAGCATGGTCATCAGCACCCCTACGGCTCATAAATACTAAATGACGGACTCCCCGCTCCACCATCCACTGAGCTAGGTGTAAACCCACTCCCCCTAATCCACCCACAATCAGATAAGTACTATTACCCCTTAAATCCGTTACCCCTAAATCCGTTACATCTGTTACATCCGTTGCCCCCGTTACCCCCGTTACCCCTAAATCCGTTACATCCGTTACATCCGTTGCATCCGTTGCCCCCGTTGCATCCGTTACATCCGTTGCCCCCGTTACCCCTAAATCCGTTACATCCGTTACATCCGTTGCATCCGTTGCCCCCGTTCCCCCCATTACCCGTACCAACCGAGCCGAGTATAGTTGGTTTTTACGCCAAGCCATCAGGGACTGACCCTGTGAATTTACTGACCAAATTGATGCCAATAAATTTTGCCCCTGACTTCCATCAGAGGATGGATCCAAATCCATGAGCATACAATTGAATTCAGGATGCTCCATATGAATGACTTTACCCAAACCCCAGAGGGGTGATTGCCCTACGACTAAATCAGTGAATGTTTCACCCACCCTTTGGGCACCCCTAGTAACTAGGTATAAGTTAGGAGCTACCTTGAAATCCATTTTCACCAAGGCTTGGACTAAATATAAAGTACTACCACATCCCATACTGGCAGCATCTTCTAAATCTTGAACCATTGGTGTTGACTCAACAGCATCCAAACTCCACAAATGCACTATCTTAGATAATGGTTGTTGGCTGGATGCAACCACATCTTGCAGTAATCGCTCCCAATCCCCGGCATTGGTTCCGTCAATGGTGAATTCATATTCAGTTAACTTTTTATACCCATTTCCGGGAAAAACCAAAGTACAAACTTCACCTTTAGCTGCCAGTAGTGCCCCCAACTCCTTACCCATGCCTTGGTTATCCGCCAAAATTAACCAACCCCTAGGGGACTGCTGCTCTAATGGGGATTGCAACTGGTGGGGATGCCATTCCACCTCATACAGCCAATTACTCCAGGATGGGGAACTGGGTATGGAGCCTTGAAGATTAACTGGCTGGAATTGCACCCCTTCCACCATGGCAACCACCTGTCCATCTTCAGCCAACACCTGCACATCTGCACTCAGCTGTACAGAATGGGAACCGTTGACTGGACGCAGTTTTGCGTAGCTCCACAACCCGTTTTCCGGACGTTGCCATACAGTTAGCTTTTCTATGGCAATGTGTGCATAATTCCCATCCCTATCCCCCGGCAATAAACCCCGGACTACTTGCAAACATCCATCCAGCAGCACAGGATGTAATTGGTAATCTGCATTTAATTCCGGTGGTGGTAGTTGAATTTTACCCAAAACCGATTCCCCATTCCCCCACAATTGCTCAATGACTGGGGAACCCCAACCACCGTCTGGGATTGGAATTTCCCCTTGATGGTGACTTTGGATTACGGTTAAGTCTGCCATTGGTGCTGTTTCACTTTCCCCCCCCACAAGCACCTTGCCAGATGTATGCAATACCCAATTTTCATTCTCCGGTTCCGGTGCAGTCGTCAAACTAAAAATCTGCCAAGCAAATGCTGATTCCCCCTGGGGCGTTAAAATCAATTGTAGGGTCTTAACCTCATTGTCCCCTAAAACCAACCGCTGTTCCATCCTCATATTTGCCAAAACCAAATTCTCAGTTTTAAGCACCCTAACCCCAGCAGAGTAAACCATCTCCAGGTAAACTGCGGTAGGCACAACCACCTGATTAAATACGCGATGGTGCTGTAAAAAACTAGGGGCATCCGGACTAATTTGGTACTGAAAACGAATCTCTGACAAACCGGCTAATTGCAAACGCTCACCCCTTAAGGGATGGGGATTGTGGTATTTCCCTCCATTGGCTAAACCTTGAGGATAGTCAATCCAGTGCCTTTCTCCCTGGAAGGGATAAGTTGGTAATTGCAAATGGTGACGGGGATAATCCCCATCCCAGCCAGACCAATCTATGGGCACCCCAAGGGTATACAATTTCCCTAGGCTACCTAACAACTGTTGCCAATCTGATTGCCCCGGACGCAAACTAGGCAACCATACACCAGTGTCTGGTGCTACATAGTGGCGACCCATGCCTAATAAAGTCGGCTTGGGACCAATTTCCACAAACACCCGCTCCTCTAACTGCTCAACAGCATCCATGCTGGCGGTAAACAACACTGGTTTGATTAAGTGATTGCACCAATACTCAGCGGTGGCAATTGATTTATCTGCTACCTTGCCAGTGACGTTGGAAATAATTTTGATTTGAGGACTAGAATAAGTGACTTTCCGTGCTAACCGCTCAAATTTTGGTAACATGGGCTGCATCAGCGATGAGTGAAAACCACGGGAAACTGTCAGCTGTTTGGTCTTCACCCCTTGAGCTGCGAAGGTAGTAGCAACTGCTGCCACTGCTGGGGATTCACCGGAAATAACTATACTTTGGTGGCCATTAATGGCGGCAATGGACAGTTTTTCCCCATAGGGTTGGATGGCTGCGGTGGCGGTTGCTTGGTCGGTAAATACTGATACCATCGCCCCTGGAGGACAAGATGTTTGCATTAATCGTCCCCGGTGGGCAATCAACTTTAACCCATCTTCTAAGCTGAATACCCCAGCTACGGTGGCGGCCACATATTCCCCCACGCTGTGGCCCATAACCACATCTGGGGTGATTCCCCAAGATGTCCATAAATGATAGAGGGCATATTCTAAGGCAAATAAAGCGGGTTGGGTGTAGGCAGTTTCATTGATGGGTGAGGTGTCTGGGTTGGCTGGATAGAGGACTTCCAATAGGGGTATTTCTAACTCATCGCGGAGGATGCGATCGCACTGTTGTAAAATCTTTCTAAATGTGGGCTGGGTTTGATAAAGCTCTTTCCCCATGTCCACGTACTGGGAACCTTGGCCGGTGAATAAGAAGGCGATTTTGGTTTTACTATTCAGTGGTGCTTGCCCAGTCAAGAGCTGTGGTGATACCTCACCATCTGTAAAATTACCCAGTTGCTCTTGAATTTCTACTAGGGATGGCGCAACTATGGCTAAACGATGGGCAAAATGCGATCGCCCAGTATTAGCAGTAAAACAGATATCTGCAATGGAGGCATGTTGGTTACCTCGGAGGAATTCTTCATAGGTTTGCACCAACTCCCCCAAAGCAGATTCAGTTTTGGCTGAGAGGGTGAATAGGTGCTGGGGACGCTCAACCTCTGGTGTCACGGGTAATGGGTTGGTAACTGATTCGAGAATCACATGGGCGTTGGTTCCCCCAAAACCAAAGGAACTCACCCCTGCTAAAGGTTGATTTTGACCTTGATTTACAGGCCAAGGTTGCAGTTGAGTGGGGATGGAAAAGGCTGTGTCTTGCAGTTTAATATAGGGGTTTAACTGTTGCAGATGTAAATGGGGGGGAATTTCCCCATGTTGTAGGGACAGTACCACCTTAATTAAACCAGCGATTCCCGCCGCCGACTCTAAATGACCAATATTAGTTTTGACGGAACCGAACCAACAAGGATTAGCCAGGGAACGCCCTTGATTTAACACTTTTTTCAGAGCTTTCACTTCAATGGGATCTCCCAAAGGAGTGCCAGTGCCGTGGGTTTCCACATAGCTAATTTCTGCGGGTTTAACTCCAGCATTTGCCAAAGCTTGATTGATTACAGCCTGTTGGGCTAAACCATTAGGTGCGGTGAGGGCATAGGTTAAACCATCTTGATTAACTGCTGAACCCCTAATTACCGCCTGGATTTGGTTCCCATCCCGCACTGCATCTCCAACTCGCTTGAGAATGACGACTCCGCAACCTTCAGCCCTGACATAACCATCAGCATTGGCATCAAAGGTTTTACAACGACCATCTGCGGACATCATCTGGGCTTGGGAGAAAGTTATACTTGCCTCAGGGGACAAAATCAGGTTCACTCCCCCCACTATACATAGATCTGATTCTTTGCTTATTAAACTCTGACAAGCACTATGAACAGCCACTAGGGAGGCAGAGCAAGCGGTATCAATAGCTATACTGGGACCACGCAAATTTAGCAGGTAAGATATGCGGTTGGCACTAATGGAAAAAGCCGTGCCGATGCCATTATAAGCATTGATATGGGAATAATCTTTAAATATAAGTTGAATGTAATCAATGTTACTAATACCAACAAACACCCCAGTGCGACTACCAGATAGGCTTTTTGGCACTAAATTTGCATTTTCTAAGGCTGACCAAGTCACCTCCAACAATATTCTCTGCTGGGGATCCATACGCTCTGCTTCGGTGGGAGAAATTCCAAAGAAACTAGCATCAAATTGATCCACCTGTGGCAAAAAACCACCCCAACGAGTCTGCATTTTTCCTGGTGTAGCGGGAGTGGGGTGATAAAATTGGTCAATATCCCATCGTTCAGGGGGTATTTCAGTAATAGCATCTACACCATTACGCAATAGTTGCCAAAAAGATTCCGGGTTATTTGCACCAGGAAAGCGACAGCCAATACCGATAATACCTATGGGTTCCATTTTCAACCAACCAATTGCATATTGTTTTTTCTTAACTCATTATTTAGGCGAGATTAAACCCAGTTCAAAACTATAAAATATCTGAAATCTTTACCAATGAATAAATGACTAATTGACCGAATAATAAAGATACAAGTCCCTCAGTTTAGACAGGGAATCAAGAAAATTCATAATTGATAATTAATAATTATTTGGTCAATCGGTAAATCCAAAATCCAAAATCCAAAATCCAAAATCCAAAATTGTTAACACCCCCTAATTTTTATTAGCTACTAAACGAGAAAACTGTTTGAAAGTTTTGATATTCTTTTGGATAGTATCATCTATGGAGCCTCTAGATGACATTATACGCATTTCCCGATTAACCGGTAAAAGATAATCAACATCGGCAAAAAATCGCCGTAGCTCCGACATCAATTTTTGGCGATTTCTCTGGGCTAAATGCAAACCTTCATGTTCGCAACAGAAACATTTATACATCCATTCCAAGGCTGCATCACTAGACATCCCAAATAAAGGAGCCTGTAATAGCCTATAGACTATTTCCATTACCAGGTAATCATCATCAAAATAGCGATGGGGTAGTACGGCAGAAAGTCCTCCCAAGGCTCCATACTGTGAGAGATAAATTGCCAAATTACCTAGATACTTTTCATAAGCCGTGGGCTTGGGAAAATCTTTATACAAATCCTGGGCAATTACATGGGACATTGTCGTATGAAAAGATTCATCTAGGAAATGATAATGGGAAACTTCCGTGGGAGCTGGGATAAATTCTCCGCTTTTTTCTACTTTTTTATAATACTTAGCAATGGGATGTTCCAAATTCTTCAGATGCATATTCGCAATCATCCGCAGGGCATAAAATTGGCAGGCGAGAAATGGTGAACCACCCCCCCAATTAAAGGTGAAAAAGTTTTGTCCCGAATGTTTTAAAGACCTGCCAATTATACCTGTTGTCGGCATTTTAAAAGCAAAATCTTTTTTCCCTTCTAACTCCTTTAAATACTGGGAATAGTATTGTTTTTTGCTACTAAACATCCTTTGGGCGACAAAACGCAAAGTGTGATATTTAGTAGTAGGAATAAAATTCTTGCCTAAGGTGGAATCATAAGAATTCCACTGAAAAGAGGAACTGAGTTCATCCTTACCGATTAAAGCAATTGCTGTCATTAAACCTATCTTACGAAAAGCTTTAATGTGGTGATGCTCTTGCTCCGTTTCCATGGCCAATTCTTGGGCGACAGTCTCATAACCAAGGGCATGGAAAACATCCCCTGTCACTTGATTGAGAATTACTGTCTCAGTTTCCGAATTAGATATATAGTTATAATTAGCAAACCAATGCAGATGGTTGAGAGCTAATTTTTGCTCGGCGGATGCTTGTTCATAAATGGGACTACCAAATAGCAAAGATTGATGGGGTTCACTCCAATAATGATTGCGATTCTCCTTATATTTGAAAGTTTTACATAGCTCCTCTATTTTCTCTGTATAATCAGAATTGCTATTATTTTGATAGGTAGTTCCAATCAGCTTGTGATGCCTTTTGGTTTCACCATTGTTTGCAGTTCCAGACTGTATTAATGTACTCGATACTTTCATATAAACTCCTCTTAATATTTTTCACTAGTAAAACTGATAAAAATGTCTAATAAGGGGTTAAGATTTAATATTGAGTTCCTCTGCTAAGTACTCAGTTAAAGTTTCAATGGTGGGATAATCGTACATTACGGTGGGATCGAATTCGTATTCCAACCAGCTTGCTAATTTACCACTCAAACCAATGGCTGCCAAGGAATCCAAACCGTATCTATCAAAAGAAACTGTGACATCAATTTCCCCCTCGCTGACATTTAATAACTGGGCAACATAAGACACAATCCATGCTTGAATATCTGCCACTGCAAGGGTTCGCCGATTGCCATTACCTGAATTTTCAGATTGAATATTTGTTAATTCTGTAGGCATGGTTGAAGTTTCCAAATTTGAGTTTTCCATGTTTTAAATCCCCTGATAATAATGCGTAAAAATATACCTTAATTTAGTTTTTTAGACTACCTTGGTGTGGATATTTTTTGGAATGTGGATTCGATCTCGTTTTGCAAATTGAGAAACTTGTGTTTGTTGCGGGGATTAATACTCCAATCGTATACAACATTTAAATTACCGGTTAAAAATCCAGAGCGACATGCATGACGTTGGATTTTACCACTTGATGTTTTGGGAATACTGTTAGTTTTTATTAGTACCACAGCATAAACCTGTAAACCGTGCTCAGATGTAATGACTTCACGGATATTTCCTACCACTTCTTGGCCATCCAGTTGACGTAAATAACTACGCTCTACTTCCTGAACAATTACCAATTGCTCTGCATCATCAATCTCTACACAAAAAGCAGCACCACAACTCAGACGCAGGGCTGGATGACTTTTTTCCACCGTTAATTCAATGTCTTGGGGATAATAATTTTGTCCCCGGATAATGATTGCATCTTTGAGTCTGCCAGTAAAAAATAATTGATTATCATGTAAAAATCCTAAATCCCCAGTGCGGAGAAATGGTCCTTTTCTTGTATCTGCTAAATAGGCTCGAAAAGTATTTTCTGTTGCCTCTGTACGTCCCCAGTAACCATTAGCAATACTTGCACCAGAAACCCAAATTTCTCCCACTTCATCTGGTGCACATTGTAATAATGTTTCCGGGTTAACGATAATTACTTCCTGGCCACACCAAGCTTGTCCACAGCTGACAATTACATGGTTATTCTGATTTTTATTTTCTATTACCACTCGATTTTGTGCTAAAGCCTCAGAGTTAACTGTTTGTAAAATCTGGGGACTTGTTTTTAACCTTCCAGTCATAAATAAAGTTGTTTCCGCCATCCCATAACAGGGGTAAAGCGCCTCCTGGGAAAAGCCACAATCTGCAAATGTTTGTGCAAACTGCTGTAGGGTTTTGGCTTGTATTGGTTCAGCTCCATTAAAAGCCAAATTCCAACTGCTTAAATCTAAGTTTTCCTGCTCAGAACTAGTAATGTTTTTCACACACAAATCATAGGCAAAATTTGGTCCCCCGCTAGTGGTAGCTTGGTAGCGAGAAATTGCATTTAACCAGCGCCAAGGTTTTTGCAAAAAGGCTACTGGTGACATAAAAATACTTGGTATGCCCACATATAAAGGCTGGAGAACATTGCCAATTAATCCCATATCATGAAATAAGGGCAGCCAACCTACTACTATACTTTCTTGTGTATGTTGAAATGCCCTTTTAATCATTTCTTCGTTATGCATGAGATTGGCATGACTAATCATCACTCCTTTTGGGGTGCTGGTGGAACCAGAAGTATACTGGAGAAATGCCAAATCACTCTGATTTATGTGTGGAAACTGCCCATTTATTTCTTGGTTGCTATCAATATTTTCGGTAGAAAAACAAGGTAAAGATGCTAGTTCTGCTTCTTGTTTGAATCGACTGGCAATATTATTTAAAATGGACGTGGTTGTCAGGACAATTGTGGCTTGGGCATCGCTAACAATTGCTTGTAGTCTTTGCAATCGCTGATTGCGTCGTGGTGGATTAGCAGGAACCGCTATCACCCCTGCATATAAACATCCAAAAAAAGCAGCAATAAATTCCAGTCCAGATGGATAAAG
>JASJCX010000118.1 GCA_030065255.1 Calothrix sp. MO_167.B42 | reverse complement strand
TAAGCTTGGGGAGATAGAACCGCTGGCCGGGTTGGAGAAATCCTGCTCGGTTAAGTCTTGTCGATGAACCAAGAATCCCCCGCATTTTATGCGTGGGGAGTGTCAAAACAACAATATAATAACGATGGATGCTGTTTTGGGAAGAGTTAAGAGTTAAGAGTTAAGAGTTAAGACTTTTCAGTGTCAACCATTAACCGTCAACTGTCAACCGTCAACTAAAAATATGCAAATCCAACGCTTGCACCCGAATACAATTGAGGAGGTTAAACAACGGGCTGACATCTATGATGTTGTGTCTGAGTATGTTGTTTTACGCAAGCGCGGTAAGGATTTTGTGGGTTTATGTCCCTTCCATAATGAGAAAACTCCCAGTTTTACTGTCAGCCAAACTAAGCAAATGTATTATTGCTTTGGTTGCCAAGCCGGGGGAAATGCAATCAAGTTTTTGATGGAGTTGGAAAAAACTTCATTTAGCGAAGTTGTACTGAATTTAGCCAGACGTTACCAAGTTCCTGTCAAAACACTAGAATTTGAACAAACCCAGGAATTACAACGCCAACTATCTCTCAGGGAACAGTTGTATGAAGTGCTGGCTTTAGTAGGGCAATTTTATCAACATGCTATCAAACAACCCCAAGGAGAACAAGCATTAAATTATCTAATTAGCGATCGCCAACTCTCTGAGAATACTATACAACAATTTGCCTTGGGTTATGCTCCCTCGGGCTGGGAAACTCTTTATCGCTACCTGGTGGATAATAAACGCTATCCGGCGCAATTGGTGGAGCAAGCGGGGTTGATTAAGCCACGGAAGGAGGGAGGAGGCTATTATGATGTCTTCCGCAACCGCTTGATGATTCCCATCCATGACGTTATGGGACGGATAATTGGTTTTGGTGGGAGAACTTTAGGGGAAGAGCAGCCAAAGTATCTTAATTCCCCAGAAACGGAACTTTTTAATAAGGGTAAAACTTTATTTGCTCTGGATAAGGCGAAAACGGGAATTTCCCAAATGGATGGAGCGGTGGTGGTGGAGGGATATTTTGATGCGATCGCTCTCCATGCTGCTGGTATAAATAATGTGGTAGCATCTTTAGGGACTGCCTTTAGTGCAGAACAGGCTCGATTGGTTTTGCGTTATACGGATTCTAAGCTGATTGTATTTAACTTTGATGCTGATGCTGCTGGTGTAAATGCGACGGAAAGGGCGATTGGGGAAATTGCTGAACTAGCATACAAGGGTGAAGTGAAACTGAAGATTCTCAATATTCCTGATGGTAAGGATGCTGATGAATATTTACAAGCACACACCCCAGAGGATTATCATCAATTATTAGCCAATGCTCCCTTATGGTTAGATTGGCAGATTGAGAAAATTATCAAAGATAAGGACTTAAAGCAAGCAAGTGATTTTCAGCAGGTGTCCCAAGGTTTGGTAAAAATTCTCAAGAATATAGTCAATAATGATACTCGTAGTTATTATGTTTCTCATTGTGCGGAAATCCTCAGTCTAGGAGATACCAAACTCATACCCCTACGCATCGAAAATCTTCTAACTCAGATTTCTCCAACTGTTAGTTATGGTAAACCCAAAACAACAGGAAATAAACGTAAATCTGTTACATCTCTTCAAAAGGTAACATCTTCAGAAGGTAATCTGTTAGAAGTAGCAGAAGGGTTATTATTACAAATTTATTTACACTGTCCCGAATATCGAGAATCTATTTTTAATACCTTAGAAGAGAAAGATTTGCAATTTAGTTTGTCCCATCATCGCTTTTTGTGGCAACAAATCTTAGAAATATCAGAGGATAAGGAAGATAATTTACTCTCAATGGTACAAGATAGATGTTTGGAATTTCCCGCAGAAATGGATTTAATATCCCATTTATTCTATCTGAATGAGAAAACCCAAAAAGATATATTACGCATACCATTAGTTATTCAAGATGCGATGGCTTGCATGGAAATAGTAATTAGAGAAAAGCGTTATCGCCACTTTCTTAAACTTTGGGAAGAAACCGATCCCAAAACAGAACCTGAGTCCTATCAATTCTATTATCAAGCTTTTTTTAAAGAACAGCAGCTTTTTGAGGAATTATGCCAAAAACGACAATCTTTGAAGGAATTATTGGGGATGATTCAAAGGGAATAAGTTTAAAAGAATAAAATCATTTTGAACCTGTGTAAGTAGGTGGGTGAGAAAATTTATAACTATGTCATTGCGTAAAGCCTTCAGTGATTTTACATTACTTTACATAGTTTGGTTTATTTACGCCTACCTACTTAGTTAATCCTACCTTTTATTGACACAGATAGTTGATAACGCAACAATTAACTCTTAACTCCTAACTATCAACTCTCAACTATCAACTGTCAACTCCCAACTCCAAATCACCCTCCCCCCACAATCGTCACCACCTCCAAACAATCACCTTCCTGGACAGTAGTTTGTGGCCAAAATTGACGGTGTAAGATTTCGCCGTTATATTCCACCGCCACCATACGGGGATTAAAGCCCAATTGTTGCAGTGCATCGACAAAAACCATTGGCGTAGGTAAACTACGGGCTTCACCGTTCACCTGGAGAGTAATAGAGCTAGACATGGGCTTGGGTACCAATCGGCTGAATCCGGTTCAATTGAGACAGAAAATATTGAGTGACTAAAGTGGGTTGTTCGGCTTGCATAATTGCCCTGACAACAGCCACCCGCTCCGCCCCAGCATCAATCACATTATTGACATTATTTGCATCTATACCACCAATGGCAAACCAGGGAATGGTCGAATTTTTTGCTGCATGGCTGACATACTCCAAACCTGCTGCTGCTTTATCAGCCTTAGTGGGGGTTTCATAAACCGGTCCCACACCAATATAATCCGCCCCTTGGGCGATCGCCTCTTGCATTTCTGACATATTTGTGGTAGAGCGACCTATCAACCGTTGGGTGCCCAGTAATTGTCGCGCCATAGCAATTGGCATATCCTGCTGGCCCAAGTGTACCCCATCGGCATCTACCGCCAGGGCTAAATCTACTCGGTCATTAATAATAAACAAAGCACCGTATGCATGACACAACTGTCGCAACTTCGTAGCTTGTTCTAGGCGAACAGAATCATCCGCAGTTTTCTCGCGATACTGCAACAGAGTCAGCCCACCTTTGAGAGCAGCCTCCACAGTTGACAATAAATCCTCATCAGGGGAAGTAACAAGATATAAATGCGATCGCAACAACATTTGATGTCGTTGATAACCCATTAAATTACTTTCTAGGGTATAAACCCGATAGCGCATCTGTTTGAAGGCTTTACCCATGTTGGTATCGTACAGCTTGCTGTATTCTTCCAATACCCGCATAGCTTCTTGCACTCGGCAGAAGTTCGCTTCTAGGAGGGACCTAATACTACCACGTTTCTCCTCTTGGTCATGGCTTAATTCCGTCCCTGCATCCCCTGGGGTATCCCTGGCAGCTTTCATCTTTTCAGTATGCCAGAGAGCTACTTCTTGGCGGAGGTTTTTACATTCAGCAACTAACTGGGTACTATTTAAACCAAAGCGACACCACTCTTCGATAATTCGCAATCCCTCGCGGGTACGATCCAAATTGGTGTCTAAAATTCGGTAAACAACTTGCTGCATCTCTGTTTTTTGGCTGTATGGATTAACCATTACAACACCCCCATTATTGCCTTCATCATCACAGCCAGCCTGTTTCATATTCACAACGCTTTTTGATTCTTGATTTTTCCGATTCAGAATTAAGGGCAGACAAATAAGGATGAAGTTTAAACAAATAATGCATCTAGTCCAACCTAGGGCAATATTCCATAAATATGAATTTTTCCACACAGATTAAGTTTTGTTGCTGGCGGTGGGTGTCTAGCCCCTTATCTAACTACTTTGTATGAAAAATAGCTGATTGGTCAATACTGAGACTAAGATTATCGACATCTAGGTAGTCATAAGAGTATAAAAAAATTTGTTGATTATCAGGAGTATTATTAACTTGATTATGTTCCAAAAGCTTTACAAGTCCCTGAGAACGGATAATAATTCAGTATATTCGCGGAATAAAGGATGTAAGTTATCTTTTAACCCCGAATTAGCTTTATTTTCCCTGTTACCTTACCCAGCATTTTTGATTTTAGGTACGGTGATTACAGTCGGTATAACTGCATTCGACGCAAACCAGAAAGCAGTCATGGCTCAACCATCATCCATACCAAAATCAATTCCTGGGGGTGTCAAATCAATTTCTCAGGTTCAGGTATTGTTTGTCAACCCAAATATGGGAGATGACACAACAGGTAATGGTAAGCAAGAATCACCATTGAGAACTATTACCAAAGCCATCGAAATTGCCCAAGAGAATACAACTATTATGTTAAGTAAGGGCACTTACAGTACCCAAACAGGAGAGCAATTTCCCTTAATCCTCAAACCAGGGGTTTCCATTCAAGGAGATCCTCCCAGCAAGGGTAGAGGGATAACCATTCAAGGAGGCGGTGACTATCTCAGTCGCTTCTTTGGTAGTAAGAATGCCACAATTATCGGTGCAAATAAATCCGCTTTAACAGGGGTTACCATCACCAATTCCAACACCCGTGGTTATGGCTTGTGGATTGAATCAGGTAATCCCCAAGTGGCTGAAAATACTTTTACAGGTATTACCCAAGATGGCATTGCAGTCACAGGTAGAGCTGCACCCATGATTGAAAAAAATAACTTTTATCGCAACGGTGCTAATGGCATTACTATTTCTGGTAGCGCCACACCCCAAATTCGGGAAAATGTCTTACAACAAACCGGTTTTGGTATTAGTGTGGCTGAAAACGCCCAACCCTTAATAGTTGGTAATTCTATCCAGTACAACAGAAGTGGAATCATCGTCCAGGCCAACTCTCGCCCGGTTTTGCGGAATAATTTAATTCAGGGCAATAAGGAAGATGGGTTAGTTGCGATTTACCAGGCAATGCCAGATTTAGGTAATGCTACGGAACCAGGAGGTAATAGATTTTCTAACAATGGAGGTTATGACATTAATGCCAGTGCTGCCAAGCAAACTTTCCCAGTCTATGGCAATAATTTAGAGCGCAATCGCATTGCTGGTCAAGTTGACTTTTCCGGTAGTACGGCTAGTTTATCAACTATGTCCGCACCAGCAAAGTCCACACCAGCAAATAATTCCAGCCCGACTAGACGACTGCTACCCTTACCACGTAGAAATAGGCTGACTAATAACAATAGTCCTAGTAAATTCACTAGTCAGTTACCAACAATACCTAAAAAAACAGGATTGGTGCCCAGTCAAGTTAGAACAAGCCGAAAACTTGCTGTGAATAATCCTGAATTTCCCGCACCTAGAAATTTGACATCCAGGCAAAAACCTAATTCTGTGCCTAACAATTCATCCAATCATAGGCAGCTGAATTCTGTACGTATTGATCCCAATACCATTGAATTTACAGCACCAACTAGACAACGCAGGCAACAGAATTTACTTGTGTTAGATAAAAACCCTGGTAATACTCCATTATTGCCAGTTCCAGGAGCAAATATTCCGGGAATGGACAATGGTAATATTATTAACCAAAATAATAGTAATTATACTAACAATTTAGCGGCATCAAATACCAATAACTCTCAGTTTGGTTCCCGTTACCGAGTCATGGCAGAAATCCAGACACAAAGAGATCAAGAAATCGTTCGTTTCCTAGCTCCTGATGCCTTTCCTACCATATGGCAAGGTCAAGCATATATGCAAGCGGGGGTATTTAGCAGTCCCTATAATGCCAGAAATATGCAGAAAATTCTCAACAGCAATGGTTTAAGAGCAGTTGTTCAGCCTTTAAATTAAATTAATCATCCTGGTATTACTATCTGGGAAATTAACAGTATTGGATTTTGTAGGTTTGATATTTGACCGATAGACAGGTTTGTTTAGACAGGTTTGTTTGTCTAATATTGTGCTATGGGAAATTGAAAAATTGAGAATTATGAACATCAATTTTGTATTCAGATGCGTAATTTTATTATTTTAAATGTGTGATTCTATCCTTACAGTTTCCCAGATATAAAGAAATCCCTTCCCCAAAATCAACTAAACTCAAAATGTCCGCCAATTGCACAAATTAAATGCCTCGCTGGTTCAATACTGCTGGTCCATGCCAAGAAGATATTCACTATATGCTACCTCCAACCACACGATTGCCGGATTTAGAGGGGCTAATCCAACAGCGTAGTTATTTTGTGGTTCACGCACCGCGACAAACGGGAAAAACCACAGCAATGCTGGCCTTAGCCCAGCAGCTAACTGCAAGTGGGTGCTATGCATCTGTGATGGTGTCAGTGGAAGTGGGAAGTGCCTTTAATCATGACCCTAGCGCCGCAGAATTGTCAATTTTAGGGTCTTGGCGAAATACAATTGATATTCGTTTACCCAAAGATTTACAACCAACCGCCTGGGTATATGAAGAGCCAGGACAGAGGATTAAAGCTAGTTTACAGGCTTGGGCACAGGTTTCACCCAGACCTTTAGTTATATTTATCGACGAAATTGACTCTTTGCAAGACCAAACGTTGATTTCAATATTGCGACAACTACGGGATGGTTTTCCCAATCGCCCCGAAAATTTTCCCTCATCTGTAGGGCTAATTGGCTTGCGCGATGTACGGGATTACAAAGTTGCATCCGGTGGTAAGGAAAGATTAAACACAGCTAGTCCATTTAATATTAAAGTTAGTTCCATTACCTTAAGAAATTTTAACGCCGCAGAAGTAAAGGAATTATACCAACAACACACGGACGAAACAGGACAAATTTTCACCCCCCAAGCAACTGCAACAGCCTTTGATTTAACCCAAGGACAACCTTGGTTAGTTAATGCATTGGCTAAGGAAGTTGTGGAAAAAATGGTCAAGGATAGAAATATTCCTATTACCCACGAGCATATTTTACAAGCAAAAGAAATATTGATTGCTCGCCAAGATACCCACCTTGATAGTTTAGCTGAACGCTTACGGGAACCAAGGATAAAAGCAATTATCGAGCCGATATTAGCTGGCTTGGAATTGGGGGATATACCCAACGATGATATTCAATTTGTGATTGACTTGGGTTTATGTAAAATGCATCCCCAAGGTGGATTAGCGATCGCTAATCCCATTTATCGTGAGGTTTTACCCAGGGTATTAACAGTAACACCAATGGCTTCTTTACCCATGATTGCACCGACTTGGTTAACCCCGGAAGGTGAGCTAAATATAGATGGTTTGTTAGCAGCGTTTATCAAGTTTTGGCGACAGCACGGGGAACCTTTATTAAGAAGTACTAGCTACCATGAAATTGCACCCCACATCGTATTAATGGCTTTTTTGCATCGTGTCGTGAATGGTGGTGGAACCCTAGAACGGGAATATGCCATCGGGAGTGACAGAATGGATTTATGTTTACGCTACAAAACCGTCACCTTGGGAATCGAATTAAAAGTCTGGCGTGAAAAGAAACGCGATCCCCAAACCGCAGGAATCGAGCAGTTAGAATCCTATTTAGCCCGTTTGGGATTGGATCAAGGTTGGTTATTTGTGTTTGATAGACGTAACAATGCATTACCAATGGAAGAACGTTTATCTACCCAAGTTGTGAATACCCAAAATAAACGGGCTATTACTGTTATTCGAGCGTAAAAAAAGAGTGTAAACATCCATCACGGATATCACACTCCAATATTCTGAAATTTAATTTTTGGCTAGTATCCACCAAAGTTTGGCAAAATACCAGATACAGCTAACCAAACAAAAATACCAATTAGCCCTACACTAGACATGAGCAGCCAAGAAATAACTGGCCAATCAGAACTTTGGCTAAAAGTCCGTAAATTAAACGGTTGACGGGCGAATCCATCGGGGAAAGGCAATTTATCGCGATAATCAGTCCCATAACGAGCCATCCGCGTAAAAGGTAATTCCCCTTGTCCCCGTTGGGGTAAAATTCTCCGTCTTTGGTAAGGTACGGTTTGCTCGCCAAAATTG
Organism: Calothrix sp. MO_167.B42; assembly: GCA_030065255.1. Taxonomy (GTDB): domain Bacteria; phylum Cyanobacteriota; class Cyanobacteriia; order Cyanobacteriales; family Nostocaceae; genus Calothrix_A. Next base: position 5,039 of record JASJCX010000118.1, on the reverse strand, counting down.
TCTACATACTCTTCGCTGTTTAGCAAAGCATTAATAAAACCTGGCAAACCTTTTGTCGCCAGCACTATTGACCAAGCAAGTTTTTCACGTTCATCATAAACATTACGACCCAAAATTCGCTGGATACACAATTCGACAAAACGATAATTATTATTGCTGTCGTAGTTGAGTCGCCGGAATGGATCGGAGGTAGCTAATCCCCGAATAAATTCCCTAACTGTAATTTGACCAGACCTCAACTGGGATTCCAGAAATGTCTGGCGGTTACTAGCTAACATCTGTTGCTCGTGAAAAATTTGGTAATACGCAGACCAAATCAACTCATCCATGTTTTTGGAATTGAGTGTTGCTTCCTGGGAGTAAATCCTGGGTTGCTCTTCACCTCTAACTTCATAACCAGCAACGCGCTGATTTTGGGATGAAGGGGAGTAAGTTAATAAAGGAATAGACAAACTAAAAATCCTTACGCTAAACTTTTAATAACGATGATTAATAAATGTTGCTAGATTCTATCCCATCTGTGCTCATAATCCAGCTTAAAAGATAAAGTTAATAGTGGTCAATACAGTAGAAGTTAAGCTTTGTTAAATAGTATGTTTATTTACTTAATATTTGACCGCGAGTCGTACTTAACAATGTATTCTTAATTATGTTTAGGAATGTAGATTTATCAATTTACAATTCTTTGTAGGTTGGGAAGCCACTGCGGTGGACGGGTTCCCCGGCATATAGCAAGTGGCGTTGGAGTAATAGCGTAACCCAACATTAGATTACACAAATTAAGAGTTGTACTTTATTTGATCCACATTCATTAATATTAAATCTCTCTTTTCACATCAGCAATTGACAGTGGTAAAAAATTGTTTATTATCATATGTCGTTGCGAGATTTTTTTATTGAAAATTGACTTGGTGGGGTTGCTCGTTTTCGCAAAAAAAATCCCTGAAGTATCCCTTAATACTCAGAGCTTCACTGCAAATGGTCTTTAAAATATGGACAAATTGTTGGAACAATATAGAACTTTTGGTTCTTCAGCACTTATTATGCTATACCGCTGTGCCCAAAAAATGTAACAATTACCAAACGAAAAAATCATAGTAATTGGCTAATGCGTTCAATTTTTGCAGCAATTTGGGTATTCCACCCTAAACTTTCAAATCAAATTTGGGTGTTTAACTAAACAGGATAATATATACGGGAGAACCGAACTGTCTATATTTATGCAAAAATTTATCCAAAATTAAAGACTGAAGTTCGATAATTCTTGATAAGAATATTCTGATTGAGAATCTTTTTGGATATATTGTTTGATGCCATCAATGTCGATAAAACAATCTGCAACATTTATTAAACTGTCGCTAGTCATCGATCGCAAACTGACAACCTCCACTCTTACCCCTTTATAAGAAACTGTATTCACTGCATAAGCTAAATCTCCATCCCCACTTACTAATATCGCTGTATCGTAGTAAGGGGCTAGATTCAGCATATCTACAGCAATTTCCACATCCAAATTTGCTTTTTTCGAGCCATCGGGAAATTGCACCACGTCTTTGGTAACTAAGCGATAGCCATTGCGACGCATCCACAGTAGAAAACCCTGTTGTTTATCATTAGCACGATCCACCCCCGTATAGAAAAAAGCTCTTAGTAATTTAGATCCTTGAGTTAAAAGTACAAGTAGCTTTGCATAATCAATTTCTATACCTAATTGGAGAGCAGCATAAAAAAGATTAGAACCATCTATAAAAATAGCTATTCGACCACGATTAGCATTTTTAGTCAAAAAGTTTTCTGGGGTATCTTCTGGAAATTGAATCACTTCTGTATGATTGTTGTCTTTGATTGACAATGACTGGGAGTTATATTGGGGAGCCTTATTTGGATGAGAAGAATTGTTTATCTTTTTAAGAGAGTTTTTGCTTTTATTCATGATTTATCCCTAATTTTTTGCCAATAATTTTTTACTAAAGTCCGATTTCAATAAGAATGGTCAAATTGTAAAGTTATCAAGTACAAAAATAGTTGACTATGATTCCAGGTTTACTGCAATTACCCTGAGTTGATTTTTCATATACGTGACTTATGTATCAGTATAATTAGTCTAACTCTAAAAAGATACATAAATATTATTGCTTACATTATTAGTTGTGTAAAAATAAATTCTTGTATCCTGATACTTAAATTTCCGCAAGCTTTAAACAATCAGCATTCTGCCAACAAACTCGGAGAAAAACACAGGTTATGAAAGCAGAAAAATAAAACTGAAATGTTGGTTAGTATCTCAATCAATCAATATTTACTTTGCAGTACAAGCACTTTTCCGGGTTTTACAGCAATATTTACCATAATCAAACGTTATCTGTTGAATTTATCCATTTGCATTCAGACCATAGCCTTAGACATATAATTGGGGCGAACAAAACTAATTAAAGATCGTCATGGGGCTTAACCCCCAAAACACCGCACCCTAATACAGAACAAATAAATAGCGACTTTATATGCAGGATTTGTTCAACACAATATGATGTTGTTTATTGGGCAAACCATACTGAAAATAAATATTGAAGCCCGCAAAACACGGAAAGTTTTACAAACCCTTTATTAAAATTTCATGTCTCCCAAAAGTTATTCCTTTCATCCTAGCTTGCTTTGAAGGGAATTTTAGCCTATTTTCTTAAACTTAAATTAAAATCATAGTAACAATGCTATTATAACAACACAATAAATAACAAATGTTATTTATTGATTATATTTGTTTACGACAATCTTTCAATATTATTCATAATTGAGGCTCTTGCATAATTTTTCATAGCTATTTCCGGATTAATATCCGTAATGCATAATAAAAAATTATACTTAAGTGATGATAGCTTCAAAGGTTAAAATTCCCAACACTTTGGTAAATTTATTATCTCCTAGGAGGAGCTGGGCTAATACCCATTTAACTGCCCTTGTATACTCAAACGGAACTAGAATTTTTTACAGTTAGAAGAAACCAGAAGGTGACTTGTGTGACAATCTTGTTCTAGACAGAACACAATTAACTCTATTAGCAAAAATACTTATGGACAGTTCAAAAATAGTTGCAATTATTACTGGTGCGATTTCGATATTACTAGCGATCGCATACTTGATATTAGTACAGGTGCTAGATTTACGAGGAGAAATGAAGCCAGCACCCATTAGCCAACTCGATCAACAGTCGGCGATCATTTCCTATGTAGTGAACCATGAGGTTGGTCTTGATTGAAAATAACTGTACAATCAAACTCCACCCAAATAATTAAGCATAAAATTCCGTGAGGAGATAGCATAACTATAACTCATCCATTTTTTGAGTAACTTTTTGGTGAAACCACAATTAGTTACCCAGTATAAATACTCTACTGTTGTTAAAAAAAATATGGGGATTTATGACTTACGATTACGACTTGTTCGTTATTGGGGCTGGTTCTGGGGGATTGGCGGCTTCCAAGCGAGCTGCTAGTTATGGGGCAAAAGTTGCGATCGCAGAAAATGATTTAGTGGGTGGAACTTGTGTAATCCGTGGATGTGTTCCCAAAAAATTGATGGTATATGCTTCTGGTTTTCCATCATTATTTAAGAGTGCTGCGGGTTATGGTTGGCAAGTAGGCAATGCTGAATTAGATTGGGAAAAATTCATCACATCCATAGATCAGGAAGTCAGGCGACTGTCCCAACTACATATCAGTTTCTTAGAGAAAGCAGGGGTGGAGTTAATCCCCAGTCGTGCTACCTTGGTAGATGAGCATACAGTGGAAGCAGGCGATCGCAAAGTTACAGCAGATAAAATTTTGATTGCTGTGGGAGGACGGGCGATTAAACCCGATTTACCGGGAATGGAACATGCCATAACTTCTAGGGAAATTTTCCACCTCCAATCCCAGCCGAAGCACATTGCAATTATTGGTGCTGGTTATATTGGTACGGAGTTTGCTTGTATTATGGGCGGTTTGGGTTGTGAAGTTACCCAAATTGTTCGTAAAGATAAGATTCTCAGGGGTTTTGATGAAGATATTCGTACCCAAATCCAAGAGGGAATGACCAATCATGGTATTCGTGTGATTTCCAATACCGTGGTTACGGATGTGGAGAAAGTCGAAGACGGGTTGCAACTGAATCTTTCAGGGGAACACACAGAGCCAGTTACAGCCGATGTATTTTTAGTCGCTACCGGTAGAGCTCCCAATGTGGAAGGATTAGGTTTAGAAAACGCTGGGGTCGATTTAGTTCCCAGTTCCCTAGAAGGTCCTGGATATACTAGCATGAATGCGATCGCAGTTAATGAGTACAGTCAAACTTCCCAGACCAATATTTATGCTGTCGGTGATGTTACTGATAGAATCAACTTAACCCCAGTAGCAATTGGTGAGGGTAGAGCATTTGCTGACAGTGAGTTTGGTAATAATCGCCGCATATTTAGTCATGAAAATGTGGCAACGGCAATCTTCTCCAGCCCAGAAGCCGCAACGGTGGGAATGACGGAAGTTGAAGCTAAGGAAAAATTGGGTGAAGAAGGTGTAACAATTTATCGTTCCCGTTTTCGTCCTATGTTTTATACCCTACCCAATCAACAGGAAAAAACCATGATGAAGTTGATTGTAGATGCCCAAACAGACAAGATTATAGGCGCGCATATGGTGGGTGATTATGCAGCTGAAATTATTCAAGGGGTAGCCATCGCTGTCAAAATGGGAGCAACCAAAAAAGATTTTGATGCAACTGTTGGTATCCATCCCTCATCAGCAGAAGAATTTGTCACCATGCGATAAAACGTTAAGAGTTAAGAGCTAAGAGTTAATAGTTAATAGTTAATAGTTAATAGTTAATAGTTGACAATTGATTTATCAACTATCCGTGTCATCAGTGTCATCCATTTATATCATGTCCGTTTAAATAACCGTCATTGCGACCGTTCGCTGAAAGCGTTCTCGCAGAGTAGGGAAGCAATCCCAAAGACCTTGTGATTGCGTCGTTTCACTTCGTTCCACTCGCAATGACATACTATGGGTATG
>JASJCX010000117.1 GCA_030065255.1 Calothrix sp. MO_167.B42 | reverse complement strand
ACCCGATTGTGCCAACCCCTATTGTAGGATTCGTCCCCTAGAATCTGATGTATGCTCGCAGTCCATAATGGTTTGGAGTTTCGCACCGGGAACTAGTCTAAACTCCAGTAATAAAGGTGGGTCTCTACTAGGATTAACCACATCAGTAATATTCAACCCAATGATCGCCTTTAATCTCATCGACCGTTGAATACTTATAAATAAGGGAGCGGGTAAAGGAGAAAATAGAGAGATTTGCCCTGTGTAACGAGGATAGATTTTTTCATCCCTAATTATCCGGACTCGATCTAACTCTCCTAAACTATCAACACTCTCTGACTTTTCCACCTCTGGTTGTGATAGAGAAATAGGGCGATCGCCTGATGGAGTAATGGAATGGTAACTAAACATAGCATTATTATTGGGAAATGGTTTAACTTTTGCTATCTCACTTTCAACCGATACAGTCCCCCTCTCCAATACATTCTTATCATCTTGCGACCTTATCTGCTGCTGCTTTTCCTCATTTTCTTCTAGGGTAGGAGACTGACTCGACCCTGACATCTGTTGGGAGGAATTGCTGTTTGCCCTTACTTCCGACTCCGAATCTCGAAAATAGGCACTCAACTTCTCTTTAAGCTGTTTCCGTGCTAAAGATATTCGCTTGCAGACATTATCATAAGATATCCCTTGCTGTTCGGCAATTTCTTTATGGGAAAGCTCCCGATAAAAATGCAAAATAAACGTCTCTCGGCACTTTTCCGGTAACTCAGCGATCGCTCCTCGTATCATATCCGACCTCTCCTCTCTCTCCAGAACCGACTCTGGACATTCAACCGTTCGTGTAGTAGTAACTCCCTCAGTATTTCCCACCCATTCAATACTTTCAACACCCACAGCACCACTAGAACGTTTGCGGATAATATCAATGCAAAAATTACGAGTTACCTGATACAACCAAGCCTTTAAATTAGTAATTTTTTCTCCAAACTTTTGCACCTTTTCCCAAGCTTTTACCATTGCCTGACTCAGAGCATCCTCGGCATCCATTGGGTTGAAATTCATCATCTTGAGACAGCAGCGATAAAGCTGGTCTCGACTTTCTTGCCATTGCTGCCAAAACCCAGAGATTAGATGGGAGCGATCGTTCTCTGTTGCAGCATTTTCGATTAAGTTTCGTCTTGTATTTGCAGTGCGGTCGGTCATAAAAAATGAAATTGGTTTTGTCCTTCGGCATTGGAGTTTGGACAAAATGTTAATTTCGATCCTCTCTCCTTACACTCTTAAGACGATTGACAAACCCAATTTCGTAATTTTTCGAGTTAGCACTAATTTTTTTGATCTCGACTCAACCAACTTCAATCATCAACCCACCGCCACGCACTTCAAAGCGTATTACCAATGAAGCATTCCTTTCAATTATCGGCGTGTGAGTAGCATTTGATACTGCTGACGAACTTCTCACGGGGTGATAAGCACCTCGAAACCTATACCAACACTGGCTTAACCTGATCCAACCTGAAGACAACAAAAGTCCGCAAGCTGTTGAATGAAGATGATTGGGATGGGTTGTTGGCGATCGCCAAATCCCAGGTCAAAGAAGGTGCGCATATGCTGGATGTAAACGTGGATTACGTCGGGTGTGATGGAGAACGGGATATGCGAGAACAGGTACAGCTTTTCCCAAATTACTGATAACTGATAACTGATAAATGTTAAGCCCCTACCTTCTCTTGTACCAACACATAGGGCTGCACAATTAGGGTATCAAATCGCCTGGTGCGATCGCTATTCCATTCACCCATTTGTTCTGAGGAGGGTTTAACAATCAAAGCCTCGCTAATCCATACTTCGACTTGTGCAGTATTATCACTGGCTAGTGCTACTCCCACTTCCAATAAATCCAATCCTGCGGTGACTATAATAATTGCATCCCTCTTAGCATGGGGAATTAACCAATCCCATTCCGCCTCATCTAGGTTTTCTTGTAACTGCGCTCTCAAATCTTGATTAGCCATTCGATTTTAGATTTTAGATTTTAGATTTTAGATTAAAATTCTCTCAACTGTGAACACGGATTAAATGGATGACACTGATGACACGGATATTTGATAACCCAACAATTAACTCTTAACTCCTACCGTTCGGCTGAGCTCACGGCCGAAGCCTGTCAACTGTCAACTGTCAACTCCTAATTCTTAACTCTTAACTCTTAACTCTTAACTCTTAACTCTTCCCTATCTTCCCAAATCATGTAAGGAATTAATCGTTGCTGTACATTGTTGTGTGACTAACTCTAATTCTTCCTTACCTGTAGATTTGGGAGAATCAATCACATTACCAATCCGTATTGTTACAGGCACAGAACGGGGTAAGGCTCCATTTCCTGATTCAATCGCCTGTGTACCCCATAAACATACAGGTAAAATAGGTGCTTGGGCTTTAGCTGCAATTAATGCGGCTCCTCGTTTGGGGTCTGTAATTCGTCCATCTGGGGTGCGAGTACCTTGTAAAAAAACACCCACAGCCCAACCATCTTCTAGACATTTTAAAGCCGCTTTAATCGCTTTGCGATCGCCAGAACCCCTACTTACAGGATAGGCTCCATACAATTCAATTGCTTGCTTTAACACAGGAATTTTAAATAGTTCTTCCTTTGCCATGTAAGCTACGGGACGACGCACGCAATTAGATACGATGGGTGGGTCGAAGTTACTGGCATGATTACTGACTACTACCAGTGGCCCAGTTTGAGGTACATTTTCTGCACCATAAATTTTGCCTCGGAACAAGGAATGCAAAACGGGGCTAACTATCGACCATTTAAAAGCGTGGTAGAGGAGGAGACTAGCAAATGGTTCGCGGCTTCGGGACATTTTGGGTAAAGGGAAGGAGTTAAGAGTTAAGAGTTAAGAGTTAAGAGTTAGGAGTTAGGAGTTGACAGTTAGGAGTTGATAGTTAGGAGTTAAGAGTAATTGTTGTGTTATCAAATACCCGTGTCATCAGTGTCATCCATTTAATCCGTGATTAGAGTGAAGGAGTGGGGGAAATAATAACTAATAAGTGAGTTTCCCCAATACTGTCAACCGTCAACTGTCAACTGTCAACTGACAACCGTCAACTAACAACTAACAACCATCAACTCCAGTCATATTCTGAATATTTTCCAGGATTAAGCCAGAGCAAGTACGTTTTATTAAACCAGTTAATACTTTCCCTGGTCCAATTTCTACAACTCGTTCTATGCCATTTTCTGGTAATGCTAAAGCAATTTCTCGCCACCGAACCCCACCTGTCATTTGTTCCATGATGCGTTGTTTTAACACATCTGCCTCTACTGCTGGGGTTGGTTCAATATTTGATAAAACGGGCACATCTGCCTTATGGAATTCTACTGATGTCAATACTTCCTGGAATTCGTTGGCTGCTGGCTGCATTAAGTGGGAATGAAATGCACCAGATACTTTTAAAGGAACAGCCTTTTTGCTTTTCACTTGGGACATAACTGCTTTCACTGCGGTAGGGGTGCCAGAAATTACAGCTTGTGCGGGACTATTATCATTGGCGAGAACCACCTCTGGATTATTTGCGATCGCAGTTTCTAATTGTTCTCGGTCAAAGTTCATTAAGGCTGCCATCATTCCCCCAGCAGCACTATCCATTAGTTCAGCACGACGCTTGACTAAGTGTAATCCCGCAGACCATTCAAAGACACCGGCTACATATAGGGCTATGTATTCTCCTAAACTATGACCAGCAACTAAATCTGGTTTTTGTTTCTGTTTTACCAAGTCGGCAAGAATTGTTTCCACTACGTACAGACAAGGCTGTGTATAGAGAGTTTGTGCTAGTTTATCAGGTTCGTTTTGGCAGATGTCAATTACAGACCAACCTAAAATTTCCTCTGCTTGAGCAAATTTGTCCTTGGCTAATGGTTGGTCAAGTAAATCACTTCCCATTCCTTGGACTTGGGAACCTTGTCCGGGAAACACCCATGCTGTCTTAGTCATTCAATCAATTTTGGATTTTAGATTTTGGATTTTAGATTTTAGATTTTGGATTTTGGATTGGTAACTGAGCCTGTCGAAGTTTGGATTTTAGATTTTGGATTTTGGATTTATATTTCCCTCACTCTAATCACGGATTAAATGGATGACACTGATGACACGGGTATTTGATAACACAAAAATTACTCTTAACTCCTACCGTTCGGCTGAGCTCACGGCCGAAGCCTGTCAACTGTCAACTGTCAACTCCTAACTCCCCCTTCCCCACTGGAAAATGGCAGCGCCCCAAGTCAAGCCAGCACCAAAACCGGATGCAGCAATAATATGGTTGGGACGAATTTTCCCCTCTCGCACGGCTTCATCTAATGCTAAGGGTATGGAAGCGGCGGAAGTATTACCATAGGAGGCAAGATTACTAATTACTTTATGCTCGGGAATCTTCAATCTTTGGGCAACAGCATCTAAAATTCTTTGGTTTGCTTGGTGCAACAGTAGCCAATCAATATCTTCCACAGTCAATTTAGCCCGAAATAAAGCTTTGTCAATGATTTCTGGGACTTTTTGTACCGCAAACTTATATACTTCCTTGCCATTCATCGATATACACTGGAAGTTACCTGTACTCACGGCTAAATCTGCCGTTAATTGTTGACATTGGGGAGCATAGGCGAGATTGAGGCTATTATTTTGCGTACCATCACTTTTAAGTTCAAATCCTAACAAGCGATCGCTGGAATTTGCCTGTAAAACTACTGCCCCCGCCCCGTCACCAAACAATACACAGGTACGTCTATCTTGCCAATCTACCCAACGGGAAAGAATATCCGCCCCTATGAGCAATACATTTTGAAAAACCCCTGTTTTAATGTATTGAGCAGCAGTAACCATGCCAAATACAAAACCAGAGCAAGCAGCTGTCAAATCAAAGGCTACAGCCCTAGTGGCTCCTAACTCTCCTTGAATTTGGCAAGCACTCCCAAATAAATCATCGGGGGTAGAGGTTGCCAATAGAATCAAATCTATCTCTTGGGCCGTAATCCCTGCCATGTCCATGGCTTGTTTCCCGGCTGCGGCAGCAAGTTGGGTCAATGATTCATTACAATTAGCTAAATATCGTTGACGAATACCCGTTCTTGTGGTAATCCACTCATCAGATGTATCAACCAGTTCCATCATTCCTTGATTATCAAGGTAGGTTTCTGGTACTGCCGAGCCGCTTCCTGTAATTGCTATTCCTAAATTCTGCACTCCTAGTTTCTCCAGCTATTGGCTATCAGTGGTGAGAAATTTGTCAGTAGTCAGTGGAGAATTTTCTGGACTGACCACTGACCATAGACTAATTACTGTTAGCCACTCTCATGTTGTAAGCTTTGATATTGGGACTGAATTCTTTGTAGCACTTGGTTATCAACTGCTTCCTTTGCCAGACGAATGGCATTAAAAACCGAAGGAGCCTGGGAGCTACCATGACCGATGACACAAATTCCGTCCACACCTAAAAGCAAAGCACCACCATGTTCTGCGTGGTCAATCCGTTGTTTGATTCTTTTGAGGTTGGGTTTTAAAATTGCCGTGCCGAGTTGACCCCGCAATCCTTGGGGTAACTCTTCCTTAATAATTTGCAGGACTATATTGCCCACTGCTTCGGCAAATTTTAACAATACATTGCCCACAAACCCATCACAAACAATGACATCAAAGTCACCCGAAAGTACGTCCCGTCCTTCGGCGTTACCAATAAAAGCTATTTGGGTATTTTCTTGGAGCATTTGATAGGTACGCACAGCAGCATCATTGCCCTTAGATTCTTCCTCCCCAATATTCAGTAAACCGACTTTTGGTTCTGGAACACCCAAGACATATTGGCTGTAGGCTGACCCTAAAATGGCAAACTGCTCTAAGAATTTTGGACGACAGTCTACATTTGCACCAACATCCAGTACTAGTACCTGCTTGCTGGCAATCATGGTTGGGAATACCGCACCAATTGCTGGACGATCTATTCCTGGTAACCTTCCTAAACGCAGCAAGGCAGCTGCCATGGCCGCGCCAGAGTGACCAGCAGAAAAAACAGCTTCTGCCTTACCCTGCTTGACTAAATTCATTGCTACATTGATGGAAGCCTTTGGTTTGCGTCTGATAGCACTCAGGGCTTCTTCATCCATAGAAATCGTGTCTTCTGCAGGCACAATTTCCACCTGACTTAAGCTAACGTTTGGTGGTAGGCTAGCTTCAATTTGTTGGGGTTCTCCTACCAATAAGACTTCCACACCCAATTCTTCCTTTGCTCGCAGTGCGCCAGCAACGATTTCGGCGGGTGCGCGATCCCCTCCCATTGCGTCAATTGCGATTCTTACGCAAGTCGATCCCATTGCTCCTAGCTCAAAGAACCTTACAAATTTTACCAGATGCCTTAATTGTCCATCTTAGCTTGATTAAATGCTAATTGATGAACTGAAACTATGGCAAAACTCTAGCAAGCTCAAAATAACACGAATTCAGTCTCTTCACTTATTTATTGTGGGATTTGGTTCCACGAATTTTGGATTTTGGTTTGACTATTTGAGATTTTTTTCGTCCATTAGGGAAGGGATTTACATCTGTGTAATCTCCCATTAGTATTTAGCTGTTCTGGAAAAAAATGTCTTTTTTTGTACTTCTCTATGGCATACTTCATCCTAAGCTGAAGCTCAATCCATAAAAATGTCATGCCATTTTTGCTTATGCCATGGGCTTGTAGCCCATCCATATCAACAGGTTCCGCTCTGGATGCCTACCCCACTTCGGGGATAATTTATTTTTTGGTATTTCCAATAAACCGGCAAAGCGGCAGGTATGATTTCCCTATCCTTGCTAGTATCAATAATTTATACATCAACATAACCCACACAGATACAACTTTTGCACAGAGGAATTGAAAAAATATGCTGGAATTATTTGGTTCGGGTTTAGTAACGGTCTGGCTAAATATGGCAGGAGTACAAGTCAACCCCCTAGAAGCGTTGGAAACATTGACTTGGCAGAGTACTCCAGGGGTCGTTGTGCTGCCCGATCCTAATCCAGTAGGTAAAAATACTGTCCAAAAATATCTCCAAGGTTTAGTCAAAACTAAATTAATCGATCCAAAGTTGACCCAAAATCAGGGAATTTGGATGCAGTCTGGCCCGATGCTAATGGCAAATCATCAAGGGAAAATTCCCGTTCCGTCGGCTTCTTTAACTAAAATTGCCACTTCCTTGGTAGCTTTCAAAACTTTTGGACCCAATTATCAATTTGAAACCTTAATTGGTACTACTGGAAAGATCAAAAACGGAGTTTTATTGGGGGATTTGATTGTTCAGGGAGGGGGCGATCCTTTACTTGTATGGGAAGAGGCGATCGTAATTGGTAATAGTCTCAACAAAATGGGTATTAAGCAGGTAAAGGGGAATTTAGTTGTTATTGGCAATTTAGCTATGAATTTCCAACGTAACCCAGTTTTGGCTGGTCAATTATTTCAGCAAGCCCTTGATAGCTCTAGGTGGAATCGCAATATTACTTTGCAATATTCCCGGATGGCTAAGGGTACTCCTAAGCCCAAGGTGAAGATTATGGGGCAAATTAAAACCCAGGGGAGGGCTTCCCAGAAAACTACTTTACTATTACGCCATCGTTCCTTACCGATGAAACGATTGATTCGGGAGATGAATGTTTTCAGTAATAATGATATGGCCCAAATGCTGGCGGAGGCCGTGGGTGGAGCAGATGTACTACAAACCAGGGCTGCTCAACTTGCTAGGGTACCAAAGTCGGAGATTCAGTTAATTAATGGTTCGGGACTTGGTTTGGAAAATCGTATTTCCCCCAGGGCTGCCTGTGCAATGTTAATGGCACTGCAAAAGGAAGCACTAGCCCATAATCTCAATTTAGCCGATTTATTTCCTACCTCTGGTTTTGACCGGCGAGGGACAATTATGTATGGGAGAAATCTCCCCAAATCCACGGTGATGAAAACAGGTACTCTCAATACCGTGAGTGCTTTAGCTGGAGTATTACCTACCCGCGATCGCGGTTTGGTTTGGTTTGCGATCGTCAATCGCGGCCATCGAATTTCTGCTTTCCGTTCCCAGCAAGATAAGTTGTTAAATACACTGGTGAAGCAGCTAAAGGTTGCATCAACAACTCCTGCGGCCATTACTCCCCACGCTGAAACTAAGGCTGTACCAAAACTGGGAGCTGTTAGTCGGAATGAAATTGTTTCTGGTGGATAGTTGATGGTTGACAGTTGACAGTTGACAGTTGACGGTTGACAGTTGACGGTTGACGGTTGACAGTTGACAGTTGACGGTTGACGGTTGACGGTTGACGGTTGACGGTATCGGGGAAACTCACTTACTTATTATTTCCCCTACTCCATCACTCCATCACTCCTTCCCTCCTCCCCACAATTTCCCTTCCTCCATCACTCGGGAACTATCTCCGTCACCACCCTTTTACCAGTTTCACCACCAGTGACCACGATATTTTCTGTTTGCAGGTTACCTACCGCTTTGTCTCCATTAAAAGTGAATGGGGGCTTCACTTGTTTATAAACCACATTCCCGCGAGCTTCGATGGATTTTTTGTTGAGAAACCAGGTTAACTTTTGAGATTTGATGGATTGACGATTTTGCCCCACTCCTTGAACATTACCCCTCAAATAAACAACCTTTTCGGCAATTTTTAACTCTCCTCGATCGCCTGTAACTGTGACATTTTCTGTTTGATGGAAGACTCGCACGGGAGTGTTACTAGTCACTATTTCATTGTTCATGTTCCATGTCATGGCTTGACTAGTTACCTCCATGGGCGGCTCTAGCATTTGTATCTGAGCATTCTTTGTGATTTGAACAATTTTGTTTTTTAACTGGACTACCGCCGCTCCTCCCTTACCACGGTCGGTAATTCGCTTGTTTTTGTAGCGATCTATTTCCACGGGGCGATCGGCAATCAATTTGTCTTGCTTGATTTGCCAAATTAAATGCTGAGTTTTGATTTTCAGGGCGGGATCGACTGATGTGGCTACTACCCCTCCCGAAAAATCAATCCGTTGTTGGCGGGTTTTTACCTTGGCTTCGGAGGCAACTGCTTTCAACTGTTTGTGAGTCCCATTGAGTTGGTTACGCACAATTAATAGGTCTTCTTGGGGCCGCCACTCTAATTCATTACCCCGGAGAACAATACCATTTTTGGGGTCCGTGGCGACTATCTTCCCCTTGAGAAATAACTGCTTCCCTTCTTGCTTAATATCTGCCCTTTCTGCCTGGATTTGATAAACTACTTTCCCGTCTTGGTATAATTCACCATAGGGATTTTCTGCTTTGCCAATTTGTCTGTCTTTGGTGTATACAGCCCTTTTTGATTTTACACTCCAAATCGGTCGTCCCACTTCATCGGCTTGTTCTAGGGTGAGATTAAAGAAAATGAAATTGTTCTCAGATTCTTTTTGTTCTGTAGTTGGTTGGGGCTTTGGTTCAGCTGTTTGGCTACTACAACTACACAACCCGGCGATTAAGCAAAGGGTGACAACAACTAAGAACTTTTGGGGAGTAGGTTTGCACGCGAGCAATTGGGACATTCTATCTGGGGGAGTATATATTCTCCTATCTTAGTGTTGTGTTGATCCGTTTATGTTCCTGATTTTTCTATCTAAATGGAGCAATCTTGTCTCCCGGCATACCGAAGGTTGCCGGACAGATAAATTGCAGCTAACACAAGCCAAGCCTTAGCGGCGAGAGTGTCAATCGGGAATTTCCATGTGGGAGGTAGGATCGATGGGAGTATCTAGAAAATCCATCTCTGATAAAGGTCGATAGGGATAACCTTGACGGGGTGTTTTTTGAATATCTTCTTTGACTGCTTCTAAGTCAATGTAGCGATCGCTAACATTAATTAAACTATCACTGGTCATGGAGCGTAAACTTACCACTTCTACCCGCACACCCCGATAACTCACGGAATTGACTGCGTATGCTAAATCCCCATCACCACTAACTAACACTGCTGTATCATAGGAGTCTACTAATGCCATCATATCTACGGCAATTTCCACATCTAAATTTGCCTTTTTTGAACCATCTGGTAACTGGACTAAATCCTTGGCAATTACCCTATAGCCATTACGTCGCATCCAGAGTAAAAAACCTTGTTGCTTTTCGTTGGTTCTATCTACCCCTGTATAGAAAAAAGCTCGTAAAAGTCTAGAACCACCTGTTAATCTACACAATAATTTGGTGTAATCAATTTCAATCCCTAATTGTAGAGCTGCATAAAATAAATTTGAACCATCAATAAATATGGCTACCCTACCCCGGTTTTCTAATACTTGCTCTGGGGTAAATATAGATTCACTTTCTAAACTATTTAACATTGCTGTCATACCTCGTTTTTATCAATGTGTAATGTGATAATTAGTCTATTTAGGTATTGAGATGTAAGGTGCATTTATGATATTTTTAGAACTAGAACCATCACGCAAAATACAAAAATCAAAGTTATAAGATTACTATTTGATTTTTGAATAGAACTCAGTACATTTTCTGTACCCTGTACCCTGTAGCCTCCCCCTACAAGTCAATTCACAAATCAAACCAGATTTCTATATTCTTTATGTAAGTTTTGGCCTATATTTAAATGGCTAATTGATTTTCGCCATCTTCTTATAGTATCAAGGAGGTACATACTAGACCATGGGAATGGTAGACGCAAAAGTGGGAAATATCAACTGTTTGAATTGATGATTGGTTTGCTTGACCGCCTACTGTAATAATTAAACTAGGTGTTATCTCAACATCAAGTCCCACCATCAAGTATAGGAATGGGTTGCCTCTCCCATATTTTTCCTATACCCCATACAATATTTCCATGTAGTAACACAATAAGTCTTAGTTCGTTTAATTTAACTAGACTTTGGTGGTTCTATCCGCTTGAAAATTGGTCTGGCTTGACCTAGTTTTTGCTCGCTGCTCAATAAACCCCATATACCATGGACGCACAAAGGAGCATCGGTTGAGCTTGATAATGACTCGTTAAAGTTAATGTCAAAACCTAGCTGTTGGTAAATATCACTGCTGATATTTGGAATAATAGGAGACAGTAAATAAGCTGCTAGTCTGACGGATTCTAGAACTACATACAGTACTTTTTCTACTTTTTCTTGCTGTCCTTGTTTATACAATGACCAAGGGGCTTGTTCATCAATAAACTTATTACTGGCTCTAACCAAGGATAGGATAGCTTCGCAGCCTTGGCTAAAAGCTAGGTTTTCATAAGCAAGTTTGACTTTTGGTGTGAGTTCTAAACCAATAACTTTGAGAGGATTTTCAATAGAGATATCTTGAGTGACAACTTGCGGTATTTGACCACCGCAATATTTCTTCACCATATTCAAAGTACGATTGAGCAAATTACCTAAATCATTTGCCAAATCTGCATTGAGAACGTTGATGAATCTAATTTCATTAAAATCGCCATCCTTACCAAATTCGATTTCCTTAAGGAAGTAATAACGAATGGCATCAGCATCATATCGTTGTGAGAGGGCGAAGGGATCGAGGGTATTACCCAGACTTTTACCCATTTTTTGGCCATCTTTGGTTAAAAAGCCATGTCCAAATAGCCGTCCTGGTATGGGTAAATTTGCTGACATTAACATGGCTGGCCAGTACACGGCATGAAAACGGAGAATATCTTTACCAATTAAATGTAAATTGATTGGCCACCATTGGGCTAGGGCGTTATCTAGGGTGGGTTCTGCACCTTCTGGCAATAATGCTGTTACATAGCCCAATAAGGCATCAAACCAAACGTAGAGGGTGTGCTTATCATTACCTGGAACGGGAAAACCCCAGTCTACATTTATCCGAGAAATAGAAAAGTCCTGCAAGCCTTGTTCAACGAACTTCAAAACTTCATTGCGACGGCTAGGGGGTTGAATAAAATCTGGTTGGGATTTGTATAATTCTTCTAATTGATTTTGATATTTGGATAGGCGGAAAAAGTAGTTTTCTTCGTCCCGCCATTCTGCTTGCTTGTTGGGGTGTAAGGGGCAATAATGGTCTTCTAGGAGTTCCCTTTCTTCTTTAAATTCCTCACAGGATACGCAATACCAGCCTTTTTGTTGCCCCAGATAAATATCTCCTCGATCCCAAACTCGCTGGAAAAATTCTTTGACAATCCCTTGATGGCGGACATCTGTGGTACGAATAAACCGATCGTGTTTAATATTTAACAATTCCCATAATGACCCAAAACCAGCAGATATGCGATCGCAAAAATCCTGGGGTGACTCCCCTTTTTCCTCGGCTGAACGCTGGATTTTTTGGCCATGCTCGTCTGTACCTGTAATCAGGAGTACAGAATCACCCTGGAGTCTGTGAAATCTCGCCACTGCGTCTGCGGCCATGGTAGTGTAAGCACTACCAATGTGGGGTAAATCATTTACATAATATAGGGGTGTTGTCAGTGCAAATTTATTGTCTTTTTTATCCACTAGATTCATGCAAAAACAGCTTGTTAAAACAATTTATTGTTTGATTGAATATTTTTAAGTAAAACCAAGAAATTATATAACATAGTTGGCACTTTTTCAATGTAAATAACTTGTTGATGAAAAAATGATGTATTTGTGATCACAAAAATTAGCTATCACCAGCCCATGATTGGCATAATTAAATTATGCAATCCCTACTTTAAATGTTAGCTAAAATGTTCTCTATTATTTTATTTGTGTCATTATATATGTTTGGCTGTTTATACTACATTTTTTCATCTGTTGATAATTTTCTTGGGAGAATATTATATAGATTTAATTTAATATTTATTTTAGGATTGTGACCGAAAAAGAAAGGGATACAAGCCCCCAGATTTATCCGTGAAAAACAACAAAGGATTTTATCATTCTTCCAAGCCCCTGGCTTTAGATATGGGGACAATCTAAAATCCAAAATCCAAAATC
Source organism: Calothrix sp. MO_167.B42 (assembly GCA_030065255.1). Classification (GTDB taxonomy): domain Bacteria; phylum Cyanobacteriota; class Cyanobacteriia; order Cyanobacteriales; family Nostocaceae; genus Calothrix_A. Next base: position 7,648 of record JASJCX010000117.1, on the reverse strand, counting down.
CAAAATTGAATGACCGTTTATTTAATTGAAATTTAAGAGTAATATTTATCAATTATGGGTATAAATCGTCCTTTAGAGCTATCTCACTATTTTTTAGCAATGTTATCAACCCAACTGCGTTGCTACCATCAAGAGCGTATTCCTCGCCATGGCAGCATATTATTAGTGAGTAATCATCGCAGCTTTATGGATGCACCAATTTTGATGACAGCATTATCCACCCCCATTCGCTTTGCTTGTCATCATTACATGGGACAGGTACCCATACTGCGGGAAATTGTCACCCAGCAGCTAGGATGCTTTCCTTTAGAAGCAGATAGAAGCCGACAACAAAGTTTTTTTGTGCGATCGCAAAACCTTTTACAATCCCAACAGGTAGTAGGTATTTTCCCTGAAGGTGCCCCACCAATGGTAAATTTTGCTCCTCCCAATAGAATCGGAAAATTTCAGCGGGGATTTGCCCATTTGGCATTACGCACCCAAATCCCAGACTTAGCGGTTTTACCAGTAGCAATTGTCTCCTTAGAAGAGGTTAGTACCTCTGGTTTACCTTTAAAAATATTTAGTGTATTCGATCCTTCAGAACCTTTATTTAATCAATCTGGCTTGCATCCTTTAGTAGTTTATCGAGAGGTGGCTGTGTTTATTGGTAATCCCTATTTTATTACCCCCGAACAACAGGGGAAATACCAAGGGAAACAGGCCAAAAGAATGGTGACAGAACTAACAGAATATTGTCACAATGAAATTGTCAGTTTTATTGATAAAAATTAGGAAAAATTATGGTTGATTCACAGGAGTTTAATTTTTTTTAAAATGCATATTATAGCAGATAAAAATCAAAATTAAGTGGCGATTATTTAGTTGCGGCAAAAATATAGAAATCTGGTTTAATTTGTGATAAAGAAAAAAGAATACAAGCCCCTCGAATCATCGATGGGGTAATAATTCTAAATTCTAAATTCTAAATTCTGAGTTCTAAATTCTTTCAACCCTATTCAACTACTCTTTAGCTAGAGATGTCTCAGCCTTATTTACTATCTTCCCCATGTTTGCAACCAGAATACCCTTTATTCATATATTTGCCAGGAATGGATGGGACTGGTGAATTGTTGCGGCCGCAAACCCAAGAATTAGAAAATTATTTTGATGTTCGTTGTTTAGCAATACCTTTAAATGACAAAAGTAATTGGGATACCTTAACCCATCAAGTTTTAAAATTAATTTACAGCGAATTAGGATACAATCCCCAGCGTCGAGTATACCTATGTGGGGAATCCTTTGGCGGTTGCTTGGCTCAGAGAATGGTGATACAAGCTCCCCATTTATTCGATAAAATTATTTTGGTTAATCCCGCTTCCAGTTTTAACCTACATCCTTGGTTAAATTGGACATCTCAACTGATGAATTGGCTTCCAGATTACTGCTTTGAAATTGGAGCCCAGGCTTTACTACCATTTTTAGCTGCTGTGGATAAAATTGCAAATGGCGATCGGCAAAAATTGTTAAATACAATGCGTTCTATCCCTCCAGAAACAATCCTCTGGCGCATATCCCTACTCAGGGAATTTCATCTGGAAGAAAGGAAATTACATCGCCTGACTCACCCTGTTTTGATTGTTGCAGGAGCTGAGGATAAATTATTACCCTCGGTTCAGGAAGCTCAACGTTTAGTTCGTGTCCTACCCAACGGTAAAATGTCGGTTTTACCTGATAGCGGTCATGCTTGCTTATTAGAAGAAGGTATTAATCTTTACAAAATTATGCAAGGATCTAATTTCTTAGAAGCCAGCTGAAGAAGGGAAGGAGGGAAGAGATAAAAGTTAAAAGTTAAAAGTTAAAAGTTAAAAGTTAAGAGTGAGGAGTGAAGGAGGATCAAGAAAATTCATAATTCATAATTCGCGCATTAAATGGGTTCAAGCCCCCACGCTCTCGTAATTATGAATTAGTAATTATTTGGTCAGTTACTGATAACTAAAATTACTAATTAAGTAAGCAGAAAACTGGATTTTTACGTAATACTGGTACAAGCAAGTTTACAGAGAAGACAAAAATGGAAGTTAGAGCAAGCAATACCCCACTTTTACAATGGACAGGAGATAGTTTAGCATTTGGATTATTTGAGGATGCAGTAGAGCTAACTGGTGATTTGGCAACTTTAGATGAAAATTTGGCCGGCTCAATTAAAGAATTAATTGCTGAAGAGGAATTTAAAGGTAAAGCTGGTAGTACCATTTATACAAGGGTGCCCCCTGGTAACCAAATTCGTAAACTCATAGTAGTCGGTTTGGGTAAATCTGAAGACCTTAACCTCGATAGCCTCAGACGTGCTGCTGCTAGCATTGCTCGTGCGGGCAAAACCCAAAAGTGCAAAACCTTAGCCATTAGTCTACCAATCGATAGTCAAGAGCTGGCAGCAACAGCCCAAGTAATCGCAGAAGGTGTAGAACTAGCACTATACGAAGACACCCGCTTTAAGTCTGAACCAGAAGAAGAGAAAAAAACAACCGTTGAGACAGTAGATTTACTGGGTTTAGGAGGACAAGAAGCAGCCATCGCCCGCGCCAAACAAATATGTTCTGGGGTAATATTGGCCAGGGAGTTGGTAGCAGCACCAGCGAATGAAGTAACACCAATTACCATGGCGCAAACGGCCCAAGCCCTCGCCCAAGACTATGGTTTGCAAGTAGAAGTCCTGGACAAGGAAGAATGTGAAAAATTGGGGATGGGAGCCTTTTTAGGAGTGGCTAAAGCCTCCGATTTACCGCCAAAATTTATTCACCTCACCTACAAGCCCCAAGGTACACCAAAACGCAAACTAGCAATTATTGGTAAGGGCTTAACCTTTGACTCTGGTGGTTTGAATATTAAAGGTGCGGGTAGCGGTATCGAAACCATGAAAATCGATATGGGTGGTTCTGCAGCTACCTTTGGTGCAGCCAAAGCCATTGGTCAAATCAAACCAGATGTGGAAGTACATTTTATCTCCGCCGTCACCGAAAATATGATTAGCGGTCACGCCATGCACCCAGGAGACATTTTAAAGGCATCAAATGGCAAAACCATCGAAGTGAACAATACCGACGCTGAAGGGCGATTAACCTTGGCTGATGCCCTAGTATTTACGGATAAATTGGGAGTAGATGCGATCGTTGATTTAGCCACCCTGACTGGTGCTTGCGTGGTAGCTTTGGGTAATGATATTGCTGGGATGTTCACCAACAATGATGACTTAGCCAAGGAATTAGAAGCTGCTGGGGAACAAGCAGGGGAAAAATTATGGCGCATGCCCATGGAAGAAAGGTATTTTGAAGGGCTAAAATCTGGTATCGCCGATATGAAAAATACTGGACCCCGTCCTGGTGGTTCTATTACCGCAGCCTTGTTTTTAAAGCAGTTTGTCAAAGATACCGCAGCTTGGGCACACTTAGATATTGCCGGTCCGGTTTGGGCTGATAAGGACAATGGCGTAAATAATACTGGTGCAACAGGTTTTGCTGTCCGGACTCTAGTTGAGTGGGTGACGGGTTAGGGATGAGGGGATGAGGAGATGATGGGATGAGGGGATGATATCATGTCCTCATTCCCATTATCCCATCACAACTCCTCAACTTCTTGTTTTCTTTCCCTTACTACTTCCTGCAAATCCCGTTGCAACCCAAACTAAGGCCCTAGCACCATCACGCACCATTTTTTGAATCGGTTCTGGGGATTGCCTAGAAGGAACTGAAACTGGTTGAAAATGAATGCCCCGACTACCTAAAACAATGTCACCAATGACACTGGCGCGACGCATATGAAAATCCGAAGTAATCAAATAAACACTTTTAATACCCCGAGATTCCAAATCATCCACTAAGGTGGTGAAATTGGTGACTGTATCTACTGCTTCGTAATCTAAATATAATCGCTTGGGGCTAATCCCGGCCTTTTTAAATACCTGCTCCGTATATTGTTTGGGACTCCCTCCAGTAATCCAAATCGGCAATTTTGGATGCTGATGGGCAAATTTAGCTGTGAACTTTTCACGCTCTAAATACTTGGTAGAACCCCCTAATACAATCACAGCCTGGGGTGTGGTAAACTGGGTCTTCACTTCCTTATATGTCCACCAAACAAATAGTGGTAGGGATAGGAGGATAAACCGAAAATATAGTCTTGATAGTTGCTTATTCAAGGCTCTATTACTTACTTTAACTAAAACTTGATACAGAGAAACTGAGCTTTTATGGCGGTTGACGGTTGACGGTTGACAGTTGACGGTTGACAGTTGACGGTTAAGAGTTTTAATTTCTTTATTCCTCATCCCATCACCTCCTCATCCCATCATCTCCCTCACTCCCCCTGCCTCTTCGGTGACAGTCCTTGAGTCGAACAATACTGTCCTAATCAATATGTCCTGTCCATTGTGATAGGTGGGAGAAAAAGGAAATTTCCTGGTTCTGAAGTAGATAAACCCAATGTCTGGGATTAACTAATTAATTAGCATTCTAGATATTGAATCATTATCCGAACACTGCATTTGATGCATATTAACCCTGAATGGGATATCCATAAAGGGCTTTTCATTTATTTTTTTGTTTTCGATGAGATGACGGGACTGGTGCGGCTCGAACGCACGACCTAGCGCTTAGGAGGCGCTCGCTCTATCCAACTGAGCTACAGCCCCAACTAAAATACGTAGCACTGATAATCATAGCAGGTGTTTTAGTCAGACTGCCAGGACTTTTCCCAAAAACCGCCACCTATTTCTAATCCACACAGAAAACTCTGAGCTTTCAGGATAATTTTCTGTTGAGCACCACTGAATTCTCGTAGTTCTAAATTTAACTCACCTCGCATGGTATCGGAGCAACAAAAGACTAAACCTGCTTCTGTGGGTGCCCGTAAGGGCGTACCGGGTAAATCAGTGGTTCCCGTAACTTCCACCTCATATTGGTGATTCCTAGCCTGCATGTGCCATTTACCCCAGGGCTGAATATGCCAACTTACCTGGGAATTCCAGGGTACAAACTCATAAAATTTCCCTTGGTAGTGTAAACCAATCATGGCCACAGATTCCATCCACCACAACACCCCTCGTCTTCCTCCCCCAGCAGTCAGGGCTAGGTCAGAATGATTTTCAAAGCTATTACAATTCACCCAGAACCATTTTTGCGGGAAAGCACCACCCCAATTTTTCTCACCATAGGCGGGGGCGTTGGTAAATTCATATAATCTGCCATTCCAGTCAATCCAACCGCTAGCCAAGCCATGGGCCATTAAAATTTGCCACCCTGGTTCAAAAATCTGCATTTGGGATAGCCAGCCAGCAGTTGATTGCTGCCAACTATTGGGATTACCCCAACCGTAAATAGGCTGAATCTCATATTGCCAACGACAGTAAAAACCAGTACCAGGGTCACGAATATTACCTTGATTTAATGTGGCAGTGGCTTGATATCCTTCAACAATGCAGCGTTCAAATTCTTCTGGAGCAAGGTATTGGGGGTTTATATATGAATTCGCCTTGCGCCAATGCCCTAAAGCCAGAGTATCTTTTTTTGCCCAAAATTGCTTAACATCGGGGAAAGTACGGCATAAATACTCATCATTAGGTCCGAGTACTTGAGCCCCACCGCCACTGTGTGGTTTACCACCGATGGGATCTTCAATGGAGTACATAAAAGCAAAAGTTTGCTGCTGGGCTGGTAAAGTAACGCGATAATACCAGCCTTCAAAAAAACGGCGATCGCTCCCATCCCAGTGATAACCACTGTGGGGTGTTTGGATTGCAGGACGAAAATTTTGGATCATTTTTTAGATCATTATTTACTAAGAAATTTTATCAAATATTACGAACAGTAAATTCCATTAAACCTAAGTAAATAGTAGGTTGTAAATTCTCAGGATAGTGCTAACTTTAAATCAGGCACAAGCAAGTTGATTGTTTTAACAATTAGTTTGAGATTAGAGCCAGTGCCTCCTGCTCTATCCATATGCTCGCAATAACTCCATAGTCGTCGCATCCTTGATGAATGTGTTTTCGTCTTGAGTTCACCGAGTTACTTATGGAGGTTTTTAAAGCACAGCTAAATATGCCTGCCTAGCTGAATGTTAGGATGCATAACAACCAGGAGTAATTTTATTGCGATTGTTGTCCACGTTAGTTAATTTAGTTCCTTCAGGTTTTCAAGTCTTCTCAATCTATTCAATTTTTATACTTAATAAACCGTCACTTCTATCTGATACCTTTCAGAGAATGTGGCGGTTTAGTTGATTTTGGGTATGAAAACTACCATCTTTCATAAATGTTGATGGGAGCATCCCAAATGTTGAAAAATATATTTTGTCATTGCGAGCGTAATGTAATGGAGCGTAAAGCCTACGGCATAGCTTCGCTTAACGCGCAGCGTGTCCGCCAGGACTTAGCAATCGCAAAGTCTAGCTATTGCGTTCGCGGAGCGTGTCCGAAGGACTTATGCTTCATTCCGCTACGCTGCATAAAGCCCTTCGGGCATGGCTTCGCTTAACGCAATGACAACCTAGATCTTGGTAAATTTTAAAAATTGGGATGCTCCCAATGTTGATAGTGTTCAACAGTTGGAAATGGATCGTAAAAATGATGAAGTAGGGTTTTCCATTCAGTATATTTGTGAGATTTGCGAAATCCTTCTGTATGAGCTTCGAGGGTTTCCCATTGGACTAAAAGAATATAGCGATTATTTTTTTCAATACACTTTTGCAATTGATGGGAAATGTAACCCTTACTTGCAGCGATAATTACTTGTGCTTTTGTAAAAGCTATCTCAAAGTTTTCTTCCTCCCCTGCAATTACATCCAGAATGGCGACTTCTAGTACCATATTTTTGCTTGAATGATTTCTATAATGATTTCTATACTATGTTTTTACTTGCTGGTATAGGATCAATCTAAAATCCGTCTTGGAAAGTTTGTTACGGAGGGAAACCAACGCCAGTCGTCTGCGACGGGAAACCCCTACCCTACGGGAAGCCGCTACGGGTCTACGGGTTGCGCCACTTGACGGCAGTTGCTACAAGTCGGGGAACCCTTTGTTGCAGTCGCTCCTGGGGGAAACCAACGCCAGTCGTCTGCGACGGGAAACCCGTCTACAACGCTGGCTCCCCATGACCGCGCTGCTTCACCAACGCACTGCCTCCTTTATGCCGGGAAACCCGTCCACCGCTGCGGGCTTACTGCGTGAGACAAATTCATATCTTGATTCAGCAACGCCGCATCTTGCCTGCTAATAATATAAGGACGGGCAGGATGCCCATCCCACAAGATTGGACATCTTTTTTGTGGAGTTCTCTAAACTTCAGTGTCAATTATCAACAGTTCTTATAAGATACTTTATTTTCTGGAGTTCCCTTAGGAATGCGAATTAAATAAAGTGCAAATCTATAATTTAACCTCACCCTCGCTTTTTGCAGTGCAAAAATCTTTCCCTCTCCTTATTAAGGAGAGGGATGTCCGTGAGGACAGGGTGAGGTTTTCCTGAGAATCTTGGGAATTCCATAAGTTGTGTGTACACATGAGCCTTATTAAGGAGAGGGATGTCCGTGAGGACAGGGTGAGGTTTTCCTGAGAATCTTGGGAATTCCATAAGTTGTGTGTACACATGAGCCTTATTAAGGAGAGGGATGTC
>JASJCX010000116.1 GCA_030065255.1 Calothrix sp. MO_167.B42 | reverse complement strand
CAAGTCGGGAGGGACACGCGCCTGACTTAAAACTGCGGTAGTGGGAAACAATTGGAGTACCACGAACGAATTTTTGGAAGGAGTAATCCGCCAGAAGCCTACACTTACTCGAAGAGAAGTGTAGGAGTGTCACTTATATGTATGGTTTAGTTGGTAATGGTTAATTGGCAATCTCTAATCTAGGGATGGGCAGATTAATTGCCCATTACCCGCTACCCTATTAATTCTTAACCTTTTTTAACTGCCGAGATACATTTTTCAACTAGGGGTTTGACAAACTCCACATTTTTCCAACCAAGAATTTCCGTCACTTTTTTTTCTAAATTCTTGTAAGAACGGAAAAATTCGGCAATTTCCTCTAATCTGTGTGGAGCTACATCATCCAATGATTTGACCTCAGCATAACGAGGATCTTTGTCAGGCACACAAAGAATTTTCTCATCGCGATCGCCACCATCAATCATCTCTAACATACCGATTGGTCTAGCGGCAATAATACAACCTGGGAAGGTGGGTTCGTCTATTAACACCATTCCATCGAGTGGATCTCCATCATCAGCCAATGTATTGGGTACAAAGCCATAGTCATAGGGATACTTGACAGAAGAATAAAGAACCCTATCTAGGGCAAAAGCCTCTAGATCCTTGTCATATTCATATTTATTCTTGCTTCCACCTGTGATTTCAATCAAAACGTTCAAAATCCCTGGTTTGGATTGGGGAGGAATACGGGATAAGTCCACTGGAAAACTCCTAAACTATTTATAAATTGCGGGCACATTCAGCGCGTGCTACCCCTGTAGAATTTTAGGCTAAGATGTACTTCTTCCCAAACAGGCTCCTAAAATCATAGCAGTGCTGACCACTTGTCTGATGGATAAGCACTGCTACAACAATATACCTGAAAAACCAGGGTTATTTCGAGTTTTAACTATGTTCTCACCGGATCGTTACCCCCAAGAACCCACTGTTAACTAAATCTATGTCAAAATTCAGCAAAGTCATCTCCAAGCACCTCAAATCGTGAAATGCTATTTTCCAACTTTTATTAATTTTCACTTCTGTTGCATGTTATATGTCACAGATTGGTTTTGATTGGGAAGATTGCTCGAAGAATAGTTAGCAATGACAAACACTGGTAGGGTGAGGGTCAAAAAAGCAATCATGGTTCCCACAATGTCTGCCAAAGGATGGGAATACGTATCGGTTGTATTGGCAGACTGACTATTAGCGTCCATATAAAATTAAAATTCGTCGCAACTTATTTGTTAGGTTTTCTCTCGATTGTGAGAGTGATGTTTCTATTTTAGCTACTTTTGCAGCAGAAAGTATTAATTAGTTAAGAACGTTAACCTGTTTTTAAACTGCGATCGCAGTTTTTATATTCACAGCTATTAATACAAATCTCTGCGAAAATAATATTGACGTATCATTATCTATTCATATGTTATACGTGTATTTTATATAGAGACTCAATCAAGCATTAAAAGTTACATTTTTTCATGATTGTATCTATTTTATCTGAAATTATAGCAGGCAAATATTTACTTATAAATACCTAATAAAATGCCTATCTATACTTAGATAGTTATCATTGTCTAATATCTATCTATGGCTAAAATTAAATTATAACAAGGCTTTCAGATTAAATTATGTGATTTATGCAATAATTTTATATGTTATGTATCACACAGATATCTTTATTCTGTATAAAAAAATAATGCTGTATTAGCACAGATAATTACTTAGCCAACAAAAAAAAATACCAGTATTTTTACGATTATTATGGATATAAATAAAAATTTATGCTTGTTAAATGAGTAAGTACTTTGTTTGTTTTTGTCAATCTATAAATAGATAGATAAAAAAATAGTCATTATTACCGATGTCAAAAATATGTGCAGTCAAAAAATAGAAGGGAGTATTTTGCTATTAATAAATATATCAAAAAAACCGCCAATAAATAAGGCGGTTTGGTTAAGCAATCGGAGGGTATTTACAGAGTATTCTACTAATTTGGTAATTTTTGTAGCTAAATTGGCACTTGTTTTAGAATTTAGTCATAATAATAACTAACTTCTACCATAAGCACCCATTGGTTCTTTGATAAAACGGATGTAAAAGTGTTTGAAAGTAGATTTAATCACCCTAGGCATACCAAAATCAATGGGAATAAATTTATTTGGTAACTGCCAATTATTGATTTGCAACGCTTCTGGATGCAGATGGGGAAAATGCATCGTTGTTAATTCATCGACTAAACCTAATCGCAATGATGCAGCCACAGTAGGTATGTCTTGAGGTAGAACATTGAGAATTGTTGCTACAGCCCTATCTAAAGCAAAGACATCTGTGGATGCTCCTAAGATGCCTAAATTGCGGGGTTCTCCCCCACTAGGACCATTACCCTCATGACCAATAATGCCATCTATAATCGTTAAATTAGGATTAATGGCTCTAGCGGTTTCTACCAACATTTCCCCAAATCGATTGGCATCTTTCCCGGCTTCCATATGCCACCAAGCTTTCATTTTCCCCGGAACACAGCCAAATAAATTTTTTGTCCCTAAGGTAAGTACTAGCTGGGAGTGGGATTTAACTTTGGGTAAGTTAATCACCACATCTGCTTCCATTGCTTCCTTGGATAACAATAGGTGGTTAAAGCCTTCATTAACTGTTTCGTAACGCTTGCCTTGAAAGTCAATGATGGGAAGATTGAGTTCGTCTAAAATTGGTTGGTACCCACTGGCAATTGCTACCCCCTTGGCACTCCCAAATGCTGGACTATCACCTAAAAATGGCTGTCCACCGACTTCTAGAACCATTTGAGCAATGACATAAACTAGTTCTGGACGGGTGGTACATTCTTTACCAGGACGTGCTCCTGTAAGTAAGTTAGGTTTTAATAAAACCCGTTGTTTTGGTTTGACAAATGCTGCCATACCCCCAAGTGGCTCTAACAGGGCGATAATAGATTCTCTTAATGCTTCTGGTTCGTAGGTATGTGCCTGAATTAAACTGACAGATGGTGCTTGAGTTTGCATTTATGTAGTCTCACATCCAAGGTATTGTCAATACCTTAACTTAATTAGAGTTGGGGAACAGATTTGGCAACGGATTTAGCAACGGATGTTGTAACGGATAGAAGCGGATATGGGTAGGGTTTGAGGTGAATATTAGGAAGGTTGGGGAAAATTTATGATGGCATTTCCTTCCCTCTTTCCCTCTTTCCCTCTTTCCCCTCTTTCACTCTTTCTCTCCTCCAAATAGGGGTAAGATTTGGCTCATTTGTTCTAGGTTGAGGATTTGGGATAGTTCTGTATCAGTCATCAATCCTTTTTCTAGGACAATTTGCCTTAAGGATTTACCTGTTTCTAAGGATTCTTTTGCCACTGCTGCGGCATTTAAGTAGCCAATGTGGGTATTTAATGCGGTGACTAGGGCTAAACTGCCTTCTGCGTAGGCTAGACAACGCTCCCGATTGGCAACAATTCCTTTAATGCAGCGTTCTGTGAGGGCAGAAATGGTATTACCCAGAATTTCAATACTATGAATCAGGTTATAGGCAATTAGGGGCATCATTACATTTAATTCTAATTGCCCTGCTTGTGCTGCTAGGACAATGGCATTATCATAGCCCATGACCTGAAAACAAACCATTGATGTCATTTCTGCCATGACTGGGTTATACTTTCCAGGCATAATTGAGGAGCCTGGTTGTACGGGGGGCAATTGAATTTCCTTAAATCCTGTGTTGGGGCCTGAATCCATGAGTCTCAAATCGTGGGAAATTTTGACTAGATCCTGAGCCAAGTTGCGTAAAGTACCAGAAACATTCACAAATGGTGCCATACTCTGCATTGCTGCCATGGGATGGGGGGCTGGTTGCATGGGTAGATTCATCAGCTCTGATAGTATTTCTACCACGCGGGCACGATACTGGGAATGGGTGTTCAACCCCGTACCAGCAGCACTACCACCTAATCCTAAGACCATTAAATCTCCACTGGCGGTATAAATTCGGTTGTGATGTTCGCTGAGGATTTGTGCCCAAGCACGGAAGTTTTCACCCAAGCGCACGGGAACTGCATCTTGGAGGTGGGTTCTCCCAGATTTGACGATCTCTTGAAATTCTGTGGCTTTTGCTTCTAATGCTTCTATGGCTTTTTCTAAAGCAGGATGGAGGGTGTGGGATAAGGCGAGTAAACCACCGATGCGAATTGCGGTGGGGATTACATCATTGGTAGATTGACCATAGTTTACATGGTCGTTAGGATTGACACGTTTATAGTTACCTTTTTCATCTTGGAGAATTTCTAAGGCACGATTGGCTAATACTTCATTCATATTCATGTGGTGGGAAGTACCAGCTCCTGCTTGATACACGTCTACCACGAATTGATCGCGCAAATCACCTTTCAATACTTCGTCGGCAGCTTGTATAATTGCTTGACTGATTTCTGGGGGAATGCAACCGAGTTCTCCATTGACGATAGCTGTAGCTTTTTTGATTAAAATCCCTGCATCAATATATGTAGATAGGGGCTTAATACCACTAATGGGAAAGTTTTCTGTTGCTCGTAGGGTTTGAATACCATAATAAACGTGATTAGGGATTTGGCGGGTGCCCATTGAATCGCGTTCTATTCTATATTGGTGGGAATCTGTTGGTTGACTCATAGTATTCTTTGCACAATCTCAGACAACAGATCATCCCATGAGTAGGGACAAGGGAAAAGGGGAGGAGGGAGTGTGGGAAGTAATGAGTAATGAGTAATGAGTAATGAGTAATGAGTAATGAGTAATGAGTAATGAGTAATGAGTAATGAGTAAGTTTCCCTAATACTGTCAACTGTCAACTGTCAACTGTCAACTGTCAACTATCAACCTAAAATCGAATGACTATACCAAACTGGATTACTTTTTCTCGACTATTGGGAATACCATTTCTTTTATATGGTTTGCACAATCCGACAATGCAAACAAGATGGATTTGTTTAGTTATTTTTCTGATTGCGGCTGGTACTGACTGGTTAGATGGTTATTTAGCCAGAAAACTCAATCAAATTAGCGATTTAGGCAAATTCCTCGATCCACTAGTTGATAAATTGTTAGTTTTAGCACCTTTACTAGCACTGGTGGAACTAGGAGAAATCCCAGCTTGGGGAGTGTTTGTGATTTTAGCACGGGAGTTAGCGATCGCAGGTTGGCGAGTGAATCAAGCTACAATTACAGGGGCGAATATTTGGGGTAAACTCAAAACTGTCAGTCAAATCATAGCGATCGCATTTTTGATTGCACCATTATCTCAGTTGTGGAAAATCCCTACCCTCACAGCTTTCTGGGTTTCAGTTATCCTAACTGTCATTTCTGGAGTCGTTTACCTGTTACCAACACATAGCACTGAAGAATTAGAAACCAATAGATGACTTTTAGCAATACGGCGTTGCATAATTGCGGGATAATTTTATTTTCTCTGTTTATAATTAAACTTAATTATTCTTAATTCTTCGTGATGCGCGAATTATGAATTATGAATTATGAATTAGTAATTATTTGGTCATACAATTGGATGCTCAAAGAATACTATAGAAATTAGAAGATCTATGATAAAAATAGCAACCCAGGTAGTAACCACTGCTGATGTAGCTGACTTTCCAACTTCTTTCACTCCCCGAGTAGTTGTTAATCCCCAACTACAGCCAATAGTTGCAATGAGAACGCCAAAAATTAAACCTTTTAACAACGCAACTAATAAATCTGATACGGCTAAAAAACTCCTGACTGACTCCAAAAATACCTCTGGAGGCATATTGTAGAAATGGGCTGCTGCTAATAAACCACCGAAAATCCCCACAACCAATGACAAAATATTGACTACTGGTAACATCAAACAACAAGCAATCATGCGAGGAAGTACCAGATAATCAATCGGATCGGTTTTGAGTATGTACAAAGCATCTATTTGTTCGGTTACTTGCATTGCACCAATTTCCGCAGCAAAGGCAGAACCTACTTGTCCAGCAAGAATACTAGCTGTCAGAATAGGAGCTAGTTCGCGACAAAAAGCTAAAGCAAAAGCACCACCCACAACACTGACTGCATCAAATCTAGAAAGCTCTCTAGCAGTTTGAATGGTAAAAATCATCCCACCAAAGAAATTAACAGATAGTACTGGATACATGGAACCAGGACCAACTGTGATCATATGTTCTAAAACTTGCCCATAATGGGTTTTACCCTGTACAAAGTGCAGGCATGCTTGACCTAGGAGTAGTACAGTCGCACAACAGCGTATAATCCATGATGGCTGTAAATCTTTTTTTGGTTGCAATGCAATTACCTCTGGCGCAATTTGTACATCTCAATTCAATTAATTTATTGATAGACTCACCGAATTTTAGATTTTAAATTTTAAAAAATGGAATTGAAGATTAGAAATTTAAACAGGTTTGTTCCCGTAGCGTTCGGTGAAGGGTAGCCCCCGAATTGATTTGTGGAATAAATCCAATGAGGAACAACGGATTATCTGTTTTTCAAAATATAAAATGACTTGACAAGCCCCTGAATTTAGGCATGGGGTGAATCTAAAATCTAACCCCCCCTGTATCCCCTCACAAGGGTAGGTTTTTAACATTTCGGTTGGGGTTAGACTTGGGAGATTATAAGACAGGTAGACAAGGAAGATTGTTTAACGGTCAAATAGGCTTTTGAGCCAGTTTGTATTTTTGGGAACCGTACTTTTTTGGGTCGGTTTTCCTCCCGTTCGGACTTCGGCGTGAGCGGCTCAGACGTTCGGCGAAGCTCAGTCGAGCCGTCGAACGCTGAGCTCACGGCCGAAGCCTTGTCTACTTTCCCACCTTGTCATCCTTGTCTAACCAACACCCAATTGTAAAAAGCCTACCCCTGTGAGCCCTGTATCCCCCCAAGGGGAGAAATATAAAATTGATTGACGCGATCACTCCCATTAAAATACATTCAGTATATACTGCCTTTATTTTGTACCCAGTGCTGAACCAATGTGAATTTCCATCAAACAATATAGCAATTTTGACGATTGTGGTAGGCTAGGCTATCTGCATCTTCAAAGTAACAGAGGTATTGGTAATGGCTAAGTTGCGGGTGGGATTACTATTTGGTGGACGTTCTGGGGAACATGAAGTTTCCATAACTTCTGCAAAAGCGATCGCTTTGGCGTTGGCTACGGATGAAAATACCACTAAATACCACATACAACCTTTCTACATTCAAAAGGATGGTATTTGGCAAGCCGAGTCAGTCGCTCAACAAGTTTTGGACTCTGGTGTAGCTTTGCCATCATCGCAACCATCCCCACCCCAGGTATGGCAATTTCCACCAACGGTATCCGAGGTTGACGTTTGGTTCCCAGTCCTCCATGGACCTAATGGAGAAGACGGGACTATTCAAGGGTTACTAACTTTAATGCAAGTTCCTTTTGTTGGTTCGGGGGTATTAGGTTCAGCCGTAGGGATGGATAAAATTGCCATGAAAACAGCCTTTGCTCAAGCTGGACTACCACAAGTAAAATACATGGCTGTAACCCGATCGCAAGTTTGGTCCAATCCTTGTATTTTTCCTAAATTATGTGACGAAATTGATGCAACTTTAGGATATCCTTGCTTTGTCAAACCTGCTAATTTGGGTTCGTCGGTGGGTATTGCCAAGGTTCGTACCCGTCAAGAGTTAGAATCCGCTTTGGATAACGCTGCTAGCTACGATCGCCGCATTATTATTGAAGCTGGAATTGTAGGGCGAGAAGTTGAATGTGCTGTTTTAGGAAACGATCAACCCCAGGCTTCTGTTGTCGGTGAAATTACTTATGACAGTGATTTTTATGATTATGAAACAAAATATACTAGTGGTCGGGCAGAGCTAATTATTCCCGCACAGGTTGATGATGGTGTTACCAAGGAAATTCAAGAAATGGCTCTACAGGCTTTTGCTGCCGTGGATGGGGCAGGATTAGCCAGGGTAGATTTTTTCTATGTGGAAGCTACCAAAGAAGTGTTAATCAATGAAATTAATACTTTCCCTGGTTTTACTGCTACTAGTATGTATCCCCAACTCTGGGCATATAGTGGGGTTGCTTTCCCCACTTTAGTGGATAGATTAATTCAACTAGCTTTAGACAAAGAATCTGATGGGAAGTCTGGGCAGTAGCCGAGGGAAAAATCAGCAGATTCCCTCACAAATCAAAGGAAAGTTGCCAGCAGAAGAGTTGTGGGATCAAGAGCAACTAGTCAGTAAATATTGGGAAATTTTTTGTTAAATTGATGCAAATTTATTTGCGTACTTATGATTAACTAAGTATACTATTTATCTTTGTAGCTGATATTTCTCAATTGCTATCATTACACTCAAGCTGCAAAAAAATACTAAAATCTGATTTTTATTACGGATATGCCAACGGAAACTTGTCCAGTACAATCAAATACATTTAGCAGTTAATAGTACAAATCTGAAGATTCATCATGGAACATAATCAGAGTGTACACAGCAAATCATTGAAACAAAAGATTTATCCGTCTAAGTTACGTCAAAATCTGAAAAATACAGAAAGCTGGGATACTCTCAAACGTATTTATTATCATTATCATTGGCTATTCTTATTTAGCTTGCTATTTATTTTTCTTGGCAGTTCGGCGATCGCTCTTTATAGTTTGGGTTATGTAGAAACAGCCAAGCGCAAACAGCCAGAACCTTTGCAAGCAGAGGTTGTCAAGCCAATTTCTACCAAAAATGACCGGGAAAATCGTATACCCATGTGGTCGATAGTGGCAATTGCTGTCAGCTGTGCCAGTGGATGCTTGATAGTCGTTCGCTTTCTCAACCGTCCAACTTACCAGCCCAGGACAAAACAAAGGTTGAAGAACCGCACCCTACGTTATAAGCATGAAGGTCAATCTAAAAAGTTAGAAATCCTAAAAAACAAAGGTTTAACAACATTGGCCACATCTGGTGTGAATCGAAAAACTGGTCAGACGGTTGTGAAAAATTCGACCTTGATGACAGTTATTCCCCCAAACTCAAAACTCAACCCCATTCAAAACCAACTACAAGTGGCCAACATGGTGAATATGCCTAGCAAAAATCCCTTACCGCCACTATTACAAAAACCTACGGGACGTTAAAAAGATAATTGATAGAAAGCAATCACATTCGCTGCTCCTATAATGAAAGTGACCAATAACTGGGGATGAGCGATAGTCCCATAGCATTTGTGCTCTTTGAATCGCTCTTCCAGCTAGATAAAGGACAAACCTAAGCCATGGCAGAAGAAACTAGTAAAAATCAAGCTGGAGAGGCGGCTAAACCTGCTGCATCTAAAGATGAAAATACAGCAGCAAAAGCCAAAGCAGCCAAAAAGGAAAAACCACCAGCCATAGAAAATAAACCATTTGCAGAGTTTGTAGAGCAACATTATTTACCGGCTGTACAAAAAGCGATCGCTGATGAAGGCATATCAGATCTGGAATTGTCTTTTGTCAAGCAAAAGTTACCTGTTAAGGGGATGGAACAGTTGGATGAATGCTGGCAAGTAGTTGGTAGTTTTGCCAAGGGGAAGCGCCAATTTAATGTTTATTTCCCCGATGAAGATATTAAGGGGAAAAAGGCGTTCTCTTGTAACGAAGGTAAACAACCCAGCACTTTGGAATCATTCCTAATTGACGAGCGCAAAATCAACCTCGATATTCTCATTTGGGGATTAACACAGCGTTTAAATGGTCAAAAATGGCTAGGTAGAAATTAGCCGAGTTCGTGGAAATGGTATGTGACGGCTCCGGTAACGGGGTCGTTATCTAATCTCACATAACCTGATTTGAGCATCTCCCGCAAAGTAGTTTCCACTTCTGTAAAACTAGCACCCGTAGCCTTCACGCCTTGGGTGACATTGAGCATTCCCTCTCTCAACTCGGCGGCTTCAATTAACTGCACCATCAATTTATCTTTAGTAGGGCGGTAAACTTCTGAAGCCACAACAGATTCATGTATTGGTACACCCAAGGGAGAAACACCCGCTTTTAACCGTAATCTTTGTTCCTGTCCTTCTACCATATCAGGAATAAAAAACAAATCTAGGAACTGCCCGAAACCGAATACTCCACCAGTAAACAGCCACAATAAACCAGTGGCAATTTTGCCATTGTATAAACGGTGTAGTCCCCCCAAGCCAAAGAACCAGGCCGCACTTAAGATGTAAGAGACAAGAAGACGATCTTGATGTTCTTTGGTAATCTCATTTTCATTGTTCATTTCTTTGTTTATCCCTGGAAATCCCCTCAAATTTTATATATTTTGGAATAGTGTTTTGTCGCAATTGCCATTGATTAACCACAAAATTTTTAGTTGTCAAAGTTTGACCATACAAAGACCTTAACAATTTATCAATTGCATTATTTTTGCAAATGGTTACTACTTACTACTTAAATTTTAGCAATCTGGATTGATGGTGTGGGATTACAGCTGATAATTAGTAACCGATCGATGAAATGTTACATTTCCCAGTAAAATAACTGGGCATTGCAAATATAAACAGGTAAATTACAATGGCTGAAGCTCGTATCGGCATTATTGGTGGTAGTGGTCTATATAAAATGGATGCTCTACAAAATGTCCGGGAAGTAGAAATCCAAACTCCCTTTGGTTCCCCTTCCGATGCTTTAATTGTGGGAACACTTGATAATACATCTGTAGCTTTTTTAGCACGTCATGGTCGTAATCATACGTTGTTACCTTCCGAACTACCATTTCGTGCCAACATTTATGCAATGAAACAGTTGGGAGTGGAGTATTTAATCTCTGCGAGTGCAGTAGGTTCTTTAAAAGCGGAAGCTAAACCCCTAGATATGGTCATTCCCGATCAATTTATTGACAGAACTAAAAGTCGAATTTCTACCTTTTTTGGGGATGGGATCGCGGCTCATATTGCTTTTGGAGATCCAATTTGTCAGAATTTAGCTGAAATATTGGCTTCAGCGATCGCAGCTTTGAATTTACCCGATGTGACTTGCCATCATGGGGGAACCTATGTTTGTATGGAAGGACCAGCATTTTCCACCAAAGCCGAATCCCATATGTATCGCAGTTGGAATGCAACAGTAGTTGGCATGACTAATGTACCAGAGGCAAAGTTGGCTAGGGAAGCAGAAATTGCTTATGCTACCTTAGCATTGGTAACGGATTATGATTGTTGGCATCCAGAACATGATAGTGTCACAGTCGATATGGTGATTGCTAATTTACAGCGCAATGCCGTGAATGCTCAAAAGGTAATTCAAGAAACTGTCAAGCGTCTGAGCGCCAACCCCCCCCATAGCGATGCTCACTCAGCATTAAAATATGCAATTTTAACCCCGTTGGACAAAGTTTCAACCGCTACTAAGGAAAAAATGAGGGTTTTATTAGAAAAATATTTGTAAATTTAGGTCGTTACTGTATAATATCATGTCCGTTTAAATAACCGTCATTGCGACCGAAAGGAAGCAATCCCAAAGACCCTGTGATTGCGTCGTTTCACTTCGTTCCACTCGCAATGACATACTATGGATATGCCCCCGGACATGATATAAAGGACAGCTCCATCGTTTTCATTCCCGACTTAAAAGATGTTCATTCCTCAAAACTTTTTTGGTTTTGAGGAATTCACTTCGGGGTTTTCAACATATTTCCTTATAATATCAAGTTCGGATGATTACTTATAATTAAGCCGCTCTTGTTTTTGGCCACCAGTGGTAACAAGTTAGACCAGAGATGAAATCATGCTGTTTCATTAGTTGTTGACAACGAACTATCAAAAGTGCTTCTAGTACTCCACCAATTTAATTTTGCTGGGTAAATGAATACCTCTATTTATCTTCTCTCCCTCTTCCTCTGCGCTCTCTGTGCCTCTGCGGTTTATTCCTCTACCCCTGATAATTAACGTGGTGGAGTACTAGTTAGTCAAAGGCCACAGTCGTTCTGCGGGTTGGAGTTCAGGTGAGTATGCAGGTAAATATATTAAATCTATACCTGATGGTAAGTCTAAATAATTACTTGTATGCCAACGAGCCTGGTCAATAAACCAGAAGAACTCGTTTTTCACCTCCAAGACCATATTCAGTGGCAAAATCAGCCAAGACTCGATTAAATATCTCCGTATTTACCGAAGAAAGGCAGAGAACAGGAGGCAGAGGGCAGGAGGTTTTAGAAAATAATTCTTCCCTCTGCCAAAAGGGTTTAAAGCCCCGCTCATTTATTTATGAAAAACAAAAAATATGTATTTTGAGACGGGCAGCGCAAAAAAATACCATGTCTTTGTTAAATCCCATTTATTTATTTATGGGGATTCCCTCGGAGCCTACTGCCTTCGTCCTCCTGCCTCTTTAAATAGGGAAGAATCCACCAATAAGTTTCACCTGATTCTGGGTGTACAAACCCATACAACCACATCCATTGATACTTTTGTATTACGACAGGCAATTGGTTGTTCACCTTCTGGTACCCAAACTCGACGCAATATTGGATGAAGCCCCAGACGATGCTCGTCCATGCCCCAAATCTCGATTTCAGCGTTTGGATATCGAGCTTGAAGAAATTTGAGTTTCAAATCGAGTTTTTTTCCAATTATCACAGCTCAACTTGGTCACTCATTCCATGTTCTGGTCGAGGAACACGCAGTCTGTATGTCATTTGTTTTAGATATTCCCATCCTCGGTGGCGACTTATACGTTTTCCTGTTACCTCACTTAACCAATCTGCAACTTTACGACCATTCCACAAACCACCATCTGGTGCTTTGTCTGAAAGTACCTGCCACAGTTGGGCTTGTTGCATATGTGTTAAGTTTGGTTCTTTGCCTGGATTATGATGCCGTTGGTCTCCAAGGGCGCTCGTACCAAATTGGTTATAGCGTTTTACTAAGTGATATATCCAAATTTTCGTATATCCTGTTACTTGTGACACCTCTTGTACTGTTTTTCCCGTCCTTAATAACCAAATTATTTGGTAATGGCTACGTTGTGTCCCTTCTGTTGCCTGGCGATAACGGATCAGTAGTTCTTCCGTACTTATATGGTTGGCGATCGCAATCCTTTTAGGCATAAGATATAAATCTACCCACTGCAATGATTCTAACTTTATTATAAGTAATCATCTGAACTTGATATAAAACCTAAAAATATGTAAAGGAAGTTCACACTCCCTCATCTCACCTAAACAGGGATTTTGGCATTAATGATGTTGTGGGTCAATTAAGTGAGGGGTCAAATACATCACCCTGAAATCCTTGCTTTGCCGTTCTTTCCCACCCTACAATAAATTGCGGTCAATAAACCAAGTGCGTTCAAACTGATAACTTGCATCATTCTCAACTAGCCCAAATGTTCACCTAGGAATTAATTCCTAGGCTCAAAGGCATGCGTCTGATAAATCGTTTCAACGTGCGGTTTATTAGCGATTCGGCTACGCTCATCGCTAACACTGAGCGAAGTCGAAGTGTTAGCCTTGAAATTTATTTGGTAGGTGGGAATGTGGGCAATCACGAGATTGCTGCAACTTATTAGATACAAGGAATTTGTCGGGGATCAAGTATCTTCACCCTGTGCCCAACATTCCCCAGCATAGACCAACAATATTTAAATCTTCACAAACACCATCCCGTACCATCACAGATATATAAAGTACCCAAGCAGGCTTTTTCAGATTCAGTACTCCTACTTTTACGGATAAGTATAATTTACCATAAATCAGGGGACTTTATATCCTTTTAGTATTTATTACAAGCATAAAATACCTGTATAAACTCTAATTTTTCCCATAATGATATTTAACTATAAAGTATTTTTACTCAACAAAAAATATTAGCTAATATATCTTTTACACATAGAATATATTTATGTCACGAATAAGAAAATAATTCTTGTATAATTTGTTATCCAAAAAATGTCTATGTTTTAACAAAAAAAATATAACAAAGTATTATATTTTACGGCTAATCAAGTGATGTAAAACATGATTGGTTGTTATACTGTTACTTGATAGAATTGCTATTTGATGTGACAACATAAAGAAATTAGTTCCCAAAATCACTTTCTGGCTAGGTTTACCAAGGACTAGATGTCAATTATGTTTTAGCTAAGACGAGTACATATGTTTTGTCATTTGAGCATGGTTCGCTAAATTAATAGCTATCACAAGGGTGTATACTAGTTACCCTTGGTAAAAAGACCCTGCTAGTGAATGTCATTATTAATACTTATCATCTTCACACTTTATTCATCATTTATTAATAAAATGAAGATAGAGGTTGAAGGTTGATTGTGTAGCATTTTTATTTAGAAAAAAATTACGAGGTGAATCATGGTGAATACTGCCGTTAAATATGACATTGAAGTGATTAGAGATGAAGCACGTCAATTAGTGAAAAAAAGACTGATTAATCCTAATCAACCAATCTATGCTCTGTGCAAATACATTCCCGGTCGTGAATGGGTATGTGTGGAACTAGAATTAGAAAGAAACGAATTTTTGCTCAGAGACCACATTATCGATTTGTTAGGTAGTGAGGAGTGGTCAGAAGATTAACATTAAATTTAGTCACTGCAAATACTTTGCGATCGCTGGGGATAAAATTGAGATAATTAACATACATGGCTATGTATATTGACCAACATCAAATTCAATTAAGCCCAGTGAATTGGAATTGAGAACTAAATTCAAAATTTAAGCCTTGTATAAAAAAAGCCCCGAATATATTCGGGGTTTTTTATGGGCGAATTTAAATTTTTTTATCTACATCAACTTGACAATCTCATCTCTTATGGGGTTGTATACAGAAGTTCGGATAAATCTTCAACTCCAATCCATTCTTTTTGAGAAGACTGCTGAACATTTGGTAAAGCAATCTGATTTGTGTTGGATGTCTCCTGATTGCTAGAAACTGGTTCGGGAAACAAACTAGTTAATGAAATAGACCTATTTTCACTGAATCTAGGCATTTCTTGCCAACAATGGCGACAAAACCAATAAGTACCAGATTTGCGTATATGTTGTAAAAGGGTGTGGGAGCAGCAAGGACAGTCTGTCATGATTCTTTAAAACCTCATTCTAAATTTTTGATCCCGTACTTATTGAGTTTATTTATTTAGTCAAGAAATAGGTTATATAAAACTAGTTTCCAAGCATATTGCTGGTACCGTTTTTTTATTTTCGCTCTACTTTAAGGATAGGTGCCAATTATGAGAATGTCGTCAGATAAACCTGACATTTGCAACTATTCGTCACAATTCTCAATTCTTTTTAGTTAAAAAGCCTTCATGCTGATAGTTGTCAGGAATTTATATAAATAAAACCTATGGAAATGGGGAGTATGGCAATTCTTGAAACAGTCCGCACTTCCTGTCACCTTGCTTAACAGGTTAAAGTCCAGGAGGCAAGATAAACCTGAGACACAGAGGAGCTAATGCTCATATGGCAATACAATACCCCTGGGTGATATTACATAAAAATTGGGATTTTCCTGGGAAACAGAGCCAATCATTGGCAATTACTTAACTGTGCCAACACCATCCTTTGATTTTGTAACAGCATACTCACAAAATCCTCAAATTAATTTACGATAAAAGTAAGTACAAAAATGGTAGTAAAAAAGGAT
Source organism: Calothrix sp. MO_167.B42 (assembly GCA_030065255.1). GTDB lineage: Bacteria > Cyanobacteriota > Cyanobacteriia > Cyanobacteriales > Nostocaceae > Calothrix_A. The sequence goes on along the minus strand of JASJCX010000116.1, from coordinate 4,962 downwards.
AGAAAAAGTAAAATAACACAGATAGTAAACGTCTATCCTTTTATCAACCTAACGCGAATGTCCATGATTTCACTTCTGTAAAGGAAAAAATATGCTGAAACCAATGGCCAATCAACAAAACTCTGACAAAGTTCATCTCCAAAATGCTCTGGTATTACCTTTTACTCAAGTGGGAATTGCAGATATTCCTCTAGTCGGTGGAAAGAATGCCTCCTTGGGAGAAATGATTCAGCAACTCACATCCAAAGGAGTCAAGGTACCAAATGGATTTGCCACTACAGCCTATGCTTATGGTGAGTTTATCCAAAAAGCTGGATTAGAACCCAAGCTACGGCAAATTTTTGCCAATCTAGATGTAGAAGATGTGGACAATTTGCGTCAATGCGGCAAACAGGCTCGATCTTTGATGTTGCAAACCCCCTTTCCTGAGGAATTGCAACAAGCCATCGCCACTGCCTACGATCAATTGTGTCAGGAATATGGTGGGGATGCTGATGTGGCCGTGCGTTCGAGTGCTACAGCAGAAGACTTACCAGATGCGAGCTTTGCTGGACAACAAGAAACTTACCTCAATGTTTACGGACTACCAGCAGTACTAGATGCTTGTCACAAATGCTTTGCATCAATTTTCACCGACAGAGCCATTTCCTATCGACAACTCAGGGATTTTGACCATTTAAGTATTGCCCTTTCAGTGGGAGTGCAAAAAATGGTACGTTCTGACTTAGCCGCTTCTGGGGTGATGTTCTCCATTGACACTGAAACTGGTTTTAAGGATACAGCATTAATTACCGCAGCCTATGGCTTGGGGGAAAATGTGGTTCAGGGATCGGTAAACCCAGATGAATACTTGGTATTTAAACCAACCTTAGAGCAAGAATATCGGCCAATTTTAGCCAAACGTTTGGGTACTAAGGAAATTAAAATGGTTTATGACCAAGGTGGTTCTAAACTCACCAAAAATATTGCCGTACCTAGACACAAACGTCAGCAATTTGCCCTGAATGATGATGAAATTTTGCAGTTGGGTAAATGGGCAAAGTTAATTGAACAGCACTACTCCCAAGTTCACGGTGTCCCTACTCCTATGGATATTGAATGGGCAAAGGATGGTATTACTAATGAGTTATTTATTGTCCAGGCCCGTCCAGAAACCGTACAATCCCAAAAAGTAAATAATGTCCTGCGTACCTATCGTTTGCAAGACAAGGGCGAGGTAATCATCGAAGGCCGCAGTGTGGGTGAAATGATTGGACAAGGTAAAGCCAGAATTATCCTGGATATCCAACAAATCAATTTGTTTCAGCCAGGGGAAGTGTTAGTCACAAATCGCACCGATCCAGATTGGGAGCCAATCATGAAAAAAGCCGGTGCAATTGTGACAAACCAAGGCGGAAGGACTTGTCACGCAGCAATTATCGCTCGGGAAATGGGTATTCCTGCCATAGTTGGTTGTGAAAATGCTACTACTGCCATTGATAGCGGAGAAGAAGTAACGATCTCCTGTGCAGAGGGGGAAACAGGAAAAGTTTATCGGGGTTCATTATCCTATGCAGTGGAGAATGTACTTTTAGATCAATTACCCCGAACCCGCACTAAACTGATGATGAATGTGGGTAATCCAGAGACAGCATTTGGCTATGCGGCGATTCCCAATGATGGGGTAGGATTAGCGCGAATGGAATTTATCATTGCTAATCATATTAAAATACACCCCTTAGCATTGATTCATTTTGACAAGTTAGAAGATGAATTTGTCAAACATCAAATCCAACAATTAACAATTAAATATCCAGATAAACAGGAGTTTTTCATTGATAAACTGGCTCAGGGTATGGGTACCATTGCCGCAGCCTTTTATCCCAAGCCCGTAATAGTTCGTCTCAGTGATTTCAAGAGTAATGAATACGCCAATCTCATAGGTGGTAGAGACTTTGAGCCGAAAGAGGAAAACCCCATGCTTGGTTGGCGTGGTGCTTCTCGTTACTACGATCCCCGTTATCAAGAAGGTTTTGCTTTGGAATGTCAAGCAATGAAACGGGTTAGGGACAAAATGGGTTTAACCAATGTCATTTTAATGGTGCCATTTTGTCGTACCCCAGAAGAAGGGGAGCGGGTTGTGGCCCAAATGGCAAAAAATGGTTTAGTCAAGGGTGAAAATGGGTTACAAGTATATGTCATGTGTGAGTTACCCAGTAATGTGCAACTCGCAGATGAATTTAGCCAAGTGTTCGATGGCTTTTCCATCGGTTCCAATGATTTAACTCAGTTGACATTGGGATTGGATCGGGATTCTGAGTTAGTCGCCCATTTATTTGACGAACGCCACAAAGCTGTGAAGAGAATGATTGGCAAAGCAATCACTACGGTAAAATCCCATGGACGCAAAATCGGTATTTGTGGCCAAGCACCAAGCGATTACCCAGAGTTTGCTCGCTTCTTAGTCGCCCAAGGAATTGATTCCATCAGCCTCAACCCAGATTCTGTACTCAAGACACTATTGGAAGTCGCTGCTGTGGAGAAAGAAATGCAGGAGGGAGAGAAAGAGTGAGGAGGTGAGGAGGTGAGGTGATGAGGTGATGAGGTGATGAGGAGACAAATATCTTCACACTCCCCTACTCCCTCACCTATGCAGAGTAATCCACAATCTAGAATCTAAAATCTAAAATCGTTCGACTGAGCTCACGACGAAGTCTAAAATCCAAAATTGTCAGATTATGTTTAAAAAAATACTCGTTGCTATTGATAGTTCTGATATTTCCCAATTGATATTGGCAGAGGCTGAATCTTTAGCCAAAGCTATGGATGCCAACGTCATGTTGCTGTATGTGCAAGCTTCCTTTAATGAACAATATCTCAATCCCATACTTCTCCAACCAGATGGCTTTTACTCCAATTTCCATACAGAAGCCGTGGCAAAGTATATGAAACAATGGGAAGAAGTAAAACAAGAGAAAATAGAGTGGTTGCGATCGCTTTCCGAAAAAATCAGTAATCATGGTATAAAAACTGAGTTTACCTTAAATTTTGGTGACCCCAGTCGCATGATTTGTGAATTAGCAAAAAGCTGGGATGCTGACTTGATTATGTTAGGTCGTCGGGGTATGAGTGGATTGAGCGAAATGTTCTTGGGCAGTGTTAGTAACTATGTATTACACCATGCCCCCTGTTCAGTACTTACCATCCAAGGCCCAGGAGTTACAAATAGTACCGAATTGCCCCAGCAAGAAGAATTTGAACCTGTCTAATTGATTTGGGTGCGGCTCTTTTAGGGAGACGAATAAAATCTTGGCATAAAGCCTAAAACTTATACAGAGTGAGGAACATAGCCTTCAATCATTCCAAAAACATATTCCATAAAATTTCAAAAATCTTTCGCATATCTTTTGGTAACATTATGTCATGGATTGAAAGAGGGTTTTTACGTTTGTTTTTTAGCGATCGCTGGCAGGGGGACAATGCCCGTTAGAAAATAATTTTAGATTTAGAAAGAGTTATAGGCGTTAGCGCAATTCTCGTTTCGTCTTTCCAAAAGAGCCGCACCCAATTGATTTTGATGAGTTGTGGGTCTAACAGATCCCCGACTTCTTTAAGAAGTCGGGGATCTGTTGCCTCTGTGTTGCCCCTAGTGAACTAATGAACCACATTAGCTCTCGCCATGCCCGTAGGGCTTTAGGCGCAAAGTACGCAAAGTTAGGAAAGGAGAAGATAAATCTCTTAAGTTGGTTTACAAAAACTTAATTAATGTGGCGAAGTACTAGAAACAATTACTGGCAAAGTTAATAATTTGATATCCATCTTTAGCCTAGTTGGTACATCAATAACCAAAATATCAAAATAAACCTGCAAGATAAGATTAGAGTCCGGCGAGATTGGAGGGTTGCCACTTTGGGGTGGTGAAGGGAGATGGTATTAATTTTGAGTGATGGGTGTGGAGTACATAAAATCAAATTTCGTCAAATTCAAGGAAAAAAAACATGGAAAGAAAGGCAGCCGATGCATTATTACCACTGATGGAAATTCCTGCTGGATACCTCAACATTATGGGTTATATTGATGAATCAGAGGTGAACGGCCCTGGTTGTCGTGCCGTTGTTTGGGTACAAGGTTGTCTGCGGGAATGTCCCAGCTGTTTTAATCCCGATTCTTGGTCATTTGAGATTAACCAATTGATTTCGGTGGAAAAATTGGCAGAGAAAATTCTCAGTAATTCACGCAATACAGGGGTAACATTTTCCGGGGGAGAACCATTTTGGCAAGCACCTGCATTGGCATCTTTGGCACGTAAGCTCAAGGCTGCTGGATTAAATGTCATGTCCTTTACAGGTTTTACCTTAGAAAGATTACAATCTGAATATGCACCTGCCGGAGCGCAAGAATTAATTGACCAATTGGATATTTTGATCGATGGACCATTTGTGGAGTCCCTAGCAATTAACGATCCCACCTCTCCTGTATCTTCCAGTAACCAGCGAGTACGTATCTTTAACCCAGCTTTCCAAGATCAAATTAGTTGGGCAAGCGATCAGACAGAAATTCATATATTTAAGGATGGTAGCCGTATTGTGACTGGCTATCGCGGTTGGATGGAACAACCTTAGGAGTTAGGAGTTAGGAGTTAGGAGTTTTTTATCCCTCAATCCACCTCCTCATCTCCTTACTTTTCTTCACAACTTCCTCAAATTGTTTGCCTATAATAGAGGTGAAAAGAATAGGTTCTTGAATTAACTAAATGCAGTAAATAAGTAAGTAGGCGCAAATAAACCAAACTATGTGAAGAAAAGTAAATAAGGCTAAAATACTTTTTCCCCCTGCATTATCCAAACGATAATTTTTTACGCCGACTTACTTATTTACTGCATTTAGTTAATTCAAGAACCTATTCTTTTCACCTCTATTATAGGCAAACAATTTGAGGAAGTTGTGAAGAAAAGTAAGGAGATGAGGAGGTGGATTGAGGGA
>JASJCX010000115.1 GCA_030065255.1 Calothrix sp. MO_167.B42 | reverse complement strand
AGGGATTGATTGTACCAGTCGATAAAATCTCTACCATACTGGGTATCTTCATAATCTTTCCCTTGGACAAATTGTTCGGTGTTGCTGGGTGGGTTAATTTGTTCAACACTAATTAACTTTGTTTGCCAAGCATTGTTTAATTTGTTTAAATCACCATACTTATGTAAAACATCAGCCCGGAAAGATTTGATGGCTGGTTCGCTATAAGCTTGAAAGAAACCTCGTTGGGGATACTTCCAAGAATCGTGAGCATTATAGGAAGGATAACGAAGCTCTCCAGCAGTTCCCGCACTAATATTAATTTCCTGAATAATTTTGGCTTTATCTCCATATTGCTTCTCGAAAGCTTCCATAAACTCCCGATATTCCTCCATGACTAAATCATCAGCCCAGAGGGAAACTACTTCTGGAGAGTAATTGCCAAGTTCGCTTTTATACTGTATTTCTGTTTGATTCACCCCGGGAAAATGCTGCCAAATCCACGGTGGAATTGGTTCATGACATACATCTCCCACATTAGTACCGCACTGATGGAATGACATAATTGGTGCCCATCGTAACCCGGCAGCTTCAATTGCCCCCACCATGCGATCGTAATATGTCCAGTCGAATTTTTCATCGCCCTGTTTCTCGACTTTTCCCCACCAAATATCGGTAGAGATAGCATCAATCCCCATGTTTTTAGCTGTTTTTAACTGGCGTTGAAAAGCTCGCCATTGTGCTTCTGTTTTCAGTTCTAAAGGACCAATGGCATTGGCAGTCTGCAATTCTGCGGCGAGTACATGATTAGTCAAATTTAATCCTAGAAATACGGATATAACTAAAGCGGATAAAATTTTGACTATCACTTTGTTTAACTGCATAAATCCCCTGTAAATAGATGATCTGATGTTGTCCTATCCAACTGCTAAGGAAGAAGAACAATAAAACAGCTATTTTAAGAGCTTGTATGAAAATAGACAACGTTGGTAAGTTGACAGTTGACAGTTGACAGCTCTTGAGTCGAACAATATTGTCCTAAGCAATATGTCTATTGCTGTACAATTAAAAAATGTCCAATATGCTTCAGGGCATGGCTTAACAATGTCCCCTAGGGAATAATTTGTTTTTTGGCATTGTTTGAAAGCAATCAAATGTAATGGAACCATGACAGCAAATTCAGTCAATAATTCTCCTACTATTTTTCGCCTCTCTCCATTGATTAGAATTACCCTATTAACCCTATATGTGGCACTGACAGTACCTTTACCTTTTTTGGCACAAGTTACCGCAGCTCCAGTTCCCCCAAATTTCCTTTGGGTAGGAATTGGTATTGGGTTAGTGGGATTATATGGAGTATTGACCGAACGAGTAATTACCGATGACCAGGAAATAAGAGTAGCTTATGCAACTTGGTTCCCAAATTTTTTACGTAAAGGTTGGTCTTTATCTTGGTCGGAAATAACACAGTTAAAGCCACGCACCACCGGGCAAGGAGCTTTGGTTTATTATTTTCTGACCCCAGAAGGGAAGGCTTATTTGCTACCAATGCGGGTGGCTGGTTTTGCTCGGTTAGTGAAGCTAGTACAAGCAAAGACTGGTATAGATACTACTGATGTCTATCTTCTATCACAGCCGTGGATGTATATGATTCTATTTGTATTTACTTTGTTATTGTTATTGGTGGATGGCTGGACAATTGCTACAGCTTTAACATTAGGTAGTTGAAATTCAAGTCCCATGTCCTCTGGACCATGGGACGGGATAATTATAGCAGTTGCATTCGATAGTTAGGACGTTTTTGATGTTGACAGTTGACAGTTGACGGTTTTTTAGTCGAACAATCCTGTCCTAAACAATATGTCCATTGCTATATATAAATTGCCAGAATAATTGAATAATTGAGTAAAATTAAAAATTTAAAATCTAAAATCCAAAATCTAAAATCCAAAATTACAAACTTCTGTGTCACCAAAACTCAGATTAAAACAAGTTTATTTGTATGCCAGTTTATTAGGTAAGCAGCAAGGACACCCCATATTACAGGATATTTCCTTTGATGTATTTGAGGGCGATTGCATTGCTGTAATTGGTGCATCTGGGGCAGGTAAAACCTTCTTATTACGCCTCCTGAACCGCCTGAGTACCCCCACGAAGGGTAATATATATTTGAATGGTAAAGAGTACGGTCAAATGTCCGTCGTCGAATTACGCCAGCAGGTAGTCCTGGTTCCCCAAGAATCTAAACTATTGGGTATGACTGTACAACAAGCCTTGGATTATCCCCTAGTCTTACGTGGTTTATCCAAACAAACCATAGAACAGCGAACCAGTGAATGGCGAGAAAAATTACAAATTCCTGATGATTGGTTGGCTAGAACTGAAGTACAATTATCAGCAGGACAACGACAACTAGTAGCCATCGCTCGTGCCTTAGTTATCGAGCCACAAATTTTATTATTAGACGAACCAACTTCTGCCTTGGATGCAGGTACAGCCAACCGAGTATTACGAACTGTAAACCAACTCGTCCAAGATCGTCAAACCACAATTGTGATGGTAAATCATCAATTGCAGCTAGTTGAAAAGTTTTGCGATCGTTTGTTACATTTACAACAAGGCTGCCTCTTAGCAAATCAAACAACTTCCATAGTTGATTGGGCGCAATTGCAAGATAGCATTAAACTGGCAGAGGCTGAAGATGATTTTGAATTTTAAGAATTGACGCGCAAACTCTCATCATCTCATCACCCCATCACCTCGTCGCTCTAAATCGACAGCAGCCTATCTAAATAGTGCTTGCAGCAAAAAGTCCCTTGGTGGGGTAGGGAATAGGGAACAGGCAACAGGCAACTGTTTGCACCTTATTGTTGGCAATTTTTTGAACTTCAATAAATTGTCAATGCAAGATTTTTAAGCCTTATACCCCTATTAAGATTGCACTTTTTTTCGACAATAATAGCCTGAGAAGCTTACAAGATAAGAGTTTTAAAGTTATTCAGCAAGCCCTAAATAATCAGTGTTTGACATTGAATTGAGTAGTCAGGCTCGAACGTTGGTTAGTAAATTTCTCTTTGCTTAACTTATTTTGTGAGGGAGACAAATTGGAATTCAAAATTTCCATGTTAAATCTATACCCCACATTGCGGATAGTTTGAATTAAACTTGGTTGTCGGGGGTCTAATTCCACCTTTTTCCGCAAGGATAATACGTGAGTATCAATTGTACGGGGATTATCAATCGCATCAGGCCAAGCACGACGTAATAATTCTGACCGACTCAGGGGCAATCCTCCAGCCTGGGCTAAAACATATAATAAACTAAACTCCTGGGGTGTTAAATCGATAAACTCTCCTTGAAAACGAACCCGACGCTGGATTAAATCTATTTGCAAATTTCCATAATCTAAATAAGCAGGTGCCACAGGGGTACGCTTACGGCGAATTAGAACCTCTACCCGCGCTAAAAACTCCTGCATCCCAAAAGGTTTACTCAGATAATCATCCGCACCTGCATTTAAACCCATAACAATATCAGCCTCGCTACTGCGGGCAGATAACATTAATATTAACGGCTGTTGCTGGCGATGTAACCACCGGCAAAATTCTAACCCATCCCCGTCAGACAAATCCGCATCAAGAATCATGAGTGTTGGCTGATGATTGAGAAAAACTTCCCTTGCTTGATAAATACTGGCTGCCTGATGCACCCGATAGTCCAGTTGTTGCAAGTGCCAACCCAACAAAGATCTCAGATGGGGATTCCCCTCAATTATTTGAATACTAACTGAACTCACGGTCAAGACCCCTTAGCGTCTATGACCTTCAAAGTAACAAAGGCTCTATCTTAGGTTTTGTAACGGTTGCTACTTCCATCACATATTTTTTTTTCTTCATTAAACAAAATTCATCACACATTTTGCTATGAGTAATAACCAGAGCTAAAATATTAAGATTCTTAAATTTTTGTTAGAATTGTTAAAATAATTGAAGAGATATTGTGACACAAAATTTAAATCATGCAAACAACCACTAGCCAGTATTTTAAACAATTTGTTTGACAAATTTACTCATATATGGGTTGATGGTATACCCAACCTAAATTATAAAAATAGCTTACTAACTTGCTAGATTTACTATTTTTTAGCATAGGATCTAAGTATCAGCTATTTGTTGCAACTGGGCGATCATCAGAAGATGAAATTCTCACAGATGCAATTTATGAAAAATAATACTTCACATTTGAGCCCGAATCACTTACAATTCTCAACTCCAACGCCAGATTAATACAGCAGTTATGCTACAAGACACACAAACCATCCGCCATTACCAGAGATTAACGGACTCCTTCGTTGAACTATGGAACCGGGGTTATCGTACTGATGATATACGGATGTATTTGGATGGCTATCTAGCGGCACTGCGTAACAGCAATGCCATTGAGCCTTTCTTGATTCATCGTTTGGAAGAAGAAGCTACTCGTTATTTGTACGATATATCCAATTTCGCCGTAGTACAGCCGGAGCCAGAGCTGGATTATTTCTAATCCCCGATTATCTCTGAAACACCAAAGTTTAATCTGTCATATTGGCAACAGACCTTGACCACTTTACCACGTTGTCTTGGAATTGTCAAGTGACCATTAAACTCGCCTGTCTGCAAATTTTGCAAAACCCCAATCCCCTCTGTCAAGAATTAATATTTCTCATGCAGGAGGGGATTATATATAAGTTTTTGCCTATGTATGCTTAAGAAGCTAAAGCAATTTCTACCTTTTCTTTTAATTCCCCCGTTTGGTAGAGTTCAATCATGATATCTGAACCGCCCAAAAATTCTCCATTGAGATAAACTTGGGGGATAGTAGGCCAGCTTGAGTATTCTTTAATACCTTGGCGAATTTCAGGATCATCCAGAACATCAACTGTCTCATAGGGGACTCCTAAAGAATTAATAATCTGCACAACATTATTAGAAAAGCCACATTGAGGCATCAATTTGGTTCCCTTCATGAAAACCAAAATTTTATGTTGTGAGATTAAATTATCAATTTTCTCTTGTACTTCTGGTGTCATGATATTTACGTTGCTGATAATTTATTGATTTTCAGGGAGAGTGAGTGGGAGATTTACGGCTCAATGCTATACCATTGTGAGCTATGAATTTGTTGTGGCCTGCCAAGTCTCAGGAGTATATGTTTTAATTGCTAAAGCATGGATTGCTTCGCTAGACATAGCCTGCTGCAAAGCCCCATAAACTAGCTGATGCTGTTGTACTAGTCCTTTGTTGGCAAACTGGGATGAAACGACAGTTACTTGATAGTGATCTCCACCACCTGTCAAATCTTGTACTTGTACTTGAGCATCTGGTATTTGAGCCTTAATCATTGTCTCAACTTGCTGCGTACTAACCATCGCAATTCCTAAAAACTACTTTTATTTTAGAGGGGGATAACAAGGGAAAGCAACACATTATGTATCTTGAAATTGCACTAAATCTATGTTAGAGATTCCCAGATAAAAAAACCGAGGCTTTAGTTGCATTTCCCTAGGTAAGGGACTTCCAATTAAAAAAATATCCCAAAATATTTTGTGGTGCAGGCAGCGTTCGACGGCTTGACTGAGCTTCGCGACTCGGGTGAGCTCGCCGAACTCCGAACGCACAAGCTCACGCCGTAGACGTAGTCGCCCCGGAGGGGCTAGGCTTGCGGTGCTAATGATAAAGAACGGGCAGGATGCCCATCCCACAACATGGGATAATTTATTTTCACCGAATTCCCTAAAATAGTTGTTTACACAAAAAGTAAAAACTGGGGAATAATTCCCTCAAATCACTACAAAAGTTTTTAATTTTGATTATTCTCAACTAGCGTAGAAGGTAGTCCCGACAAAAAAACTTTACCATCCAGAATGAAAAAGGATTGTTTATCATACATCCTCGCCCCATAGCCTTTTTCAACTTATGATTTATATAAGTAAAATGGCCGAAGGTAAATTGGTAAGACCACAGTATACTCCAGGTTACCGGAGGAGGGTGTTACTTCCGGGACGAAGAGTTAGTGTTTTTTGGTCTAGGAAAGGGAGAATCAACAAAACCTAATTCAAATAACTGTTGATAAGCCTTTTTACCCAAATCTCGGGTGGGGTTTTGACTTTTAATAATTTGTACTAGCAAAGGTAGGGCTAGCTCTGGTTGATTTTGGGCTCGATGGACTAAAGCTAACTGATAGGTGGCTTCATCACGCATTTGCGCTGTTTCTAACGCTTTTTTGCGTAAGGTATCAGCAACTCTATTATCAATTCCCGAAAAACTAGAGAAAAGCTGTTGATAGGAATTGGATAACTGATTAAAAACTATACGTGCTTCTTTGAGCTTATTGGAAGCAAGGGGATAATTTTGAGAGGAAACTGCACTACTAGCTTCACTCATCAACCGTTGTCCCCCCTTAATGCTTAAAATACTGCTAGTTTCCGTTACTGGACGCAGGCTATTGGGATCTTCAGGATTAATTTGACTGGGAGAAGAGGCTGGTAGGGGTTGTACTTGAGCATTAACTGGAGATAACCAGTTTACACTGGCGATCGCTGATAATAAAGTACAACAAATTAAGGGCACAGTTGCAGCGAATTTCATGGGTTTCAGGGGAGCAACAACTCAACAAAATAGTTTTTATAGGATATATGAACTTTGGGTATCTTAACTCTGTTTTGACCTTTGATATTTGATAATCTAAAGCCAATTAATTGGAGTTTATTATGATTTAGACTTACATTCAGTGGTATCTGGTTCCCTTGACATGCTCCCCTTGTTGAAACGAAGGGGATTCAAAATAGTTTCTATAGAGTAGTTACAATCATCACTATGAACGATCGCGTGAATTCTCATGGTGCTTCCACTACAGGTGTACCAGAAAGTAGTCTGGGAATGATTTTACAACGTGGTGGAGAGGAATTGTGTTTACAAAAGGTGAACAATCGCTTTACCCTTCGTTTTCATACCCAACTCTCACCATCACAATTATCTCAGTTGGGGTGGGGTATATGGCAACGCAGTATTCCCCAAGCAAGGTTAGAATTATTTCGAGTGACCCCGGAGCATTTAGAGAGGGCTATGTCCCAAGCAAGGGCTGGGGAGGATGTTGTTTTTGCCAGTCATGTTTACCAACTCAAAGATAATCCAGGAGCCTTTGTTTATCTTACCGATGAGGTGACTATTCAATTTGCTGCTGGAGTCAACCTAGCTCGGATTCGTTCTGTGGGCATGGAATTTGATTTAATTGACCATAAAATTGTGGCTGCACTGCCAAATACTTTTGTGTTCTTGGTAAGTAAACAGGCTACCACTAATCCAATTAAAATTGCCAACAAGTTGATTGCTTTACCTGATGTGGTTGCAGCGGAACCGAATATTCTCATTCACCAAGAAACCCATTACCAACCCCGTGACTCCCTTTATAACCAGCAATGGTATCTCAGCCATAACGGAGGTTATCAGTTAGAGCCCCAATCCCATATTTCCGTGGAAGCAGCTTGGGATATCACTCGCGGTAATCGTTCTGTGGTGGTGGCTGTAGTGGATGACTCTTTTGACTTAAACCACCCAGACTTTCAGGGAAGTGGTAAAATTGTCGCTCCCAGGGATTTAAAGGAAAATGATTTTTTGCCATTGCCAGGGGAGAAAGAAACCAGTCATGGTACAGCTTGTGCGGGTATTGCGGTAGCCGAGGAAAACGGCAGGGGAGTGGTGGGGGTAGCCCCCGGATGTGCATTAATGCCCATTCGTACCACTGGCTTTTTAGATGACGATTCCATTGAAAAAATTTTTAACTGGGCTGTGGAAAAGGGAGCCAGTGTCATTTCCTGTAGCTGGGGAGCTTCAGCAATTTACTTTCCCCTTTCCCTGCGTCAACGGGCTGCCATTGCCAATGCTGCGAGCAAAGGACGTAATGGTAAAGGGTGTGTAATTTTATTTGCTGCGGGTAATGCTAACCGTCCGGTGAATGGAAAAGTACATGAACGTAATTGGCCAAAAAATATTTTACAGGGCAATACCCACTGGTTAAATGGTTTCGCGGTACATCCTGATGTGATTACCATTGCTGCTTCCACTAGTTTGAGCAAAAAAGCCGCTTATAGTAATTGGGGAGAAAATATTTCCGTATGTGCCCCTAGTAACAATGCTCCACCGGGAATGTGGTTCCAAGCAACTGGATTTGTATTTACCCAACCAGCCATTTCTACTTACCTACCAGGAAAGGGGATGTTTACCACAGATCAATTGGGAACAGCTGGTTACGATCCTGGGGACTTTACTAGCAACTTTGGCGGTACTTCCAGTGCTACCCCCGTAGTCGCCGGAGTCGTAGCACTAATGTTATCGGCCAATCCAGATTTAACAGCTCAACAAGTTAAGAGTATTTTAGAAGAAACTGCGGATAAAATTGTTGATGCTAATGCCGATCCTCAATTGGGAATGCGTGGTGGTACCTATGATGAGAATGGTCATTCCCTGTGGTTTGGTTATGGCAAAGTCAATAGTGACCGAGCAGTAAAACAAGCTTATCAGATGCGCGCCGTAACCGGAGAGGTTAGCCAATATATCAGGAAAAAAAGCGATCGCATTATCAAAATCCCTGATAATTATCCCCAAGGCATCAATAGTATAATTGCAATTTCTGAGTCTAGTTTAGTCAAAGATATCCAAGTAAAAGTTGATATTCGCCATGAATTTCTCGGGGATTTAGAAATTTATCTCATTGCTCCCAATAACCAGCGAGTATTATTACAAAATCGCACATTGGGCCGACGAAAAAATTTACGTACTACCTACGCTGTCAGCTCCCACCCAGCACTGGAACAGTTATTATCCTTATCAACTAAAGGATATTGGCAATTATGGGTGTTAGACATGGTATCACAGGATGTAGGTCAAATCAATAATTGGGAGTTATCTTTGGGTATTTAGATATTTAATATAGGAATCCGGTTTGATTTGTGAATTGACTTGTAGGGGGAGGGTACTCTTAACAGGCTTCGGCCGTGAGCTCAGCCGAACGGGAACTCTTAACAGAAAGAGTACTGAGTTCTGTTCAAAAATCAAATAGTAATCCTATATCTGGTTATTCGTTATATCCGTTGTCTATTATTTGAACTTTCTACCTATTTTAATTATTTCTACCAAATGACAGTTTAAATTTCGACTTCGTATCAGCTGAAATTTAAGAATTGGACATTTGTACCAATGCAGGCCGACTAGAAATTACTAAGGGATTGCCATTTAATTTTTGCAAAGCTTTTCCTAAATCTTCAGTCAAGTTTTTCGCGTCTTGTTTCACACAACCATTGAGATAATCCATCGCAGAAATTGGCGTACCAATATTAATCTTTACATCTGCACCCCACTGGGGATATTGTTGGTTGTAATTGATGCCTATGGGTATAATTTTCACTCCTAATCCTGGATGACTAGATTCAGCAGTTAAAGCCAAACGAGCAATTCCTGCTTTGAGAGGGTGAACTTTACCATCACGGAAAATACCTCCCTCTGGGAAAATCACTAGGGATTCTCTTTGCTGGAGTAAATCAACGCCGTGGCGGAGAGTACCAATAGACGGGCGTTTAGGATTTACCGGAAAACCACCCATATGTCGGACAAACCATCCTTGTAATCCTTGACATTCATTCATAGTCACCATGAATCTCAAGTCTTTTCCTGTCACATAACGACCAGCAGCATAGGGTATTAGCAATGCATCCCAACGGGAACGATGGGTAGGAGCAAGGATTACAGGTTCACTTGCACAAAGATTCTCTTGTCCAGTGATTCTAATTTGACGGAAGAAAAGGGGTAAAACTAAATTATGTCCTAAGAAATAAGCCAGAGGACTGAACCAAGGAGAAACATGAGAAGTATTAGCAGTTCTATTACTTGTAGTAGTAATTTTCGTTTTGTGTTGAGTATGTAAATGAGAATGAAATTCCATCATAACAGTGGTTGGTAGTTGCTCAATGGAAGACAGTGAAAATGTTTAATAGTAACACCGTAGATTTTCTTCCCTGACTTGTGTTATTACAACTGGACAGTTTTACCTCTGTCCTTTATTTTTTTCTATGCCGCCGATTCGCAAACCAAGCTTGTAGATGTTGACGACAGGTGGATTCAAGAACGCCTCCAATCACACTAACCCGGTGGTTAGATGCTGCACCATCAACAATGTTCTCAACTGTACGAATTGCGCCAGTTTTAGGATCGTCCACTCCATAAACTAAAAGTCCTAAACGAGATTGCACAATTGCACCTGCACACATTGGGCAAGGTTCTAGGGTCACATAAAGGGTACATTCATGTAAACGCCAAGTTTGTAACTTATTAGCAGCTGCCCTTAAAGCGATCATTTCTGCATGGGCTGTAGGATCTAGATCCCGCTCTTTGCGATTTTCTCCCTCCCCTACTATGTTCCCAAATGAATCAATGATAACAGCTCCTACCGGGATATCACCTACGTCGCCTGCTGCTTTGGCTAATTCTAATGCATAGCTCATCCATTGTCTATGTTTTAAGTACTGAGTATTATTAATTAGCATATCATGTATTTTTATGCCGCAGAAATACTTATGACAACCATTAGATAGTCAAATAAGCGAGTTATTACAGCGCCAGCGATAAGCCAGAGGCTTGACGCAAAGCGTATCACAAATACTTTATATTCTTTTCTCAATTACAATCTAGAAAAACTCTCTATTTTTCTTCCTCCATATAATTTACCACTATGTAATTTTCCGCTGTCAATAATCTCGCTAGTAAAAAGATTTCATCCCAATCCTAGCTATATGCACCTTATGTTATATCTGCATATAACAATTTAGGCATATATTTGCTTAAGTTTACCTACTTTGCACATTTCACAGGCATTATTGCGTGATTATGCCCATTCTGGGACTCCACCACACTAACTTTGCCGGTTAGGGGGAGATGGGGGAGTGTGGGAATTGTGGGGAGATACAGAGCTTTTTCTTCTCATTATTAACCTGGCATAGTTACCTTGGTGGAGTACTAGGGCATTGAAAAAATTCAATAGGATTGTAACCCTATAGTTAATAGCTTATGTAGCTAGATATACTGGTAATAATTTTCTCAATCAAAATGTATCAATTAATTAGATGGTAAAGATAGAAGAGAATCTAATTTACCTTGTGCATCTAATTTATACATATCATCACAACCGCCAATATGTTGATTATTGATAAAAATCTGTGGTAGAGTTCGCCCTCCACGGGCTCGTTCTGACATTTTGGTTCTAGCTGCTCCGTCCCCATCAATTTTGTATTCGGTAAATTTTACTCCCTTCCACCGCAGCAACATTTTGGCACGAATACAATAAGGACAAGTTTGCCAGGTGTAAATTTCAACGTTGGCTTTAATTTGTTCTGATTGACGATTGAATAAAGTATTAATAAATTTGAGCATTTGTTAAATACGAATGAGTCTATTTCTAAGTTTAATTATGCCTTAGGTGGGAAAATTTTAGTGGGTGTTTAGCTCCCCGACTTCTTTAAGAATTCGGGGAGCTGTGGGTGAATTACTAGTAGTAATCATACCTATAGTCGTCACGCGCCAACTACTGATTGTGACACCCAGCTTTAGTCCTGTATGAATACTTAGGGATGATTTATTTAGTTTGTCCTTGCTTTTTTGTATTACAAAGTGTAGTATAAAATTTGAGTCAGAAGCGAAAACTCCTGATGAGAGTGCATCATGGCAACATTTAAAGATATTCCTAATTATTTCCGCCCCTACTGGAAATTGAGTATTTTGAGTATTGGGCTTTCCTGTGCTTACGAAATATTCGATTTAATTGTACCTTATGCGATTGGGCAGATTTTAAATCTTCTTTCCAATCAACCAATAGATAAACCACTCCAAGGAGTGATTGCTACTATTGCCAACAGTATTAATTACTCAGTGGATAAAAATATATCCTTAGGGGTATTACTGGGTTTAATTTTTGTGGTAACAGTGGTGAGAGCGCCGACACAGCCTTGGTTAACCAGTTGGTTCCACTGGGATATAGCCTTAAGGGCGCGTCGAGATCAAAATCAAAAAGCGATCGCTAAAATTCTCACTTTACCCCTAGAATTTTATGATGAAAATAACCCTGGCAGGATTGCATCAAGGGTAGCAAAGGGACTATCTAACTATACTTGGACATATCCAGAAATTGCCGGACAGTTAATTCCGAAATTATTTCGGGTGTTGGGGATTTTTGGATTTATTTTAGTAATTGAGTGGCGAATTGCGGTTTTATTTCTGATTTCTTTTATAGTTATCCTCGGCTTTACCTTAAAAAAATTACAGCGTTTGGTTTGGCATGAAAGTCGTCTAGATAGATATATAGAGGATACCGAAAGTCGGACATCAGAAATTATTACCAATATAAAAACAGTCAAAGCATTTGCAACGGAAACAAAGGAAATAAAACGACAAGAGCAGCGTTTACGCAGAGAGTTAACTGTCATTGATTACCGCGTTCATCGAGGTTATGTCAAACTTGGAACTTGGCAAAGAAGTGTAATTCAATTTTGCGTTTTTGTCGTATTGGGTTTGACCTTAGCAGCCACAATTGATGGCAAAATTACCCTTGGCCATTTTGTCATGACTTTAACTCTTTCTAGTATGGCCTATGCAGAGCTAGAACCTATTAGTAATTTGGCAGAAGTTTTTGCTCGTCGCTATTCTTCCATGGTGCGATTTAGCGAATTTCTCCAGGAGCCATCTGGAAAAGATGCAGTTGGTCTTTTGGTAGAATCGACACAAACACAATCGCCCTATAAGTTTACGGGAAAAGTAGAGCTTTCCCATGTAAATTTTGGCTACGAAGCTAATCGTCCAGTGTTACATGATATCAATCTGTTAATTGAACCATATCAAACAGTGGCATTAGTAGGTCGTTCTGGTTCTGGTAAATCTACCTTAGTAAAACTACTATTGCGGTATTTTGAACCCAACCAAGGGCAAATTCTCATGGATGGGGAGGATATTCGCACCTTAGATGTGGGTAATTATCGCCGTCGATTAGCCATTGTTCACCAAGAGGTGGATGTTTTCAACGGTACTGTCTTGGATAATCTCAAGTACGGTAAACCAGATGCAACCTTTGAACAAGTTGAAGAAGCCAGCAGAATCGCCAGGTTGGATGAAGTCATCCAGAATTTACCCCAGGGCTATTATACTGTGGTAGGTGAGCGGGGTGTGAGATTATCCGGTGGACAGAGACAAAGGTTAGGAATTGCTAGGGCATTACTAGTGGAGCCAGATGTGCTGATTTTTGACGAAGCTACCTCTAGCTTGGATTATGAATCGGAGCGTTCTATTCAATTAGCAATGGGAGAACTCCAAGGAACCCGCACGACTATAGTTATTGCTCACCGTCTAAGTACTGTTAGGGAAGCAGATAAGATTGTAGTTTTAGAGCAAGGCAAAATTATCGAAGTTGGTAGTCATGACGAGTTATTACGTCATGGAGGAATTTATCACAGGTTACACGCCTTGCAAGAGACGGGAGAGTTATTGGTTTAAGTAATAAGTAATGAGTAATGAGTAATGAGTAATGAGTAATGAGTAATGAGTAATGAGTAATGAGTAATGAGTAATGAGTTTAAGTCCAGTAGGGTGCGTATAGCCCTCCGGGCATGGCTAAAGCCTACGGCATGGCTTCGCTAACGCTAAAGCCATAGCGTAACGCACCAAAACCCTTACAGCATGGTGCGTTACGCTACGCGATAACACACCCTACACCAAAAATATACCAGTTGCGTAAGTCCTAATATCAAAAAACAAAGATTTTTATCCTGGAAATTATCACTGGAATGAATGAATATAAACAGCAAGTAATCGCATTTTTTAATCGCAGAACAGCCTACGATCAAGAAGGGGAACGCCATCCCAAAGAAGCAAAAAAGTTATTAGATTTAGTTCCAGTGGAAGAGGGACAAAAAATACTTGATATTGCTACGGGGACAGCTTTACTGGCAATAAATGCTGCACAAAAAGTTGGTGCAAACGGTGATGTAATTGGTGTAGATTTTTCACCTGGAATGTTAAATCAAGCTAGAAAGAAAATAGCTAATTTGGGTTTAAATAATCTCGAATTAATTGAGTCAGATGCTGAATCAATCGAATTTGCCCCCAGCAGTTTTGATGCTATTTTTTGCTGTTCAGCACTTGTGTTTTTTCCTGATATTCTGGCAACTTTGCAAAAATGGTACGAGTTTCTAAAAACCGATGGATATATTGCATTTAGTACTCCTGGGGAGAATGCCTATATGTCATCTTTGCAAATGAATATTTGTGAAAATTTATTTAACATCAAATTACCCCATATCCTTGAACCTTTGAATACACCGCAAAAGTGCCGCAGTATTTTACAAAAATCTGGATTTAAGGATATTGAAATAGAAATTGAACCATCTGGAGAATATCTGAATTTAAATGATAGGAACAGCAATTTTTTAAATTGGAGAGGTGAGAGTTTTTATCCTAGAGGTAATCCACTTTCCCAGCTTTCTGAGGTAGAGCTAGATAGATTACAAGTGGAATATCGAACAAAGTTAGAAAAATTGGCTACAAATGAAGGGGTTTGGCTCGATAGAACAACTTATTTTGTCATAGCTCGAAAGTAAAGCTTCTTATGTTTTATATCCTGTCCGTGTGAATGCTTATGGCTATAGCCTGGATATGTTATCAGGACTTACGCAACTGGCATATTTTTGCTGTAGGGTGCGTGATAGCGCGAAAATATTTGAACGTAGCAATAAGACTTATAACATCACGCACCAACCACCGATTGTGACAATTGCGTAAGTCCTGGTTATATCAAATCCAGTTACATCGGAATGATAAAAAACCACAGAGACACAGAGAACGCAGAGAAAGACGAAGAGAGAGGAAATTTAAATAATTCTGGAGTTATCCCATGTCAACACTGGAAGTAAAGGACACAACAGCAAATACAGGACAAAAAGGCAAGCCATCCAAACTCAGCATCAGCCAAAAAAATTGGTTACTATCTGTGCATATTGGATTTGCTGCACTGTGGACTGGAACTGTATTGAGTATGTTTCTGATTTCCCTACAAAACAGAAGCTCAAATAGTCCTGATGTTCTTTATGCCTTTAATACATTAATCAACTTTCTAGATGATTTTGTTGTCATTCCTGCGGCTATTGGTTCGGTGATTACAGCAACATTGCTTTGTTGGCAAACCAACTATGGATTCACTAAGTTCTATTGGGTGATTACTAAGTGGGTTCTGACTATGGCGTTAATCATCTTTGGGACATTTTGGTTATACCCTTGGGCGAATGTGGCAGCTAACATTTCACATGCACAAGGTTTAGAAGCTTTCCAAAACGCAATTTACAGGTTTAATACAGGAGGTGTGTTATTAGGGACACTTACTCAAGTCCTATTTCTCTGTATTATTATCGGCATATCTGTTCTCAAACCCTGGGGAAGGAGAGCTATTAAAAAAAGTGCTCAACCTAGCTCAGATAGGTAAATTAAGTTGTTTCAAAAAGCCCACACCTCTTAGCCTGGGGCTATACGAACAAAGCCCATCTTCATGGGCTAGAAAATTTTACAGCCATATTATCGAAGACGTTCCCGTAGACGCGAAGCGGCTTCTCGTAGAGTAGGGTAGATGGGCTTTAACTGTGTAGTGCTTCATCGCATTAATTTTGCTGGATAAATTGAATATCTCTCTTTCTCTTCTTTCTTCCTTCCTTTGCGTCCTTTGCGCCTAAAGCCCTAGCCCTTTCAGGGCGGCTACGCCAACGGGCATGGCTAAGTGCAAAGCACACGCTACGCGAACGCTAATGCGGTTGATTATAAAACCCCTCATAATTAATGCGATAGACCACTACTACTCCACCAACTTAATTCTGATGGGTAAACCAAATTATAGACTTTTGCTCTCTTCCTCTTCCTTTGCGCTCTTTGCGCCTTTGTGGTTTTATCTTCCACCCCTCATAATTAACGTGGTTGAATACTACTACTCCACCACATTAATTTTGCGGGGTGAACCAAATTATAGACTTGTCCTCTCTTCCTCTTCCTCTGCGTTCTCTGCGCCTCTGCGGTTTCTTCCTCTACCCCGCAGAACTAATGTGGTCGAGTACTACATTAAATTTGATGGCTAGGTAAAAGATCCCCGACTTCTCAATTAATATCCGCTAATTGTAGCAATTCCTACGAATAGAAGTCGGGGATCTAAATGCCCGTGACTCGTCAAAATTAATGAAAAGGACTAGTAGCGATACCCTGAGCTTGGTTAAATTACTGAAATTTAGGGAGTGAAATAGCTGCTGGGCAACTTTTCACCCCCCAAAGATTGATTATCATTATTCTTGGGATAACCTATGTTCTTGACTTCCCATTAATAACCACTTTCCTCTTCATATTCTGGCTGCCTTTCCTTCACCTTTTTGGGAATATTCACTGGTTTGGGTGCATCTTCCCAGGCATCGCTTTCCAAATCTTCATCATACTTATCGTATTCGTCAGCGTATGTCTTTTTGCTGTAGGGTTCGGGTGTATATGTAGGTTGGGTTTGATATTTATCCTTCCCTGTCGCCTCGCTCCAATTGTCTTCCTCATCATCATCATAGGGAATTGGCTCTGGTTCGTACTGGCGAGCCTTCATCACTTGACGTTGGGGACGCTCTTCTTGGTAGTAGTCCTCATCCCACTCTTCCCGCGCCACTGGTTCGGGAGCACGAGTTTTAACCCTGGGAGCTTCTAAAGGTACGCCACTGGGTAGTTGATTCGGTGGTGCTACAGTCCGGGGAGTGTAAATACCTTCTTCTTCTTCCCTTTCCCAAGGTGCTTTTCCTAATCCCAAACGCTCTAATAAACCAACGGTTAATTGGGTAACTCTTTCTTCAGCCCCTTCAAATACAATTAATCTATTGGGTCCTGTACTGACGATTTCATCAATAGATAGTTCATAAGTACTGAGGAACTGCTCGGGAATCTGGGGTAATCCCAACGAAGCAATGACAATGGAGTAAATTTTTCCATTTTCGGCATCGAACTTGAAGCCACGTACCTTACCCAGTACTTCACCATTTTCGGTGATTACTTCCCAATTCATTAAGTTGCTGAAGATATCTACATCAATATCTTCAATCACATCTTCGTCATCAACCAGAATTACATCGCCAATCTGGTTGACGTTTTCCAGATACATATAACGCGGTATGCTAGATACAGAGATCAGGCTGTCTCGTAGGCTGAAAGCCACAACCTCTCGCTGATCTACATCCACCCAGATTTGGTTGACGATTCCTAACCGTTTACCATTGTCACGGGTGATTACCTGAGTATTTAAAATATCGGAACGCCTAGTAACTTGTTCGGAGGTCATTCTTAATACGGAGTCCTGATCTCGAATCCGGTTTATCTATACACTATTATTAACAAAAACTCAAGCAGAATTAGAATCGGTTTGCAATTTAATTCCCAAAACTTGGGTATAAGCCCCCCGAGCTTGAGTAACGCCGATTGTGCGTTCGGCTGATTCTATCATCGGGCGGCGCAAACTCACAACTATAAATTGTGCTTGTTGTGCCTGTTGTTTAATCATTTTAGCTAATCGTTCTACGTTTGCCCCATCTAAAAACATATCTACTTCATCGAAGGCGTAAAATGGGGAGGGGCGATACCGTTGCAGGGCGAAAATAAAGCTCAAGGCTGTGAGGGATTTTTCTCCCCCTGACATGGAGGCTAATTTCCGGACTGGCTTGCCTTTGGGGTGAGCAACAAGGTTGAGTCCACTGCTAAAGGGATCTTCGGGGTTATCTAGTTGGAGATAGCCGTCACCGTCGGAAAGGGTAGCGAAAATAGATTGGAAGTTTTCGTTAACTGCGTCGAAGGCTTCTTTGAAGGCTCGTTGTCTTAGGGTGGTAAAGTTTTCAATTCTTAATAATAGTTCGGTTCGTTCTCCTTCTAAGGTTTCTAGTTTGGCGCTGAGTTCTTCGAGGCGTTTTTGGGTACGATCGTATTGTTCTAATGCCAACATATTTACGGGTTCCATGGCCTGTAAACGTTTGGATAGCGATCGCAGTTCTTTTTGTAATGCTTCTAAGTCTACCTTATCTGGTACTTCTGGCAAGGGTGAGGGCAGTTCGGCGGCGACGGTTTGGATTTGTTCCCGGACGCTTGCGAGTTCTTCCCGGCGTTTTTGCTGGTTTTCCTGTAGTTTTTGCAGCTCCCATTCCAGTTTTTGTTGCTGCAATAAGTCGGCGCGTAATAATTCTTCTGTGCGATCGCGAATTTTTTTCTCTTCCCCGAGATTTTCTTCCATTTGTTTCAATTGTGCCTGGGTTTGAGTTATTTTTTCCCCTATGGCGACAAGTTCAGTGGCGATGCGGTTGATGTTTTCTCGACGGGAAGTTTGTTCTTGCTGGTATTCCTCGATGCGCTGCTGGGCAGTTTGAATTTTATCCTGGAGGCGTTGCTGTTCCAATTCTAGGTTTTTCAGCCTAGTTTCCCCTTCTCGCAACTCCCCATCCTGTTGTTGTAATTGTTGCTCTTGAATTTTTATCTGTGCTTGGATTTGCTGCCATTCTTGGGGGGTTTGGGAAGATTCCAGGTCAGCGAGGGTTTGCCGTAGCTGTTGTAATTGTTGCTCTTGTACTGGTAATTCCCCTGATAAGATTGATAGGCGATGCTGGGCAGAGGTGAGTTTTTCTTGGTTTTGGGCAAGTTGCGATCGCGCCGTTGTTAGTTGCTGGGTTAAGTTTTTCACTTCTTTCCCTAACTGTTCCCAGTGTAATTCTTGTTCCCTCCGCCCTTGTCTGGTTTCTGTTAGTTGCTGGGATAGTTGCTTGACTTGTTGGGTAAGGGAGGAAATGCTTTGGGTACAGCGAAGTAAAACCTTTTCGATATCCTGGAGACGATTTTTCAAGGTTGTAACTTCCGTGGATTCTGCTGCTTCCACCCTGCCAAATTTCAAGGATGACCGGTGACTAATACTACCACCAGTCATGGCACCACTAGTTTCCAATAATTCCCCTTCTAGGGTGACAATGCGATTTCTGCCTAGATTTTGCCTAGCTTGTTCCAATGTTGCAAAGACAACGGTGTTACCAAACACATAGGAAAATATATGGTCATAACGGCGATCGCACTCTACCAAATTAACGGCATAATCAATAAAACCATTGGCGTTTTCCAAACCAGGGGATGGGGAGAATCTGTGAGCATGGATTTTATTCAGGGGTAAAAAAGTTGCTCTTCCTGCTCGCTTTTGCTTTAACAATTCAATACCGGCCGCAGCTACCCCATCATCTTCCACCACAATGTGTCCCAGACGGGCACCAGCAGCAATTTCCAAGGCCAATTGATACCTGGGTTCAACCCCGCCCAATTGCACCACCAAGCCGCAAATACTGGGCATTCCTGATTGCAAAATAATCTTACTGGCGTGGGTTCCCTGGGCTTCTTGCTGGGCTTGGGCCTGGGCTTCTAGTTTATCTAACTGTCGTTGCTTTTCCCTCTGCTCTTGGTAAAGCCGCTTTTGGGTATCCTGTTGGAGTTGTAATTCCTGCTCCGTGGCGGCCAAATTTTGAGCTAAATCCTGGATGGGGGCGTTGGAACTATCTAACTCTATTTGTAGGCGATTATACTCCGCTTGTTTATCCTGTAATTCTGGCTCCCAAGCTGCAATTTGCTGGCCTTGCTCCTCAATTTGTTGTTGTAATTGCACATGGCGTTCCGTTAATTGCGCCTGTTCCGTGCGCTGGGGTTCTAGGGTTTGCAGTAAAGTTTCAATTTGTCGATTCAACGCCGTTTGTTGTTGTACCCAAGCCTCGGAAGCGGAAGCAATTTCCGTGGCTGCTTCCCGAGAACGTTCTACATTTTGTTGTGCTTGTTCCCGTTCCCCTTGACGAGTCGCAATTACCTGAATTTGTTCTTGCTTTTGCCCTGCTAACCGTTCCAAGGACTGCTGATTTTGGCTAATTTCCTGTTGAGTTTGTTGCAAACGCTGACTAACATCCACCGAAGCCCTTTCTAACTCCCCTTGCTGGCGCTGGAGTTGCTTACATTCTGCTTCTTGATTCGCCAAAATTGATTGAGTAGTCAAAAGCTGCTCTTCCCCCAAAGCCTTCACATGGGCATTGAGCCGTTCCAACTCCTGATTCTTCCTCTCAATCTCCCCATTTAAACTTGTCAACTGCTCCGTCAATTCCCCATAATTTTTATCCCCTGCTTGAATTTGGGTAACTAACCTTTCCTGTTGATTTTGCAAGGA
>JASJCX010000114.1 GCA_030065255.1 Calothrix sp. MO_167.B42 | reverse complement strand
CCAGTTTCGTTTACGAGGACCAGGTCAAAAGAAAGCTTTGGCTCAAGAGATCATTAAGAAGTTACCAGTGAGTCCATTTAATCATGTTGTGGTTGTCAAAGCTGGTCTAAGAGGTCGTGTGATTTATGGGTTTAAGAGAATGTTTATACATAAATAGGACTTACGCAATTGTCACAATCGGTGGTTGGTGCGTGACGTTATAAGTCTTATTGCTACGTTCAAATATTTTCGCATATCACGCACCCTACGCCTAGTAACTATTATTTACTTATTACTTATTACTACTCATTACTCATTACTCATTACTCATTACTAAATATCGAGTACAACCTTTGCAGTTCGTGGTTGGGAAATACAAATTAAAACTGAATCATCATCAACTGCTGCGCTTGGTTCTTCTTGATAGCTAACTTCACCTTCTTTAATTCGACACATACAAGTTCCACAAATCCCTGCACGACAACTATAAGGTGGCTCAATTCCGTTATTTTCCGCAAAGTCCAGAATACTACCATCTTCTTGGTTCCAAGTCAGGGTTTTACCCGATTTCGCAAAGGTAATTTCTGCTGTGGTAACACCTTCACCTTCATTTGCAACTGGGGTTTGTGCAGATGATGCCACTGGTATGGGTTTGCTAAATGATTCAAAGAAAACTCTATCTTCTGGTACTCCCCATGTTTGCAGTCCGTCCCTTAATGATTGCATAAAACCGGGAGAACCACAGAGAAAAAATTCAGCTTCTTGGCTAGCTAATTGTTGAATTAAAGTTGTATCAACATAACCTTGGCTGTGATATTTTCCTTCATCTTCTGCTGTTGGACGACTATAGCGAAAATGAACGTTTAGATGGGGATTTTCCTGGTCCAACATTAACATTTCTTCTCGTAAGGCATGATAATTGCCATTTCTGGCACCATGTACAAAATAAACTTCTCTTTGAGGATTGAGATAAGTTACTGCCTTTGCCATACTAATCATGGGTGTAATCCCCACACCATTACTAATTAGTACCGCAGGTAGGTTTTTTTGTACTTCTAAAAAGAATTTACCATTTGGTGGTTTAGCTAGAATGACTGAACCTTCTTGAATGTGATCATGCATAAAATTTGAGGCAATTCCTGGCATGACATTTAAGTCTGGAGGTGCCAATTCTCGCTTAATTGACAAACGATAATATTTCCCGGATTGATTATAATCGGAAAGGGAGTAAGTGCGGATTACTGGTTTAGGTTGTTCGGGAATATCAAGTTTAATAGTCAAAAATTGACCTGGTTTAAAATCAGGTATTTCCCCTTTATCTTGCGGTTCTAAGTAAAAAGAGGTAATTGATTCACTTTCTTTGACTTTGCGAACGACGACAAAATTTCTCCAATCCTTCCAAATATTATTTTTATCGTCTTTTTGGATATGAGAATCTTGCAGTTTTTGGGATGTGTTATTATCACTTGATTTACTACTCCCGACAAAGCCTAATACACCTCCAGCAGCAGTACCAAATAGTGAAGAATATATGCCATACTTAAAGGCTGATTTATCTTCAGACTTAACTACACCTATTATTAAACTAGAAATAATAGTGACAATTGTAAATCCAATACCGGCATTGGCAAATACTCTCAGGGAAGGATTTTTGATTCGTCCGATTGGTTCTATCATAAAATAACCTATGCAAATTTAACAAATTGAATTAATAACTCAATTGCTCTGAGCAATTATTATTGTGATATGGGGTATATGGAGTTACCTAAAATATTAAAAAATGAATTTTATAAATTGAATTATCAGCAACAGAAGTGTTTCACTATTGTACAGCAATGGATATATTATTTAGAACAGTATTATTCGATTAAAATACCGTCAACTGTCAACTGTCAACCGTCAACTGTCAACTGTCAACTGTCAACTGTCAAATTATATCCCTTTAAATCCTATCTCACTTTCAACTTCTTGTAATTTATCTGGTGAATTTGTGCCGGTATCATAACTTTGACGAGAGTTTTTGCGGAAGATACCAAGTTGACTAAAGATAATACCGATTAAAATGACAAAACCACCGGCATATTGAGCTAAAGTAGGAGTTTCTCTTAAAATCAAATATGAGGCTATAACTGCTGCCACAGGAGTAAAAGAACCAATTAATGATGCTTGAGATACACTAGTTGCTCTTAACCCTGCAATCCAAGATGATTGACCAACCACCACTATAACTGGGCCATAAATCAGCATCCATTGCCATAAAAATGGTGAAAATGCATCCATAAAATGATTCTCTCCATAGAATATTAAGGCAGTAAAAAAAAATATAAATGTACCCAAGGCTGTACGATAAATATTGAAAATTCCTAGGGGAACCGTTGCCAGTTTGAGTTTACCAAGAACTGTAGAAATAGCCAAAGCAATAGATGCGATCGCGGTCAAGATTTCCCCAGTACCAAAACTAAAAAAATCTTGCATTTGTGCCATTTCTTGGAAGTTAGCTGGTAGGAAAATAGTCAGGCTCACACCAAAAAAAGCAACAACCGCTCCGACTATCTCCCAAGAATGGACTCGTTCCCGCAATAGCCATACAGAAAGAGCTAAAGTTAAAGGTGGTTCCAATCGACCAATTAAAACCACATTATTAACATTTGTAATGGATAGGGCTTCAAAAATCAAACCTGGTGCTAATGCACCTCCCATGATGGAAGCAATTGTCAAATAAAGCCATTTATTCCGGGAAATTTGTTTTAATCGGCTCAGTTTGAGCTGTTGTCCATAAACTATTAATAAGACGAATAATGCACAAAGATTACCAACAAATAAGACGTTACAAAAGGAAATAGGATTATGACCATTAACGTATCTTTGGGCACCAATTTCTGTCAATTTGCGGGTGACGGAATTTGCAGCACCAAAAATAACAATGGCTAACCAGAGATAAAGTTGACCTGAAAAACTAGAAGTAAGTGAAAAACGCTGTCTTGACATTTAATCTGATTAATAGCTAATCACCATAGCTTATTTTGATTCTGGACTCACCTGAATTGTACAAGGCTTAATATTACATTGCAGTTTGTAAAATTTATCAACATATCATATATTTTTCTTGTCAGCTCGGAGGAATTGTTCATAAATCTTCCATTTTCATCAACTCCTATGCAAATAAATCAGAATATGTAAATCTAGAAATAATTTAAAACTTGCTCCCGGTTGTTAAATTAAATTCAGGTGAGAATTTGTTGAAAATTGAGGAAATTTTTTGAGTGTTGATGGCACCCCTCTCCTTAATAAGGAGAGGGGCTGGGGGTGAGGTTTTTCAATCAGGAGAGGGGCTGGGGGTCAGGTTTTATATTTAATTTGACCGGTGTCATTTATACAGGATTACTAATTTTTATTGGCGTAGTTGGTCTATGCTGTTATGGAAATCATTAGATTTGGGGCATTGCTGAATGGAAGTATGAATTTACATTTTTCGATATTATTGAAGAACCATTCTTTGCGCCTTTGCGTCTTTGCGCGAACTTAACCCTCTTATGTTACTCTGGGAAGAAAAAAATAAATGTAAGTTGGGTTTTTCACCTCCTCAACCCAACCTACACCTAAATTCATCGAAGTCTGTAAAAATAAGGGTTTGGGATTTTTATTTAGCGAAAGTGATTAAAGAGGGTTAATTCATACCTGGATTCAGCAACGCCAGATTTGCTACCATAAACAAAGCTAGAGGCGATCGCACAATACCAGATTTGCACAATACCATACTTGCACAAACACTATGGCAAAGAAGCGTAAAAAAAGTAATCGGTCGTGGATTAAAGAAACCCTGGATCTCAAACCCGATCATCACTGGGAAGGGCCAGAAGGCTATAAGATTTTTGTTGCAGGTAGGGGAGCTGTGCGTTTCAATGTTCCCCAAAAATGGATTTGTGAACCACAAGATAATTCATTCAAGTTTCTCGATAATAAACCACCCAAAGATGATTGTTGTCTAGAAGTATCTTATAACCATCTGCCACCCAGGGACGATTGGAACTTTTTCCCCCTCAAGCATACTTTAAAAAAAGTCATGGAAGACGATGAACGGCAGCCAATTGAAAGGAGCGAAGTCTTTACCGTCAAGCGTCAAACTGCCAAAATTGTCTGGTGTGAAATTAAGTTTATTGACACCCAAGCAGAACCACGGGAAGCTTTTTCCCGGACTTGTATTGGTATCGGTTCCAATATCCAGTGTTTAATTACCTTTGATTTTTGGGTCGATCAAGCAGAGCAATTAATACCTGTTTGGGATGAAGTTATGCGATCGCTCACTTTGGGTTTATATATCCGCGATCCCAGGACTGGTTTAGCTTTCCCTGACTAAAAAACAAATTAGGGGACAGGGGACAGGGGATAGGTGACAGGTGACAGGTGACAGGTGACAGGTGACAGGTGACAGGGGACAGCAGGCTATCAAAGGGTTTGCTGGATTTAGAAATGTCCGCGCCCTAATTTCGTAGTGCTATACTAAACACCCCAACCTCACCCCACATATAATATCAAATCCGCTTGTGGAACTTACCATATTGTCGTCACTTCACCCCGTCCTAAGTCCTGCGGACACGCTACGCGAACGGACACCCCTCTCCTTAATAAGGATACTGCTGGTTATTCAGGGGTGACACCCCTGAATAACCAAAAAATAGGGGTTTGAGGAGTGTGTTCGCACTCCTGTTAATAACTCAAAATCTCTATTAATTCGTTTGAGTGAGGGGTCATACCTACCATTCGCCAGCAGTATCCTTAATAAGGAGAGGGGAAGGGGGTGAGGTTTTTGCGATAACTAATCATCCGGATTTCATATAATGCCTACAGTTTTCCTGGATCAACTGCTTGCTTTTTTCTCCCCAAAATTAGACTTTTTTCTGAGACGCAGACTAACCCAAATCATTTGCTTCAGAGGTAAGGGAACTTGTGGATGCAACCCTGACGCAATTTCTTCAAAGCTTTTAATGGACCCAGGATAAACAAAAACTTGCCACCTTTCTTTGGCAAGACAGGTAAACAAAGCAGACTCTTCAAGTAGATAGGTGATCGCTTGGTGCTTTTTCTTTTGGAAAAGCTCTTCTAATTGAGCTTCTTGTGCTTGTTTTACCCGGTTGAGATAAGTATGGGCAAAGGAGTTTACCATCCTTTGAAAAGATTCATTGTGGCGATAAAGACTCTGGAATTCCTGATAATAAGCCTCAAAGTCCGATTGCTTTTCGATCTGGGAAGCTAATCTAAACTCGAAACAACAGCTTTGGGAATATTGCTCAAATAGAAGATAGTTCTGATTGATAAATTCCTGTCCAGTATCCAGTGCTTCTAGTCTAGCTTCATGGTCATTAAGCTCTCTGTTTCTAATCCCGATTGTCAGTCGATATATACTATCACCAACTAGAACCATGCAAGTTTTGAAGTGTTCGCTAATCCATTTTATGCAGGCTTCAATTCGCTCACTATAAACAGAGTTGTTGCTTCCCAAACTGATGGCGAAAACACAATGTTGATACTCAAACAGAGAACTAAGTAGGTTATGGGGGAAAACATTAGCCAAACTGACCTTGTACTGATAAATTGGGATTCCATTAGTAGTGGATTGAGTCAACTCTAAGTCGTATCCCTTACGATATATCGCTTTGCTTATTTCCGATTGAATCTGTTTCAAACGTTCTAGGGAAAGTTGATCCCAATTATAATTTTCAATTATCGTTTTCTCGTCCCTGTTACTACTCATTTTAGTAGATGTTTTTGACTCATAGACCTCTCCGAAAAAGAGACATCAATCCCAGCTGTACAGGACTTTTATATTCTTTTTCGGAGATTTCTAGCATATTAAATTCGGGCATTGCATAATTGCGGGATAATTTTGTCAGAGAGGATCAACCATAATCCCCGTGTCCCCGCGTCTGGGTGTCTTGTTTGTCAGCCTCAATCATCTTATGTATTCAGCAACGCCTAAATTCGGTTTCTCATTTGCCATTCTGCGTTTCAAATAAGGCAAGTCGTAGTTGTTTGGTTGCATCTTCGAGTTCCGCTAAAGACTCAAGGCTAATAGCTATAGATGGCTCAATTCCTAAAATTTCCGCTGCTCTAGCTACAGATGCTTTTTCTTTTTCATGATAGCTACCATCGGCTCGACACATCTTGATTGCTTGGTACAACATAGTTCGGCGAAAATTCAGAGGAAAATCATAGCTGATCCCACCCAATAGCTCTTCTACATTCGCATTTTTCCAATCGAATTTGCGGAGGGTTTCAATGTATTCTTCTGGTTCGACCAGCAAATTTCTTTGCTCGTCAATATACCACTGGAATTCTTGTTCTGCTAATTCCCCATCTGCTCCAGCAATTGCCATTAAAGAACCGCCGTAATTCACCGCCACCTGAAAATCAATGGGTTTATTAGCTCCATATGTAATTTCAGCATATTTGGTCGTTTGAAGAGTTTTTCCACTTGCCATTTTGATACCCCTGGAATTGTTTTGTTAATTTGTTTTTTTGTAATCCGGTTAAAAATACAATTTACGCAAAACCCACGCAATTGTATGTATTCACAAAAGGCTAAAACTCTGGGATTGCCTTGCTAAATAATCTATGTAATTGTAACAACACCAAAATTCTGTTTGCATAAGTTATGAGAAATTTAACCTAGCCCCTATGAAGGTATCAAATTTATTTCAACTCAGAAATTAAAAATTATTAAGATGTTTGCAAATTTGCCAAACATAGTTATGTTGCTTGCTTATAAAAGTATAATAAACAACTATTTTATCTGTGGAGTCAGCAAACATTTTGGGTGAGCTAATATTTGAATTCTTCCTAGGGATTATTTTCTGGGTCTGTGCCGAAATAATATTTTATCGGCTGTGCTATTCTACCGGTGTAACTTTGATTATTCTGGTAAGCCTGGGAAAATACTATCCTGGTAAATTAATTCACAACAGGAAACTGCGTAAAATCCAAAGAACGGAAGGAAATCAATTTACCTATGTCAAGGATGAAAAAAAATATATCAGTTATGACGGAGCATCAATGATTGGTCTTGTCTTTTGGACCGTAGTTATACTGATATTATTATTTACATTTGTTTTTTGACCTGCACAAACCTAACTTGTAGCAAAAATCTCCGTCATTAAATACCCAAAAAACTCAATGTTTATTACGTGAATTTACATAAGGGTAAAGCCTCCATTAACACATAAATACTGCCCCGTGACAAATTTTGACTCAAAACTGGCGAAGTAAAGCACCGCTTCAGCAATATCCTGGGGATTACCCCACTGCTGCATGGGAATTCTGACTTGGTAAGCATCCTTTTTTTCCTGGGAAACACCTTCATGACGTTCCACGGGAATCCATCCGGGAGCAACGGCATTAACTGTGATCCCAAAGGGTGCAAGCTCCCTGGCCATGCTGCGTGTAAACCCCAGTTGTCCACTTTTAGCAGTCACATAAGCACTGGAGTTATTCACCGGACGGAAACAAACGTCACTACTGATATTAATAATTCGTCCCCATTGCTTTTCCTTCATTGAAGGTAAGCAAATACGAGTCAGTAAGTAAGGACTCTTGACAAAAAAATCTAGCATAGTCTGGAAATCTTCCCAGGTGAACTCCTCAAAGGGTATCTGGGGTTGGGGTCCTGTGGCGTTTAATACCAAAATATCCAGTGGACCCAGTTGAGAGGAAATGGTTTCGTAAATTTTGGCTACATCTTCTTCTTGGGTGACATCCCCAGGTACTAAAATCACATCGCAACCTTGCTGTTCCAGGTCAGCTAAAGCCTGTTTAGCCCGTGATTCGTTATTGTTGTAATTGATTGCTACCTTAGCACCTGCTTGCCCTAAATGTAGAGCGATCGCTTTTCCCAAGCCCGCAGAACTTCCTGTAACTAAAGCAACATGACCATCTAGAGAAAATGACATTTAATTAACTCACTTTTTCAAAACAATTAGAGTTTTCATTCATCAAAAAATATCCCCAAATTTCTTGTGGTGCAGGCATATTTTCTGTTACTAATATAAGGACGGGCAGGATGCCCATCCCACAAGATTGGATATCTTTTTTGTGGAGGTTTCTTAGGAAATGGAAATTAGAATTTCTGCAATAATTCAGATAAGTTATTTAAACTCTCTTTTGTTCCTTGTTGAACATCCGTTGGTTCTTCATATTCAACAACCCAATATCCTTGATAACCTGAATTTATTAGTTCTTTAATAATAGGTTCCCAGACAATTTCTCCCTTACCAAAAGCACAAAATTGCGGACTACCATTCACCCATTGCACATCTTTCCAATGACTGTAATTTACCCAAGGGAGAATGTAGCGCAGTGCCATCAAGGGGTCGGTTCCTTGGTTCAAAAAATTAGCGGGATCGTAGTTAACACCAACCGCAGGGCTTTTGATTCCTTCCATCATTTTTGCCACCCGTTGTCCCGTTGCTGTTGGTCCGCCGTGGTTTTCAATAGCTATTTTAATACCTCTTGCTTCGGCATAATCACCAACTTTGTTAAAGGCATAATGCAGCCGGGGAAAAACATCTGGTAAAATGTAATCGTTTCTGTGGTCGCCAGACAGTAATCGGACAAATTTTGCTCCCAGTTGTTGAGCTATATCAACAAAACGCTCTGCCCTTTGAATTTCTTTTTCTAAGTCACTTGGATCTGACAGGGTGAAATTATTTCTTCCAGCTATACAGATAATATCGACTCCTGCTGACTGTGCCCAAGTACCTATCTGGGAGACTATTTCATCATTACCGTCATGTAGAAGATGTTTGGGTGCTCGGGGATGGGCATTGACTTCTACCGCGCGAATACCTTGGTTGGCCATCCACTGAAAATATTCAGGTATTTCGATTTCTCTCCAGCCCCAAGCTGCACAGCCAAGGTTTGATAAGTTGATGTTAGAGTTTGACATTTTTAGATTTTAGATTTTAGATTTTAAACCTTGAAAAACAGATAATCCCTTAATCCGTTGCCACGAATCCCTTGTCTACTTTAGAAAACAAATAATCCGCTAATCCGTTAGTTAATCCGTTGCCACTAATCCGTTGCCAAGAATCCGTTGTCTACTTTAGAAAACAAATAATCCGCTAATCCGTTAGTTAATCCGTTGCCAAGAATCCGTTGCCACTAATCCGTTGCCAAGAATCCCTTGCCTATGTTTGATAGAATGACTTAATATTCTCACAGACCTGCTCAAGTTGATCAACGGTTAACCCTGGATAAATCGGTAAACTCAAAATACGGCGTGATTGCTGCTCAGTAACCGGAAAACTCCCTTCTGCATAGCCTAATTCCTTACCTGCTGTAGATAGGTGAATTGGTACAGGATAATGAATTGCTGTACCGATACCGCGATTGCTCAAAAACTGACGCAATTCTTCCCGGCGTTCCACTTGAATTACAAAGGTGTGGTAAACGCATTTCTCCCCTTCACGTTCTGGCGGTATTTGAATTTGCGGAATTCCAGCTAGGTGAGTTTGATAATAGTCAGCATTTGCTCGACGCTGCTGGGTCCATTGCTGGAGATACCGTAATTTCACCAGCAGAATTGCTGCTTGTAAAGTGTCTAAGCGGGAATTGTGGGACCACATCACACAGTCATCGCGGGTACGCAAGCCAATATTCCGCATCACTTTCAGCTTTTCGGACAATTCGGCATCATTTGTCACTATCATCCCCCCATCGCCACAGGTACCTAAGTTCTTTAAAGGATGCAAACTAAAACAGCCTACTGTTCCCCAAGAACCCACGGGTTTTCCTTGATATTCTGCAAGTATGGCTTGGGCTGCATCTTCCACTACAGCAATTCCGTTCTCCTGAGCAATACCTACAATCGCCTCCATGTTACAAGGTCTTCCCGTTAGATGCACGGGGATAATTGCTTTGGTTTTAGGGGTAATGGCGGCCGGAATTTTACTAGGATCAATGTTGTAGTCATCACCCACATCAACGAATACAGGTTTAGCACCAAGGACGCGAATACAGGTAGCGGAAGCCACAAAGGAATTAGGGGCGGTAATAACTTCATCACCAGAACGAATACCAAGGGCTTTGAGTGCGAAAATTAGGGCATCTGTTCCTGAATTTACACCAATGGCATAATCCACACCACACAATTGAGCAAACTTTCCCTCAAATTCTGCAACTTGCTCACCTAAAATAAAGTATGCGTCATCGATAACTCCACCAATAGCTGAGAGTAACTCTGATTTCAGGGAAGCGTGTTGACTTTTGAGGTCGATGTAAGGAATTTGACTAATGGTTGATTTTTGCACTTTTAATATCCCAAAATGTTAATAACGACTTCACGAGAATGGCCAGACTGACGATGTTCCCAGATATAGATGTCTTGCAAGCGCCCCATTAACAAAACACCTTGATTAAAGGGAATTTGTTCGGAAGTGTGAGTCAGAGCAGAGCGGATGTGGGCTGGCATGTCGTCTACACCTTCTCCTGGTAATAAATATTCACCTGTTTCGGGAACTAGTTTAGCAAAAAAGGCTTCCACGTCAGGCTTTGCATCATTTTCTTGAATCAATAGACTGGCGGAAGTATGACGGATAAAAAGATGACAAATGCCTGTTTTAATTCCTGATTCTGTAATAATTGTTTGTACTTGAGGGGTAATTTGACATAGGGTTTTGCCAGTGGTTTGTACTTTAATTGTTTGCTGATGAAGTCTTATGGATGGGTGTGTCATTCAATTTTAGATTTTAGATTTTAGATTGGTAACTGAGCGTTCGACGGCTCGACTGAGCTTCGCGGCTCGGGTGAGCTCGCCGAACTCCGAACGTCTGAGCTCACGCCGAAGTCTTGTCGAAGTTTAGATTTTGGATTTTGAAAAACAGATAGTCTATTATCCTTTGTCTATTTTAGAAAACAAATAATCCGCTAATCCGTTAGTTAATCCGTTGCCATTGTTTTATGTGCCTCAATTGTATGGATTAATTTTTAAGTTTTTAGTGATTTTTTTATTTCTTAAAAAATAATTTTTTATGTAACAATTGATGATTTGTTTGATTTACACAATCTTTTTATTTAATTACTTGAAAGTAAACAATTCAGGTGTTATTCTAATTACTCAGTAAAATTTTATTAGATGGAAGGTTAATGACAGAGATATTAAGCCACTGGGGTATGATTTTTATATCAGGTGCCATGCTTTCAGTTTGGGAAAAAAAAGATCCGCTCCGCACAATAGAATATAAATCCGAACTGATCAAAGAATTTGGTGTGGCATTAATATCTTTTCTTTATACATTTATCAACGCTTATTTTGTTCTGACAATATTAACCAAGCTATTAAGTTTTCCAGCGAATATTATAGCATCAACGGGAATTTCATCTTTACCGATATGGGTAAAAATAATTATTGCTTTCGTGCTAAAAGAGTTTACCTATTACATAATTCATCGCATACAACATACTAATAAGAGTCTCTGGTTAACCCATAAGTGGCATCATTCAAGTCAATCATTATGGTGGTTGGTGGCACAAAGAGTAAGTTTCAGCAGTGCGTTCCTATATATAATTCCATCTATTTGGATTTCACTTTTAGGAATGCCTCCAGGGGTTATAATCGGCATATCTCTATATTCTGCATTTCAAGATAATTGGATACATCTAAATGTTAAATCCCAACCTTGGATGAAAATACTAGAATGGGTTTATGTGACTCCTCGCTTTCATGGTTTACACCATTATAATAGTGAGGGAAAAAATTTAGGAGATAGTTTAACTATCTTTGATCGTCTATTTGGCACTTATTTAGACCCCGATACATATGATTTAGATGAGAATCAATCTGCTGGCATTGATGAACCAATAACAGTCAGAATGATTGTGGGAGTTTAAAAAACATACCTAGTGGGGAATTTACAGCGTTTTATTTAAATTCTAATTTTTGTCATTTTATCAACTATTCTAGTTAATTCCCCACAATCGATCATAATATCTTCATTTTTTGCTTCACAAAACATACAACCATAATCAAATCCTAATCCCTGGGCGACTGTATAATAGAAATGACTGATTTTTTGACCAAAGAGTTCAATTAAAGTTAAATTTTCGGCGAAAATAATATTTGTCACCCCACCACCATGGGGAGCAACAATAAATTTAGCTTGAGCAAATAATTTCACTTGGTCTGCGAAATCTAAATCTTCAATAATATAAGGGACAAAATCCCTTTTAGCCAGGGTGTTTATGACTTCTTCTTCATTGAGGATACGCCGGGCATTTGCTTTTCTGCGGGAAATGAAAATCTTGGGATTCAAAGGTAAATTCGGATTTGCATAACGTTCTACATTACTCAAAATACGTTCCCTTACCCAGTGACAAGCTTTAATAGAAATGCGTCCTCCTTCCCGTCTTTTGGAGCAAACCACTAATTCATTCACATTAGCTCTATATCCATTCCATTCTATATAATCTTCTGCACCATAACCCATTAATTCCAAGGTGCGAATTTTCCAAGGTGGAGGATTTTTGTCAATAATTAATATTGGTTTTTTCCCTGTTTTTTGCACATAATATTCCAGGACTTCTAATCGAGTTAAAGCCTCATATATCCAATGGGCATATAAATGGCTCCAATAATTAACCAATGAACAGGCTAAATCAATATTATCTAAATTTCCTACAGGTGTAATATATTGAAAACTAAAACCTTCTCTGAGTGTGGAAATAGCGGTATGTTCTAGACAGTCTACCCTATCCAGAGCTGTTTCTAAAATAATATTTTTATCTTCTGTGAATCCGATACCATAAATTCCCAATAATTCCACATTTTTCACAACCGCAGCAAACGGATTAGTAAATTCAAATTTACCTTGTCTATCTGTAAATGCTGCGGGAATTTTTTGATAACTTATAGCTGGTTTGAGCTGAACTATTTCTTCATATTTTAACTGATAAAGATTATTTTCTGCTTGGCATTGTTCTAGCAGATTTGCCCTGGTAATTAAATTATTATGAAGATAATTAAATAAGACTGAGTAGATAAATTTGAGAAAAGGTAATTGCTGGTACTCATATTCTAATATGGGAATATTGTTTTCCCTTTTATCTTTCTCCATTTCATCAGTTAGCGTAATCAGATGATTATTAATATATTGTAATAAAACAGGATATATTAATCTAAATATTAAAAATTCCTGTAAATAGCACCAAGCTTTATTCATCTTCACCTGTCCATAACCTTCTTAGTTGAATTTGCAGCAACTTAGACATATTAAGTTTTTCTTGCCAATTTAACTTATACCATTTCCTAGTTGACTGAAGTACACTTATACATTTTTCATCCAAGTAATCAAAAGTAATCATCTTTGAAAGCGTACCTCACTAGGGTGAGAATTGCTATATATTTCAATCAAAAAGTCTAGTTGAAGTTAAGTTATCTAGCCGAAATTACACTAAATAATTGTTCTTTAACAACTTCTTTAACAAGCAAAATTTACCAATTCCTGCGGCTTTAGCAGCTTGTATATCATATATTTCATCACTAATCAAGATTAAGTTTTAAATGTTTATTAGATATTTCTTATAAGCTTATTCAATTATTTCTATGGTTTCAGACTTTGATCGATCATCCACAGGATAAATAGCGTAGGCATAATCAGCATCACACATCACCCAAAAAATTTACAAAAATAAAAATACGGTTCAGTTTTGTGTTGTCTAATACTTAATTACACCAAGTGTAAAGGAATATTGACTTTCGTCAGATAAGTATCATAGGATGCTATTCTCATTTACAAGACATACTGTTTATAAATTGATTTTAACAGTATGTCTTGTATTGATTAGCAATCTCCTAGAGGTAAATATGGCTACAAACTATGACGACTTTGCCGAGTGGTATAAAAGTCACATTGAGGAAAGTTCCGGTATGAGCTTGAGGGAACGACTTTTTATGTCTATAGCTTGTGATGTTTGCGACCAATCACTAGATGGTCCCCTCGAATTTCACGTTACAATGGCCTTAGAAAATGGTGCAACTCGCCAGGATGTGAAAGAAGCAATATTGCACATGGGTGTATACGGAGCTTACCCCAAGTGTTTTGGAACAATCGCTGTTCTCCTCAAACTCTATGAAAAGTTCGATCAGCAAGGACTTTATATGACTGGAGACGCAGTTACTTATCCAGCGCCAGAATTCAACTGGATCTTAGATACAAGTATTAAGGATGACTTAATAGCATTTGATGCAGACTATGGGGATCTCTCCTCACGGCACGCGGGTGAAGTTTGGGGACGTCCTGGTTTGGACGTACCCTTGGAAAGGGCTTATATCTCTATAGCGGGTGATGTAGCTCAACAAGCTTTAGACCCAGAAGGTGCTTTCCCGATTCATGTGGACTTGTGTGTACAAGGCGGAAAGACACGAGAGCAAGTACGTCAAATAATTTCTTACCTATCTATTGATGTGGGTGTTGAAAGAGTTTGGCGTACTCTTGAGGCTTTCGACGCAATACCAGTATCATCATGATGTTCACTTGAACAGTTATACTATAGCGTACCCTGGTAATAAATAATTGGTAATCGGTGAGTCAGTACGACCTACCTTACACCAAAGCCCCTAAAGCGTCTATGAGGTTTCCCCATGTATACGCTTTAGGGGCTTCTCACACAGTACCCGTAAGGATAATCGGATAATATCATAAGCAATTAGTCGAACTTGATATAACTCTAATTTTATTTTTGTCTGATTACTTAACTATCTAACCAAGTAGTTTATTGACTTTGTTCATCATACTAATAGGATCAATACCTTGATGGGGTCATTGTCAAACAAAAAGCACTATATTTGGAGAAAAGACTCTAATTGAGCTAGATTATCCAGATGCTTAGTGACTTCTTGTGTGACAAAACTTGCTTGATTAACTAAATAAAAACTACCGATTCCTGCGGCTTTGGCGGCTTGCATATCGGAAATGCGATCGCCAATTAAAATTGAATTTTCTAGGTCGATAGAATATTTTTGATCGGCTTGTTCAATCATTCCTGGGGATGGTTTACGACATCGGCAATTTTGGCGATAATTAGGTATATTAGCTTGGGGATGATGTGGACAATAAAAAACATCAAGTAATGGTACGCCTTGTTGACTAAATTGCTCGCACATCCAAGCGGTTAATTCCCAAAAGTCTGGTTCTGAATAATAACCACGGGCAATACCCGATTGATTTGTGACTACAATGAGTTGATAACCCAAGTCTTGTAATAGACGAGAAATGGTAAATATACCATCGGTAAATTCAAATTGCTCGCGCCTAAAAACATAGCCGTAATCAACGTTGATTATACCATCTCGATCGAGAAAAGCGACTTTGATCATTGATAACTATTTTCCTTGAAACCCAGATCCCCGACTCAGATTTAAGTAATAAGTAATACTGATTTTTGCTCAAGGAATTATGGTATGAAGTTTCTTCATGAATGAAGAAAAAGTTATAAGACAAACTCCTGGGTTTGAGTCCTCGAACTCTAGCCCTGAGACAATGGTACCAAGGGAAATCGAGGTAAGTCGAACCGTTAGGTGTAGGTAAAACTTATTATTTATTACTCCCTTCCCGGTGAAAGATTTCCTATAATGTAGGTTGGGTTGAACGAAGTGAAACCCAACGTCTGTGTTGGGTTTCGTTCCTCAACCCAACCTACAATTTTTCGGTAATCTTAGGGCGTAATGTGAGTAATCTGATTAAATCAGAAGTCGGGGATCTTGTCCCCTCACTTCACAAGTTCCTTGACTTTGTTGATAATGTTAATAGTATCAATTCCTTGATGGGGAAGTTGCTCCCAAATTCCGCTACAACCTTCTTGATTAGTTCCCATGTAGGCATATTTGGGAGAAAATCCCCTCTCTAATAACCATGAACCAAAGCGGATACCTAAACCTGTCCGCCGATTTAAGGATTCTACCACTAAAACAAAGGGTGTGGAACCAATTTTTGCCATGATTTCTTCATCTACTAAATTCAAGGTTGGTTTATTAATTAAACCGACATTTATTCCCTGTTCCTTGAGATTTTCTACGGCTGCTAAGGCGCGATAAAGTACTTCTCCAAAGCTGACAATATAACCGTCTGTTCCTTCGCGAACTATGTCATCTTTCCCAGAAACAAAAGTATAACCATCGGCAAACAAAGGTTTACCATTAGTATCAACAATATCGGGGACTGGGGAACGACTAGAAAAGAGAAATCTTAATCCTGGTTGATGAAAAATAGTTTCTACACAGGCTTTCATTTGATTACCATCTGCTGGATAATATAGACGGGTTTGGTAAGCATTCTCTAACCCATTATCAGCAAACATATTATTTAAGCCAAAATGGCAAGTATTATCTCCTAATTCATCGATACCGCTATGGGAAAATTGACACAAAACGTTAGATTTATTTAACCGCGCCATGGTGATTTCAGAAATACACATTTCTAAAAAGGCGCTGTAGGTACTGAAAATACCCTGTTTTCCAGTTTCCATACCAAATCCTGCCGCCGCCGCAAAGTTGCCACGCTCCATGATGCCGCCGTGATAAAATATCTCTGGATAGGCCTGGCTAATTTTATTGATCCCACAGGATTCCCCCAAATCACTGTCTATACACATTACCTTTTCCCGGCGTTCTGTGGGTGTCATGGAACTGAGGAGGGAGACAACGGTAGCGTCGAAGATATGGCGGGTTTTACTCTTAGAGCCTGTAAAGCTGTAGGTATGTTTGAGGGGAATTATGTCTTGGAGATATTTAACAGCTGCTGTGTGGCCGCGATTTTCTAAATATGCGATCGCTAAGTCTCGTTCTAAGGCATCATGTCCTAGGGGTGTACCTTCTACCCCCATAATACCAGGAGTCATGGGGCGTTTATTGATGACGGCTATTGGACCATCGGTAGTCACGGCTTGACATAGACGAGTATATAAATCGTCTAAATCTTCCCCTTCTCCAGTTAATACAGTTAATCCATGGCCAGTTAAGGTTTGACTAACATTAAATCCTGGTAAATAATCTGTAGGATAACCGCTACAAGTGGAGTTATTATCATCAATAATTAACTTCACATTCAGGTTTTTGGCTACAGCTAAACGTGCGGCTTCAGCATCATTTCCTTCTTGCTGGGAACCATCCGATCCTAAACAGAATAATACTTGATTGGGATTAGCGATCGCAACTCCATTCACATAGGGCCAAAGATGTCCTAATCTCCCTGCACTAAATTTTATTCCTGGGGTGCGTCCTCTTTCTGGATGACCAAATAGTTTTGAATCAGGCTCTCGATAATGGAGTAAATTTTCTACATCTAGCTCACCGTGTAAAGCCGCCATTAAATATTGTGTAGCGACTCGGTGTCCGGCTTCATCAAAGAAAATTGGTACAAATTTATCTGGTGCTCCGCGAAAGAAAGCATCTAAAATCATCACTTCGGGTACTGTATCATAGGCTCCCCCTGTATGACCACCCACACCTCTTGCTGCTGCTACGGCTGTGAAGAAAACAATTGTATCTCGACATAGTTGAATATTAGTTTTTAAGGTTTTTCGTTCTTCATTTGTCAAGCTTGAATTAGTTGGATCTAATTTCAAAGGCTTGTAAGCATTTATATCAATGGGAAAAGAAAGAATTGTTGCAGTCATTGTTTTTTTCCTGATACTATTTGTTGCTGTATTTTGCCAATAATTTAATTATTTTTGCAGCTTTTTTAATCCTTACCATATACTTTTAGTCCATCCCAAATACCCATAACTCCAGGATGGAGACTGTAATAAACATTCTCCATTGTTTGAATTTTATCAACTAATTTTGGCTCAGAATTTCCTACAGCAATTCCCTTTAATCC
The DNA here is from genome assembly GCA_030065255.1 of Calothrix sp. MO_167.B42. Classification (GTDB taxonomy): domain Bacteria; phylum Cyanobacteriota; class Cyanobacteriia; order Cyanobacteriales; family Nostocaceae; genus Calothrix_A. The sequence goes on along the minus strand of JASJCX010000114.1, from coordinate 2,324 downwards.
TGTTTCAAATAGTGACAAATCGTTGAGGGTATCTCCACAGGTAATGGTGTTATCTCCATTAAAATTTATTTCTTTGAGAAATTTCAGAAGAGTTGGACCTTTGGAAACTCCCTTTGGCATGACATCAAAATAAAAATAGATATCATGGCATGAAATAATACAATCAAATCCCGCATCAATTACTTTTTGGATAGTGCTAGATTGCAATTTTTCCGGGTCATAATAGTAAGATACTCGATAATCTGGATTTACTGGTTGTAGTTCTATCCCTGGTTCATTGGCTAGTAGCTGTTTAACTTTTTCATTGGCATTATCCCATTGTTTTTCTATCCAATTTTGTATGGTATAAATTGGCTCGAAGGTTTCACCATGGACAATAGTTGTTCCCACATCACCAATGATATATTCAGGTTTGGGAACATGGGGATTTTTGTCTAGGAAGTTACTAATCCAATCTAATTCTCTGCCAGTAACATATACTAAAAGTAAGCGATGGCGCTGTGTTTCAATATATTGATAAAATTCAGTTCTTTGTTGCTGAGAACCTCCTAAAAACGTGCCATCTAGGTCAGTTGCTAATAATAATGAGTGATTAGATTTCATCATCTAATTAACCTATAATTAATCCACTGCGGGGCGCAAGGGTAAAGTTGAGATTTATTTGTCCTGGTTCATTACTCCAATTAGCTTCAGCAGATTGATATGTAAATAATGTTTGCTGGGGTTGGGTTGTCCATGATGGTTGTATACTAACTTTTGCTGTTTTATTGCCAGCATTTACCGCAATTACTAAAATTTCTGTTTCTAAGGTTCGGGCAAAAATGTAAACTTGTCCTTGGGCGTATAAGGTTTGATATTCACCAATTCGTAATGCTGGGTGAGTATGACGGAGTTTAATTAATTGACGATGATATTCTAAAATGTCTCGATCCCACTGTTTTTGGTGAGGAAAACCTTTACGACAGTCGGGATCGTAACCACCAGTTAAACCTACTTCATCGCCGTAATATATGCAAGGTGCGCCAGGAAAAGTCAATAATAGCAGTGTTGCTAAATATAAACTGGGTTGATCGCCTCCGGCAACATCTATTAATCTAGCTGTATCATGATTATTAATCCCATTGAGTTGAGTTAACTGAATTTCCCAAGGATAAAGTTGCAGTAATTGATTAATTTCTTCACCATATTTAGCAGCATCTGACGGTGGTGGTGGTGCATAAAATTCCAAATGACCTTTAACTTGTTTATCCCCTACAATAAAAGCAGTGGTAGCATTAAGAAAAGGCAGGCTTGATACCCCATCAAATTGCGTACCATCTAACCATTCATTGGCTTCCATGGGAATCTCCCCTACAATATAAGCTTCAGGATTAATCGCCTTGATTCGTTCCCGAAATTCTTGCCAAAAACCGGGAGTTTTGATGTAATCTGCTGAATCTAATCGCCAACCATCTGCACCTAATTTAATCCAATATTCCCCCACACCCATAATGTATTCCCGTACCCCTGGATTATCAGTATTCAACTCTGGTAATGCTCGATGATCGCACCATGAAGCATAATTAGCAGGGCGAGATCCATCATAAGCTGAGAGGGGCCATGCTTCAATTTTGAACCAATCTAACCAAGGGGAATTTTGACCGTTTTCGAGTATATCATTGAAAAAATAAAAGCCCCTACTAGCATGATTAAAAGTTCCATCTAAGACAAGTTTAATATTACGCCGATGAACTTCTTCTAGGAGATTTGTAAATGCTGATTCACCACCTAATAAGGGATCGACTTGATAATAATTAAGGGTATGATAGCGATGATTACTCGCGGAGGTAAAAATAGGATTGAGGTAAATTGCATTAATACCTAAATCCTGTAAATAATTTAGTTTTTCTATCACTCCCCACAGATTTCCCCCTTTATAACCTTGAAATGTGGGAGGTGCATTCCAATCTTCTAAAGGTACATTAAGTAGCCAAGCTTGATGTGGTGGAACAATTCTAGCAAAGCGATCGGGAAATATTTGATAAAAAACAGCGTGTTTAACCCAATCGGGTGTATGAATTTGCATATATCACTTGATAAATTTGAATGTAACCTATTTTGGTAAATCAATTCCCAATTTATTAAGAAGTGGGAAATTTGTATCGGAAAAATATTGGTTAATCATCTCTCCTTTAGTTTGGATTAATTTATCAACAGTTTCTTCAAAAAGTTGATCTGTCACCATGATGCCTTTATTGGATTTATTTCTAAAGGATAGGCATAAGTTAACTGCATAAAGAGGAGATTGCAATGCTTTTGTATATAGCTGGATAATCTCAGTTTTA